>CAZQNZ010000107.1:0-8419 GCA_964594615.1 uncultured Planctomycetia bacterium
GTGGTGTTTCTGGCTTGACACAAGCCGCTTCTGGTCGGAAAGGGGCATCCGTTCATCCGTTACCAGACGATAGCTTTTGTCACGGACCACCTCCGTGGTCATGGCGTGGGTGACTCGAACCTGTGGTCCTTCACCGTTCACCCACAACCGACCAACTGCCCAGTAAGCACCGTACGTGTACACTTCCGGCATCAGTGGGGAACCGGTGCCGAGTGATCCATGGTGTCGCCCGTCGACAATGACGCCGCCTTCGGTTTGATAACCGGGCAGGGGCGGCATGAACGTCTGGAAGATTTCCAGTCGGTATTTGTTACCGTCCGGATCATGAAATTCGATCTCCAGATCCACGTCGTCTTTTGTCTCCACGGGCGGACCCGGTTGATCGGCCTTCTGTCGATCAATGTACGTCAATTTAAAATGATTTTTCTTTCCCTTTTTCGGGGGAACGGGATACGCTATGTTACTGAAGAACGTTGGACGGGTGTACCAGTATTCATCCGACTCCTCGTCTTTGACGAGGGTTCGGTTATCCCGGTCCCACCGTCCCTTCACGATGGTTCCATTTTGCCAGTCTTCTTTCGGGAGGCCAACGAGCTGAGGGACGTTCGGAAGCATGTTCACCACGCTTGACGGCATCTGTCCGGCATCGATCTTGTTTTTTGCAACGGACAGTTTGTGTTCCAGTGTGGCTTCTTCCCTCAGATTTCCGGGAGAGCCGAAGACCTTTGGACTGAGCTTTCGTGGCCCGGGTGCGACCCAGTAAAACACATTTCCCGGTTCCTGCTTGACCGTTAACTTGCGTGGTGTATCGTACAGATTCTTGTCCTGCTGTGCGACGGATTCATTCGCCGTTCCCCCGACAACCCCTACCATCAAAACGAGTGAAAGTACAATTCGAACGGTTCGGTTCTGTTTTTTCATCGGTTTGCTATTTGGTAAAATGTGGTGATTCAAGTAGAGATACGGGGTCCGGACCCGCAAAAGTGCGGGTCCAGACCCCTCTTTTCCCCTGGTTATCTTACGTATTTGTGACCGCTTGTAATGGTCGGGTTCGGGTAATAGATGCTGATAAACGGCTGTTTGTCCTTCGGTGCTTTTTCCGGAAGGTCAAACGCTGTCGGTACCGGATTCGGAACCGGACCTTTTCCAAGCACGGGTTCGATGGGTGGCACAAGCAGGTGTGCTTGTACTCCGTTTGGATTGAGCGGCATCTGTTCATCCAGTGCGAGTTTGCCGTTCCCATCACGGACGTCTTCCGTCATGTAGAAGACCACCACTCGCGGTACGGGTTTGTTATCGTTCACCTTGATTTTTCCGACGCCCCAGAAGGTGGCGTGGGAGTAGGCCTTCGGCAACAACGGAATGAACGTTCCGGTCGTTCCCCCGATGTAGGAGTTCATCAGAACGCCTCCTTGCGTCTGCCAGCCCGGAATGGGTGGTTTAAAGGCCTTTTTTGACTTCACGACGTAGGAGTTTCCCTGCGGATCGTTGAATTTCGCCATGAACGAGATCTTGTCATCCGTGTTCACAATGGAACTCCCGGAGTCGTCCAGCTGACGGTCCTCAAACTTGACCTGAAACTTGTGGTTTCCTTTCACCGGTTTCATCTTGTTGCCGAACGGGGACCCGTGCTTCAGTACCTGTCCCCCGTTGACGGAGTGGCGGCCCCATGGACCGTCCATCGGTAATCCCACAAGCAATGGAAGCTTTTTAAGAAGCTTCGGAACCGTTCCTTTCGCCTGATCAATCTTCGGTTGGACCAGTCGTTTGGGGTTTTCTTTGGTTCCAAAGACCGTGGGACTCAGTTTCCGGGGTCCGGGAAGAACCCAGTACGCTTCGCCCCCACTCTGTTTCGCTGAAAGCTGACGGGGAACGGTGTCCTTCGGATCCTCAACGGAACCGGTGGACGAACACGCAACCAGAACGGCCACGCTAAATAGAACGGATAGGAAACGTACGGCTCGATTGGTCTTCATCGTCTAACCTCCTCACTGGAAACAATGAAATTCATAGGTTGTCGTTGAGGGCACGGCATCGAACACCAGGGGAGGATGCAGCTTCACAGCCGTACCTCATTTGTTAACGTCTCGGACAAATATATTATTTCATGAAATAATAATTCGTTTTTCTTATTTCAGACGAAGGGAAATGTTCTTCTGTTTCTCGTCGCCTTTCGGAACGGTGACCTGAACGGTCTTTGCCTTTTTCTGTGTGTAATGTCGCACGTGTAACGTATACGTTCCGGGGGGTAACTGAATTCGATAGGTGCCTTTTTTACCGGTCACGTCGTACCCGTGATGATCGATGGCGAGGAACATCCCGTTCATCCAGGGATGTACGTTGCACTGTGAGGAATACACATCCGTCGTTCCCACATCGATTTGATCCTGTTTCGGTTTATTCGACGCTGCCTGTTGAACAATATTTCCCTTGACAAAATTGTTGTCCGAGGTGGGCTTGTAATTAAAATTGTGGACGGCCGGATCACTGTTTAGCAGCTCAAGTGTTCCGCCGGTTCGAACCACCTGAACGTGGGGATGAAAACGGCAGTGTTTCTGCAGAACCTTGGCTTGTTTCGGCGGGAGTAAATTCTCGTGAACGGCGTCCACCGTTTCCACGTACACAAGCGTGTCCTGAATGCCCTTCGTTTGCTGATTCACCTGCACGTACTGAATTTCGATGGCCCCTTCAAATCCACACTGCTTTTCGAACGCCTTCGTTCCGGGATTTTTGTACGGGGCCGGCTTTTCTCCTGACAGCTTGACCGTTCCCGTAACGACTCCCCACCCGGATTTGAGGTCCGCTTGCCGACGTTCGGCCATCCGGTTGTGCAGGGACTGCGTGAGCTTTTCTGCTTCGGAAGGTTTGCTCTTCGGATCGGACGAAGCGGATTGGTCATTTTTTTGTTCCTTTTTATTGGACTTCTTGGATACCGCTTTCTTTTCTCTGGAAGCGTCCGTGCCATCGTTTTTTACCTGGATGGTCCCCTTCATTCCCGCCGGGGCATGACCCGCGACTTTGCATTCAAAATGAAGGGTGCTGGACGATTCCGGTGCAGTGAACGTGTAATTCACCTTGTTTCCCGGCTGAATGGGGTCCGTCTGAAAATCCAGCTCTTTAATAAAAAAGTCGTGCGAGATGGTCCCCTTATTCTTGAAGACAATTTTGACGGTTTCCCCGGCCTTGACCGTGAATTTGTCCGGTTTAAACTGGTATTCCGTCCCCGTAATTTCGAGTACTCGATCCGGTTTGTCACCCGGTTTTTCTTCGGCCGGCAACGCCGTACCGACAATCATTGTAAACAGTACAATGTGCAATCCATAAAACAGTTGTTTGCAACGTGGGGTCATGGTGTACCTCTCAATGATCTGGTTCGAATAATGGTGAACATCGTCCCTGTTTCCGTTGACATGAACGAGTGGAGGAAACCATTTATTCCATCCTCACTGAATCGGGAGGGACTCAGCAATCACATGGAGAAGGGGAATCACGTTGAAATACCCCCGTATCGTCAGCGGTTTAGTTTCAGGCAGGTCAAGGAACGAGAAGGAGACGTTACCGACCGTCCATCGTCGACGCCGAGTGACACCAAGATGGGCCGTCACATTGGACCGTTCGAACTGGCTCGGTAAACGGATCTGCATTCGCAGGGTCGTAACGGAGGGTGTTTCAGGGTTTCTCTGTTTTTCTTTCACCCCTTTCAGGGGTTCGGCATTGTCGGGTATTCGTGACGATACACGGGGTTTCACCCCGAGCTACGACTCCTGCACCCGTTCCACGGGTTGGGTTTTTTCCCTTACGTATCGAACCCCGTGGCGCGGGCATCCTTGCCCGCGTTCTGTTTTGAAAGGGATAAGATCGGGCGGGCAGGGATGCCCGCCCCACGGGGAACCGTTCTATTAGGGAAGCTTCCGGAGGAAGCACAAGAATCGAAGCCGCCGGTGACCGACGCCGAAGGCGGAAGGAACCGGGGGATAAATACAGGTCAACCATCAATCAATGGATTCCCGAGCGAACGCGAGGGAATGGATCGTCATGGAACGCACCATCCCACATTCCCTGATTGGAATCTCCGCCGTTCATTTCACCGAGCAGAGACCTCTTATTTTTCATTTGTTTCAACGTCACCAAACGGACCGGCTTCGTTCAGTTGCTCGATGGACACCGTGTCGTTTCGGAAAACGGCCACGTTTGCACGTTCCGCACGGTATTGTGTGTTGCGGTCTCGGTTGATTCCAATCCGGAACATCTGCCGTCCCCCGGGGTTGCTGTTGTAGCTCCCCACCTTCGTTATCCCCTCGGTCGTGCCGAGGTACAGTTCCCCCTTGTACTCGTCGCCGGATCCGGCTTTGCGTACCACGACATGGTGCCAGGTGTCCGGTTTGAGGGCGGGATTTCCGGCTGCGGTGTTGCTTAGAACGGGGTCCGCTTCCTCTGTTTCGAATGATTGAAGCTGATGCGTTCCTTCATCCACGACCAGTTCCCAGGAGTAATTCGCCTGAAACTTCGATTGTTCGATAACAGTCCCTGAACGAGTCCCTGGTCCACCTTCGGAGTGCAAAACCAGGAGGTCGTCCGGGCCGGTGTTCCTCCCGGTTCATCCGTCTCAAGATCGTCGGTATGGTCATCACCGGAAAGCAGCAGGGTTCGGCGTCCCATCTGAATCGGACGGGGCGCTGAGAAATATGCGATTAGAAATCGGTCGTTTATCGTACTACTCCGGCCGCCAGGGGTCAGTATACGAGTCCTTCGGTCGCAGGAAGTTCGCGTCCACCTCCCGGTACCACTCGTGGAGACGGTTTCGCATCCGCCGCACGAGATCGGGCCGCTGATTCACTCGATTTTTCCGCTCCCCAACATCTGCTCGGACATTGTACAGTTCGACCTGACCGTTCTCGTACCGTTCCACCAGTTTCCACGGGCCGTTTCGAATGGCGCCCCCCGGTGGTCCACCCTGGGGACTGTAGTGCGGATAATGAAAAAACAACGGGTCGCGTTCGAACGAGGTCCCGTCGGGTTCGTTCAGCAGGGAAGCAAACGATGTGCCGTCCTTGTGTTGATTCGGTCGTTTCTCGAGGCCCGCGACCTCCAGCAGCGTGGGGTACAGGTCCGTGTTCATCACCGGTTCACGGGACACCTCTCCCCCCTCCGTCATACCGGGAACGCGCACGATCAATGGAACGCGCAACCCCCCGTCGTACACCCACCCTTTCCCGGCTCGGAGGGGACGGTTGGACGTGGGATGGCCTTCGCTGGTGGCCAGTCCCCCGTGATCGGAGGTGAACACCACGATCGTCTCGTCCCGGATGCCGGCCGTTTGCAGTGCGTTGAGCACCCGACCGACGGCCCGGTCCATCGCCTCCACCATGGCGGCGTAGGTGGGGTGACCCTGTCGCACCCGTATTTTCCGTTGTTCACCAGCGTTCGGCCAGATCTGCTCCACCGTCCCGAACTCGTTGACGTCGTTCAACCCGAGCTGTTTCCGTTTGTCTTTATACCGGTTCACCATGTCGTCCGGGGCCTGGAATGGCGTGTGCACCTCGTAGAAAGAGAGATACGCGAAGAACGGTTCCTCCTTGTGTTCCTTGATAAACTGACGGGTTTCTTCAGCCAGTCGAAAGGGAAGGTACTCGCCGTCGGGCCCGTCCTTGAGCCTGGGGTTGTTGTAGGGAGAAAAGTATCCGTTGAAGTTGCCCGGGCTTCCGGCACTGAACCCGCCTTTATTGATATCAAATCCCTGCTGTTCCGGCCAGTGCTTCTCGTCCGGGCCAAGGTGCCATTTTCCGGCAAAAAAGGTAGTGTAACCGGCTTGTTGAAACGATTCCGCAATGGTCCTCTCGCCGGGGGGCATCGCACACTGAAATGCCGCGTCCCGGTAACGCCTGGATAGGTTCCCACAAAACCAGTTCGTCACGTTTTCCCGCGTCGGATACTTCCCGGTCATGAAACTGTATCGGGACGGCGAGCACACGGGACTGGACACGTACGCGTCGGTGAAGCGCACGCCCGTGTCGGCGATCCGCTGAATGTGAGGCGTTTCGTAGAACGTGTCCGGGTTATACGGACTTACGTCCTGCTGTCCGAGGTCATCCGCAAGAATAAACAGCACGTTTGGGCGGTCCTGTGTTTGTCCCTGTACAGATGCAATGAAAAGGACCTGAGCGAATCCCACCAGCAAACAGAACAAAACCATCGAACGACGTGTTGTCATCTCAATTCTCCTGCATCCAAACTTCGTTTACAGTACAGGTGAGTCGCAACCGCCGATGGGGACATCTATCTTCCGTCAGGCGGTTTCAGTTCCAAAAATCAATTATAGCCCAGATGCATGGTGTCTCAATGTTCAATGCTCCCGATGCCATAGGTTCTTTTTTCAGACGAGCTCTAACGGAAAGGGGGGGTTAAATCCGAGGAACACGGCTACCGTGATAACCGTTTAATCGTGTTGTTTTCGCCGTTGTCGATGACCTTTCCGTTCGTGTGGATGGTGCAGTTCTCCGTTTTTTTCGTCAGGATGATCGGTAGGCCTGTTGTGTTCTTCAGCTCGACGTTTTCCGCGGATTTGTACTTGCCCCTTGAGTACCCCAGAACGATGGGTATCGGTTCGGAGAGTTGTAGATCCTTGTTTGCGCTCAATGAGATCTCATGGTTATCACCGACAATAAACGCCGTGTATTTCGTATACCCTCCGGGCGTATTGTCATATTTGATGTCGTACTGGCCCGGTTGGCGATGTCGGTTGACGGTCTCGGGGGTCGGCGATGGCAGGAGGTTGAGATCAATCGTAATATCGTTGGACGGCCGCATCTGGAGGGCCGGTGCATACCGGATGTCACTCGAGCTGTTCACGATGGTCGCTCCCGATGGAACGGCATACCCCCTCTGTGTGTTACCGATCGCCGTCATGTTTGATATATACACATCGCCTTTATAGGACCCCGCCAGTGCCGTCCCACTACTGGTGTATTTCACCGTGCAACCCAGCAACCGGACCGTACCCGGCTTGCGGCCTTTGGGTTTGTACGGATGAGGATAGGACCGAAACGTATCTTCATGCAGGGAAACGACCATACCGGGTTTGATGCGTTCATCGGTCCAGTAGTTCTGGTAATCGGCTCGAGCGACGGGACTATTTGTTTCTTCAAGCATGTCGTTTGTGGAGCGAATCTCCCCTTCGATGTAACAGTTGATCGCGGTGATGTCGTTGTTCAGCCCCCATCCCCAGGCGTGGCCGTAGGAGCGTGGATACACCTCGCACTCCACGAAGGCAAGCTGATCTCCGCCGGATGCGACCGCGGAGTGTTTATGCAACGCAACCGGACTCCCGCCGCCTTTTCCCAGCAACCGACCGTATCCATAGGGTTGTGAGCCCCGGGACATAACGGTCACGTCATGAAACAGAATATGTTCACCGAGCACTTTCAGGGTGCGTGCCGATCGGGACGGCGCATAGTTCTTGCCTTCCGGATAGGCCGCCGGCCAGTTCAGGTCGTCGATGCGTACTTCACTGAATACGTTCCAGTTGCGCTGGTCCCCGTGACCGACCAGCCGCACGCGATCGGCCTTCACCGGGTCGAACGTGTACGTCTTCGGCTCCCCGTCTTCTCTCGTCTCTCCTTCGTACACGGTTTCCCAATCGTTATCACCGCTGGCGATCTGAATCTCGAATGAGAAATCAGCGCGTTTGTCCCGGGCCTGTATCGTCACCGAATCCATTGTGATCGTCCGGTTCAGTCGATACATGACCCACTCCGCATCCCCTTTTGCACTGAACCACGTATGTTCGGAGCCATCAAAACTGTAATTAACCCGGTCCGGCCGGTGTGAAGCGTCCGTCTCCACGATCTTCGCCCGGATCGATTCCGGAGGCTCCGGACGAATTTCATGTACATCCTTTATGCTCAATCCCCGAATGATCAGGTTGTTTCCCGTCACGAGCACCTCTTCCATCCCGTGCTTGCCCGGGTCGATGTCGAGTTCTCTCGCGTAGGACGGGAGGATGCGTGTATCGATTCGCAGGGTGACCCCGCGCAGATCATACAGGCTGTGGTCCCCGCTGAAATGAATCAGGTTCGCGTAGCCGTCAATTTCCTCGAGCGTGTCAAGGAATTTCGTGTAGTTCTCCAAAGTGATGTCATACGTGCCGGGTTTCATTCGGACGTGGACATTGCTTTTTCCGGCGTAGTTGGCCAGTTCCGTCAGCGAGTCAATTTTGACCGGCGTTTTGTTCCGGGCCGCCCCCACTCGCTGGAGGTAGTCCTCGATCAGCGTTTGTTTGTAGGCTTCAATTTCCTCCTGTGTTTTCGGTAGCTGTTCATCGTCGGCGGAGGCGTTGAGCGGACTAAAGAAAAGGCCCAGCAGGACAACAAGACCGAAGATCATCGGTATCGATAATCCGTTACTGAGGATTTGATACACG
>CAZQNZ010000108.1:0-8264 GCA_964594615.1 uncultured Planctomycetia bacterium
CAGAGGACCCATGTCAGTTCAGCAGAAAGAAGAACAGGAACAGACCGGCAACGTGACGGAGGAGGACGTGCTCGAGGCACTGAGCAACGTCCAGGATCCCGATCTGAACAAGGACATTGTTTCGCTTGGATTCGTGGACGACCTGCGCATCTGTGATGGACAGGTGGCGTTTACTGTCAACCTGACCACGCCCGCCTGTCCGGTGAAGGACAAAATGGAAAACGAAGCTCGTGAATTCGTCAATGCGATTCCGGGGGTGAAACGGGTGAATATTGAAATGTCCTCGGACACGCAGGGTCGTTCAGGCGGTGCTGGTGCGCCCGGCGCCGGGCAGCAGCAGGAATCGGCGGAACAGCAGGGCGAGGAGTTCGACGCGCTCAGCGACGTAAAAAACATCGTGGCGGTTGCCAGTGGGAAAGGGGGCGTTGGTAAATCCACGGTTGCAGCGAACATCGCACTTTCCCTGGCTCGGGACGGCGCTTCGGTCGGGCTGATGGATGCGGACCTTTATGGCCCGAGTATTCCGACGATGTTCGGGATTGAGGATGAAAAACCATCCGCCACGGACGAGAAGAAGATCGTCCCGATTGAGAAACATGGCATTCACACCATATCGATCGGATTGCTCCAGCAGGAGGAAGATGATGCCCCCACCATCTGGCGTGGGCCGATTGCTACGAACATGATCAAGCAGTTTCTCAGCGGGGTCGTGTGGGGCCAGCTGGATTATCTGATCATCGACCTTCCGCCCGGCACAGGCGACATTCAGCTCACGCTCACGCAGACCGCTCCGCTCACCGGAGGCGTGATCACGACGACCCCTCAGAATGTCAGTCTCATCGACGCACGAAAGGGGCTGAAAATGTTCCAGAAGGTGAATGTGCCGATCCTGGGCATCGTCGAAAACATGAGCCAGTTCGTGTGTCCCAACTGTGAGGAAGTGCATCACATCTTTCGGAAAGGCGGCGGGTCCCGTACGGCGGAGGAGTTCGACGTGGAGTTGCTCGGGGAGATTCCGATTGATTCCACCATCGCGGAAGGCATGGATGAAGGGCGCCCGTTCCTCGTGGACAACCCCGAGTCGACAGCGGCGAAGTCCTTTATCGACGTCGGGCGAAACGTCGCCGCTCGCTTGAGCACGCTGCACCTCGCAGAGGAACAGGAGGAGCAAACGGCGGACTCGTTTTCGATTGAGTGGAGTGAATCGTAGTACCTGTACCAATCATCACGAAGACGTTCTGAAGACGTGTCAGGTACCGGCTAACGGTCGTTCAAATCGCTTTCTTCCAACCGGTTCAAGTATGCCTTCCGTCACCTGCCTCCGGTACCGGATTCCGCAAAGTGAATGGACGTTCCTGTGAACAAAATGTTCGTGATTTTTTGAAATAGATGGACATTCCTGTAAAATGAAAAATTCTTCATATTTATGAATGCGATTCTGAAGGGATGCTGCCGTGATGAACCAGCTAATGATCCACTCGAACCAGGACCAATCGCTTCTGACACCTGCAGTTCTCGCAATCACATTCCTCGCGCTGACCGCTGTCACGGTTCCTGCCCAGAATGACGAACCCACGCTATCCGGTCTGTCAAGTGACGTGCCGGGAGACGTGCTGTCACACGTCAAACAGGGAAACTATACGAAGGCAGCATCCCGACTCGAAGCGTTTATCGACGATGAATCGGGCTCCCCGAAGGCCTGGTATCTGCTTGGATACATTCGTAATCGACTTTCCGTGCATGACAAAGCGTACAATGCATTGTCCGTGGCACGCCGGGTGATCGGTGGGACGCCGGACCCGCTTCAACGTGAACTCGGCTATGCCATGGCCGGTCAGGCACAGTGGAGCGGGGCGCTGGCACACCTATCGAAAGTAAAAACAAAGACGCCCCAAATTCGGCTGAAGATAGGGCGCTGTCAGCTTGAGCTGAAGCGGTATAACGAGGCCCTGAACACCCTTGACCCCCTGATTGAGGGAACGGGGGAGACGGCCATCCGGGCTCGGTTTCTGCGTGGGTTGGCGTACGATGGGCTGGTTCGACGCGGAGCGGACGCCCGTGCGGAAATTGAAAAGGGGCTGTCGATGAAGGGGGCTGATCAGTTTCACCTTTCTCTAAGGACCATGCTTGGCGCACTGAGGATACTTGAGCCTTCACTTTCCCGACAGTACATGGATTTGTTTGCCCGGGAGACGGTTGATTGGCGCCGTGGTCGATTCATACAGCGATTCCAGCACGAGGAAATGCGTCAGGCCATCGAACAGCTGGTGGCCGGGAAAGAGGGGCCCCAGGGGGAAGATGCGGTTGCGATGATCAACCGGCTCCGCGAGTCGGCGGAGGGAGACGCCCGGAAAAAGCTAACGAAATTAAGTGCGTTCTTTGATCGGATCCGGGAACTTCCACTTTCGGATGCCCAAAAGCACACGCTCGTGAGATTGACCATCAACCCCATTCTATCCGGAACGGGGATCACAACGGCATCCGGGTCTCAAGGAGCGTCCAGTTCCTCCGGATAAGCCGGTCCGAGAGGCCTCACACCTGCTGAACACCTGTTCTTCAATCCCTCTCATCGTTCCTGGGCCCCTGCCGGTTATGATTTCATCTGTGGAGCTAAACGAACGCTCCTGCTCGTCAGGGGAGGACACTGCGAGCGTTATGGAGCGTCTGATGGGCTTCGCTATTCTGATCGGCCCGGACGGAGAACATGAAGGAACTCACCTTGACTCGGACGCAGGATCGGTCTGTTATCCCGGGAATTAATGAGTGCTGGGGCTGTCGAAAACTTACAGGGACAACGGGAATAAAAATTGCACATGTCGGACAGGTTCGTTTTCAGCCGTTTGACGTTTCTGTTTTTCGCCGTCTCCTTTGGCTGGGTTCTGTTACGAACGGGGTGGAAACCCGTAAATTGAAGGAAGGCTTACAGGAAAAATGGTTCTTGACACGGGCACGTGCGCTCGTTAAAATATTTACCCCAAATCGCGGGATGGAGCAGTCTGGTAGCTCGTCGGGCTCATAACCCGGAGGCCGCCGGTTCAAATCCGGCTCCCGCTATTTTTTTATTCGATGTTCCGGGAGATCGTTCAGGTGGGGGACATCACCCCTTCCACAGAATCTTCTCTGGTGCTGGTCAACGGCGAGGTGGATGATTTGCGCACCACCAGCTCTCCTTTTTGACCCCCTTCCACGTCTACGTTTCAAAGGTTCCATTTCGCTTTGTCCCAACGAGCCAAAAAACTTGTGGTGCTTGGAAGCACGGGCTCCGTTGGGTGCCAGACCCTGGATCTCATCCGTTCCGAACCGGACGAGTACGAGGTGATCGGACTCGGTGCCGGAACCAGCGTCGACGATCTGATTCAGCAGACAGAGGAGTTTTTACCGGATCTTGTCGGGGTCGCGGATGAATCGAGTCGTGATCGGTTGACAGAAGCACTAACGTCCCGGCTTCCGGCGGAGGAACGGCCGGAGGTGGTGACCGGTCGGGACGGGTTGGAGTTACTGGCCTCAATGGACGACGCGGACATCGTACTGAATGCCGTCATGGGAGCAGCCGGGTTGCCCGGAACGATTGCGGCTGTGACGGCCGGGAAGCGCGTGGGACTTGCCAACAAGGAATCACTGCTCATCGCCGGTTCGATCATCCGGGATCGTGTGGAGGAACATGACGCAGAACTCATTCCGGTGGATAGTGAACACTCCGCACTGTTCCAGCTTCTGAACGGCGTTTCAATGGCGGAGGTTCGCACGTTGATTCTTACGGCCAGCGGCGGTCCGTTTCGTACCTGGAGCCCGGAACGAATTCGGGACGCAACCGCCCGGGATGCACTGGATCATCCCACGTGGGACATGGGAGACAAGATTACGATTGATTCCGCAACGCTGATGAACAAAGCGATTGAACTGGTGGAGGCGAAGCATCTGTTTCAGGTCGACATGGATCGGCTGGACGTGGTGGTACATCCGCAATCCACGGTGCACGCGCTTCTGGAACTGCGGGACGGCTCCATGGTGACTCACATGGGCAGTGCGGACATGACGACCCCCATTCAATACGCATTGACGTACCCGGGACGGGGGACGGAGAAGTCCGAGGAACTGTCTCTTTCAAATGGCCTTGAACTGTCCTTCGAATCCCCGCGGACGGATGTGTTTCCAGCGCTGGAACTCGGCTATTACACGGGGGAGAAAGGAGGCAGTTGCGGGGCGGTGATGAACGGTGCTAATGAAGTCGCCGTGCAGGCATTTCTCGACGGTGAGATTTCATTCCCGATGATTGCGCAGGTTGTTCGGGAGGTGCTCATCACTCACGATACAATTGAAGAGCCGGATCTCGATACACTATTCGAGGTTGAACAAAACGCACGGGACGCGGCACGACAACATATTCGCGACGGAACACTTCAGATAAAGGAGAACAGGCTGGAACCATGATCAGTATTCTTTTGATTATTATCGGCATCGGCGGACTGATTTTCGTTCATGAACTGGGACACTTTCTCACCGCAAAACTCTCCGGGGTGAAAGTGGAGGTGTTCAGTGTCGGGTTCGGTTGGAAGTTTCTCAGTTTTAAATGGGGGGAAACACAGTATGCATTGAGTGCCATTCCCCTCGGTGGATACGTGAAGATGGCGGGGGAGTTGCCGAACGAGGAACGCACCGGTGCGGAGTACGAGCTTCATTCGAAGTCGGCCTGGAAACGGTTCTGGATTTTCTCCGCCGGCTCCCTCATGAACCTGCTGGTGGTGTTCCCGATCTGCATCTTGATGTTCTGGATTGGTGTGGATCAGGTAGGAAATGAGATCGGCGAGCTGCGTCCCGGGTCCCCGGAGTGGAATGCGGGAATTGAACCGGGGCACAAACTGGTGGGCTTACGAGTGCAGAAAACTCCCGGTCCGGTAAACGGGTCCTCGGAGGAATGGGGACCCGTTAAAGACGTCAGAAGTTTGTCGGCGTATCGGGAAACACTGATCGGCCTGTCGGCGGATCAGCATGTGAAGATGATGGTGTCCGGGAATCAATCGGATCAGGTCAAGGAATATGTTGTTGATCCGGAGGATCCAATTGAACAGGGTCAGAACGTGCTTCCTCCGGGGAATGTGGTTCGGCACGTTGTGGATCGTTCAGCAGCGGACCATGCGGGGATCCGGCCGGAGGATCAGTTGTTGTCCATCAACGGCCATTCCGTTCGTTCGACGCGCGACATCCGGCGCGTTGTGGAACAGCATGTCGACCCGAAGATTCGATACGTGGTGAAGCGAGGGAATGGCGACACGGAAATACATGAACTGGCGGTGCCGCAGGGGGCCCCTTATCTCATGAATCTGGACGGTCAGCACGTTCCCGTCTATCGTCCGACGGAGGATCTGAACATACGGGACCAGTTCGATCTTTCTTCCAATGATCGAATCGTTCGGGTGAATCACACACTGATCGCTTCACCGTCCGATCCGGCCGCTTCCGCCCTGTATGATGGTCCGCTTCCGCTCTCGGACCTGTCGTTTGTCCGGGCCCCTTCCGGACCCGTTTCCGTTCGGTTAAAGCGTCGAAGCGAAGACTCGATCTCGACGAAAACGCTTGACGTTTATCCGACGGTGACGAACCGACCGGATCCAATGACAAGTCTCGTGCTTAAGCCGGAAATTTCATCCGTCCGCTCCGGATCACCGGCGGAGCGGGCCGGGCTCCGGAAAGGAGATTTGATCAAGGAAATCGATGGGGCTTCCGTAACGTCGTATTACGACCTTTCGCTGTGGCTGAAGGATCGGGGCGGGGACAAGCTTGCCCTGACGTACGAGCGGGATGGGAAGGAACAGACAACGAACGTGGTCCCGCGGGAAAATGCGTTCGGTGAGGGTGAAATTGGTATTATGATCAATCTGGGGCAAGCTCCTGCGCCCCTGCCGGAGCTCCCGAAGACCTCCGGATTCGCGAGCTCCGGATTTCAGCAGGGGGATCGGATTGTTGCCCTGTACACGAAAGACGGAAAGCGAAAACAGTTGAGTGCAGATGAAGGGAACAACGAGGGAGGGGTCCGGCTCCTTCAAAGGTATGCGACCGCCTCACCAAACGGCCTGACGGTGGAGGTTCGGCGGGAGGAAAACGGTGAGGAAACGACGACAAAGCGGACGTACATTCCACGTACCACCCGCTCCGGCCTGGTGGGCGTCGAAATGAAACCAGAAATGTTTACGGAGCGCCTGGGACTCATTCCCGGGATCCGAAGCGGGATCAGCCGCGGGGGGGAGCTGTACGTACTGACGATGCTCGGCATTCAAAAGATGTTCCAGAGTTCGGAAGCGGCCAGTGAGGGACTGTCCGGACCCGTACGTATCGCATCGATTTCGTACCGGGCCGCCGAGCAGGACGTGGGACAGTTTTTGAAGTTGCTTGCGATGATTTCCATCAGTCTCGGGGTTCTGAACCTTCTGCCGCTTCCGCCGCTGGACGGCGGTCACATTCTTTTCCTGTTCATTGAAGTACTGCGCGGGGAACCGCTCGGTGAAGAAACCCTTTACAAGATCCAGCTGCTCGGGTTTCTGTTCTTCATCGGTCTGTTTATCCTGATCACATACAACGATATTGTGAATCTGATGGGCTAACATGAGCAAGAGGAACAGTGAAGACGGCGAATCGGAGACCGGGACTCCGACGGAGGGATCCTCTCTCAAAGATCGAGGGGCCAGCGGTCCCTGGGGACGCTTCATGGATGAAAAGGTAGTGGTTGATACACCGACTCGCTACATCTATATCGGGACACTCGTGGAGTATGCGGAGAATGCACTCGTACTTGAGAACGTGGACGTGCACGACAGTGAGGAAAGTGAGTCGACAAAGGAAGTGTACATCATGAAAGCGGCCGAACAGGGGATACGGGTGAATCGGGAACGGGTGATGATTTCCGAACGCCGGGTCCTCAGTATCTCCACGCTGGATGATACGGTGGTGTATTGAGCGGAAGAGAGCGTCCGAAAGCCGGGGGCGTTCACCCCGGTTGTGAGGGGCAACCGGTTGGCACGTTGGTTTAGAAGGTTCGGGGCACAGAGTTATGCATCAGTTGCGTCCAATCAGCAGATGAACCGATCAGCGGAGACGTTTCGAGCCTTCCTGCAGTTAATGCGGCTGGAACAGGTGCCCACCGCGGCGGCGGATTCAGCGGCGGGGGCGGTGATCGCCTTACACGTCCTTGGACTCGAGCAATCGCTCGCGGCCGGGGCGGTGATCGGGGCCTCCCTCCTTCTGTACGCCGGTGGGATGGTCTTCAATGATCTTGCTCACGTCGAGCGAGATCGTAATCTCCATCCGGATCGTCCACTTCCATCCGGTGCCGTGTCGCCATCAGCTGCGTTTCTGCTTGGTGCGGTCCTGTTTCTCCTCGGGCTGATCAGTGCAGCCGTTGCCGGCCTGTCCGCACTGGTTGTGGCCGCAGCGGTGGCCTCCGGTATTCTGCTGTACAATTACGTGGCAGCCCCCCATTCTTTTTTTGGACCGATTCTGATGGCGCTGCTTCGATCGGGGAATTTCATTCTGGGACTTTCGGCAGCCGGGTTGGCAGGGGTACAGTGGCAACCGGGGATCATTCTATCCGGGTTTGTGGGGATGCACATCCTGTTCGTTACGCTGATCAGCGTGCTTGAGGAGTCCCCGCAGGACACGTTTTTTCTCAAAGCGTACGCGGTGGGGGACGCGATCACGCTGGTTGCTCTGTCCGTGTTCCTGCTGATTCTTCCTCATGGAGCGGGTCTTAGATGGTGGATGATGGCCACCGGATTTGTGCCGATTCTGGTGTATGGGGGGTGGCTTTATCAAGGGGTGAATACCGCACTCGGCCAGCCTGCTGCCTCCACCATCGGACGAGTTGTAGGGACCGGTGTTCAGGGGCTCATACTCATCCATGCGACCATCGTGGCCGTCCTCGGTCAGCCCTTGAAAGGAGCCGCGCTGCTTCTGTTGTTTATTCCGATTCTGGTGGCACGGTTTACGTGATCAGGGCACAATCTGATGAACCGGTACTCTCTGTGATGCCGAGGGGCAAAACGGTCATGAGGCACAGGAGGGAAGGACCCGGACGGTCCGTGCACGAGAGCCGATGGTAAGCCGTCGCAGACGGCGCAATCCTGGGAGATCAAATGTGTCAGGTACAAACGCGCTCTTACAGGGCGCTCACATCATACGGCCCCTCACGGTGCCGGTGGTATCAGGACCCCGGTAATGCAGCACAGAAGTCCCGAACGGGACGAGAAGAGTTCAGCCCCGGGATTCATCCC
>CAZQNZ010000109.1:0-8169 GCA_964594615.1 uncultured Planctomycetia bacterium
GGGTAACCGTGTCCTTCATCTACCTCGACAACGCCGCTACGACACCGATTCTTCCCGACGTTCGGGAGGCGATGATGCCGTATCTTGGCGAACAGTTCGCCAATCCCTCCAGCCTGCATGAACCGGCGAGAGACATCCGGGAGGAGATCGAAGATGTGCGTCAGCAAATTGCACAACAGCTGGACTGCCAGAGTCGGGAACTGGTGTTTACCTCCGGCGGGACCGAAGCGGACAACATGGCCGTCAAAGGGATTGCCCGTGCTCAGAAGGACAAGGGGGCAGGCCAGCACGTCATCACGTCCGAGATCGAGCACAAGGCCGTTCTGACCGCCTGCAAACAGCTGGAGCGGGAGGGCTTTACCGTCACACGGCTTCCGGTGGATGAGCGTGGGCTCGTCAGTGTCAGTCGCCTTCGGGAGGCCCTCCAGGACAATACCGTGCTGGTTTCAATTATGTTGATCAACAACGAAGTGGGTACACGGCAACCGATACGTGACATTGCGGAGTGCACGCAGGAGCACGGTGTACCGCTTCATACGGATGCGGTTCAGGCGGCTGGGAAAGTGACGTCCCTCTCGGTCCGTTCGCTGGGCGTGGATGCGATGACGCTGTCCGGGCACAAAGTCCATGGACCGAAAGGAGTGGGGTTGCTTTACCTCCGTCAGGGGGTGCCGTTTCAGCCTGTGCAGACCGGGGGAAACCACGAAAACGGCCGACGGGCGGGGACGGAAAACGTACCGGGGATCATCGGTCTGGGCACGGCACTCGAAACGGTGTTGAACAACTCGGAGGAGCGTGTTCGAACCCTGGAGAGCATGACGGATCAGCTTCGGGATGGATTGCGCAATGAGCTGTCGGCGTGTCAGTTCAACACCCCGGAAGAACAGAGTGCACCGGGTATTCTGAACGTCTCGTTCCCGGACGTTGAAGGCGAAACCATGGTGATTATGCTTGATCGAGAAGGGATTTGTGCCTCTACGGGTGCGGCCTGTGAGTCGGATTCAGTCGAGATATCTCATGTTCTCCGGGCGATGAGCCATTCCCGTGATCGTTCACGCTCCGCCGTACGGTTCTCCATGAGCCCGGCCAATGAAGCGGACGAAATGGAGCGGACGGTTTCGACCATTAAGCGGGTGCATAAGCAGTGTGTTTCTCTGAAATCCATGTAGTAACTTCTCGTCAGAGAAGGTCCAGTTCCTTTCTCCGGATTGTGGGTCGGAACGCCTGTACATCGTGGAAAGCGAAGCGGGCTGTGAAGGGAAGGATCGGGCGGTTGGTAAATTGATAATCCACCCTACTTCTAATATTGTGTGTTCACTGCATTACCGCGGTTCAATCCATTTTCGCGCAACCAATCTCGGAGTCTTTCGAATGAAATTACGAATGTTCCAGCGTTACGCTCGTTTCATTGGGCTTTTTGGTTTGATCGCCGTTCTCGTCTCGTTCACGTCCTGTCGCCAGGTGGATCCGAAATCCCCCCAGATTGATGAGGAGGAATCGACGGGCGAGTCCGTTTCGCTGTCCGAATCGGAATCGGATGATGGTTCCTGGGAGGACCTGGATCAGGAGGATGAGGAACTGACGTCGCTTGAGGATCCGGAAGACGGAACGACATCCGACGGATCAACACAGGTCCGTGCCACGCATGAGGTGAAACCCGGTGAAAACCTCTGGAACATTGCCGAACAGTACTACGGCCGGGGCATCTACTGGCGTGCGATTCGTGATCATAACAACCTCTCCGAATCAGGGGGTGTTAACGCGGGACAAACTATTGAGATTCCGAAATTGACGGAGCAGTGGAAAAACCAGCTCCGTCAGATGGCTGCGGAGGGATCATCGGGGGCGTCCGGGTCGAGCGGAAGCACATCCAGCGGGGATCTGTACGTGACGAAGGAAGGAGATACCTTCTGGAAAATTGCCAAACGTGAGTACGGCAGCGGCTCCCAGTGGAAGCGGATCTGGCGGGCCAACAAGTCCAAAGTGCCCAATCCGGACAAGTTGAAAGCGGGCACGAAGATTCGTATCCCCGGATCGGATGGGTCGTCGACCCAGAAAGGCGAAACGGATGAACAGAAGGGTGCGAACCAGTAAGAATCGGTATGTACGACCCCCGGACCACATTTTGGCTGTAATCCGGATGCTGCGGTAGATGCGGGTTTTTTTGCCGGGTGGTGGACGGTGCCCGGCGATGATTCCAGGGGGAGTTTATGAGTGATCTGCTCATCAAACGGGCAACGGTTTCTCCGGACCAGACGGCTCTTCTGGCACCGGAGCACCTCGATGAGCCATTGCCTTATGCCGAACTTCTCGAGCAGTCCCGGGACGTCCGGGAGCAGCTGGAGAAAACGGGTATCTGCCCAGGGGAGCGTGTTGGGCTCATCATGGAGAACCGGCCCGATCTGCTGCGGATGTTCCACGGGGCGTTGCTCGCTGACTGTCCACCGGTTCTGTTTCACGCCAACCTTACGGCGTATGAACTCAATGAACAGTGGCCAGCAATCGACGCGTCGGTTTTGATTTGTTCGTCGGACACGGAGGAGGTGGCTCGTGAAGCAGTGGGAAGTGTGCCGGTTCTGAGTGTGGATGATCCGGAGAACGAGGATGTGTTTCATCTACGGGAGTCCGGGCGTTGTACCGCCCATGCTTCGGATGTCCGAACGGACGGCGATCACGTCATTCTTTTCACATCCGGGTCCACTGAGGAGCCCAGGCCGGTTTGTTTGACGATGGAGCAGTTGCGTGCGTCGGCGTTTGCCTCGGGTACGCGACTCGGTCATCTTCCATCGGACGTCTGGTACGATCCGTTACCAATGCACCATATGGGGGGACTTGCACCGGTCGTCCGATCCACGTTATACGGTTCAACGGTGCTTCTGGAACCGTTTGAGGCCGAGCGTGTACCGGAGCTCATTCCATCGTTTGACGTCACCTGCATTTCGATGGTTCCCACCATGTGTTCCCGGGTCATGGAGGAGGGGGGATGGTCCGGTGTGACCGATGTGCTGCGGTTTCTGCTGCTGGGAGGCGCTTCCGTCCCGGAGGAGCTCATTCAGCAGGCTGCTGACATCAATCTGCCCGTTTTCCCGACGTATGGATTGACCGAGACGGCGTCACAGGTGGCTACGGCAACACCCCATGAGTGTTTCGAGGATCCAACCACCGTCGGGTATCCCCTGTTCGAAACGGAGGTGACCATCTGCGATGAGGACGGAAACCCGGTGAACCCGGGGGAAGAGGGTGTGATTCACGTGGATGGACCCACGGTGATGGAGGGATATTTTCAGAGGCCGCTGCTGAATGATCGCTTGTTTACGCACAATGGATTTCGTACGGACGATCGCGGATACCTCGATCAACAGGGCCGACTTCACGTGGTGAGCGGAGCGTCATCTCAAATTGTGACCGGTGGCGAAAACGTGGATCCGGAGGAGGTCCGGAACACCCTTCTCGACCATGGACGGCTTGCGGACGCCGTCGTTTTTGGCATGGAAGATCGGGAGTGGGGTGAAAAAGTGATGGCCCTCGTGGTATCGAAGGACGAAAGCGTGGACGAGCAGGAGGTACGTTCCGAGGTGCAATCCCTGCTGGACGAGCGGCTTTCGTCCTATAAGCACCCGAAAGAGATCGTTTTTGTCCAGGACATTCCGCGTACCTCCAAAGGGACGCTCCGGCAAAAACAGGCCGAGAAACGGATTCGATCGGATGAGGAAGACGAATCCGTACAACTGGATCTGGGGGAGGGCCTCGGGACGGACTAACTCTCTCCTGCGGGGAAAGATTCTGCCCGAGACACGGCTGAACGACGGAATGCCAGGGTTTTTCAACAGCCTCCTAGCGTTCAGTTCTGGTCCCAGCTAACCGTATCGCCGGATCCCTTCATGAATCGGTTGATGACCGTTGCTTCCCGACACTCGTCCAGATGGGTCGAAAGGTCGTCGCCCGGTGTGGCATCCTGTTTAAGTTCTCGCTCCGACAGAAGGCTCAGCTTCCGATCGTTCTCGCTGTACGGGTTTTCCACGTAAGCAAGACCGATCTGCTCACCTCGTTTCACGAGCGCACTGGTCACGTGACCGATGCACGTGCCCTTGTTCGGGTCCAGCACGAGATCGTCTTCCCGGACGGGACGGCCGTCGTCGAGGGTTCTGAATCGGATGACCGAACGGGATCGATCCTTCTCACGATCCTGAAGCGCCCGGCGACCGACGAAAAACGGCTTGTCCCACTTCACGTACCCGCCGTACCCCGCTCCGAAGGGCGAGATGTTGTGGGGTCCGGCAAGGTCATGTCCGTAAAGTGGGAATCCGGCTTCGACCCGGAGTGTATCCCGTGCGCCGAGACCGGCAGGTTGGAGACCATGCTGATGTCCGAGGTCAAGCAGTTCATCCCAGATCTGTTTGACCTCCTCAGGGTGCACGAGTAGTTCGTACCCCTGTTTTTCACCGGTGTACCCGGTCCGGGAAATGATCACGTCCCGGTTCAGGAGGTGTCCCTGCAGGAACTCGAATGGCTCGAGGTGATCGATCCGCCGCTGCAGGGTGTCATCCTGGATCAGCTCGGAAAGTACCGTTTGCGATTCGGGTCCCTGCAGGGCAAGGTTCAATCGACCCTCCTGATTCCCCTCCGGCGTTGTCAGGTCACGTATTTCGACCGTGCCCGGGCAGGTAACGTGCGGTCGTTCATGATCGATTCGTCTGTTTTGATCGTTCACTCCATGCAGCCAGGAGAGGACCTGTTCGTTGTTGGCCGCGTTCACCACCATCAGGTAATCCGACTGGTTCCGACAGTAGAGAACCAGGTCATCCATCACACGACCGTCCGGATGGAGGAGAAAGGAATACTGGGCATCGCCGCCCGACAGCTTCCCAACGTGGTTCGTGGTCACAAGATCCAGGAAATATTGTGCGTAATCACCGTTGATACCGATTACGCCCATGTGTCCGAGGTCGAACAACCCGGCGTGATTTCGCACCGCACGGTGTTCCTCGTGAATGCCCTCGTACTGCACGGGCATCTCCCATCCCCCGAAATTCGTCATGTCAGCGCCAAGCTGTTTGTGGGTTTCGTAGAGGACCGGCTGTTGCAGTTCCTCGGCCGTCTCCGCTGTGTGTTCGTGAGCCGGTTTTTCCTCCGGGGTGTGAACGGATTCAATGGATTCCTGTCCGACGAAGTACGGCTGGGTGAGATCGACCGTTTGATCGCCGTTTTGTTCGAACGCCTCTTGAGCCGTCAGGTCCGTGTCCTCATCCACCGTGATTCGACCGGTTTGCTGCTGCAATTTCTGAAACGTGTTCCAGCCGGCCGGTTCTGCACCTGCCTCCGATAGAGCCTGCCAGAGATTCGTGGACCGGTCGACATCCGCCAGTAGCGTGACGGTCGGGTCGTTCGATGGATGTACAAGAACGTGTTTGACGACACCGTTGTCCTGCAGATGGTGGTAATTTCCGGTAGCGACGTCAATTGATGGAAGCTGTTCAGCGGCAACTTCCACTGCTCTTTCGCCCATGAGTTCGACGGCCGTCAGGTCCTCGCTGGACAGCAGGTTCTGAACCACGGACGGGCCGTGGATTTTGCGCCGTGGGTCGTCCGGATCGAACTGAACATATCCATCCGAGAGGCCACGCAACCAGAACAGCACATCCCGGAAGGCCCCCGGACTGGTCTGAACGAGGAACTGATTGTCGGACGTGCGAAACAGACTGACTTCGTCAATCAGGTGATCCTCCTGATCGTAAAGATGCGTTCGAAGTCCCTCGCCGGGTGCAAGTTGAGCGACATTATTGGAGGTGGCCTCCTGAAGAAGATCTTTCGATCGCCAGTCACGGAGCTGTATCACCCCTTCCCGTCCTCTGTGGAACAGCGCCGTTTCCGGTGCGGCGTCGGCGGGGTCTTCCGAGCGAGGGCTGAGGTCCGGACCGGACGACGGGACATCCGGGCTGCGCCGAGCACGAGCCAGTGATGCGTGTCCCGTGTTCTGTTCAATCGGATCGGGGGAAGCGGGGGGTTCGATGTACGCGTTGATCGAATAGTCATCGGGGCGGTCGTACCGGTCCTCCGTTCGTTCAGCGTCTCCTTCCGCGTAGGCCTTCTCCGCCAGTTCTGCCACGTCACGGGTGACCGATCGGAGTACGTCGAGGTCAATTTTTGCATGGGAATCGGTTCCGCGGCCGGACGTATACTGCACCGGCTGGATGTTCTTCACCAGCCGCGCGATCTGGTGGGCGATGGTTTCCATGTCCTCCGTGTCCAGCCCGCGCTGGGTCAGCCACGGTGTGCCGAGGCGAACGCCGCGAGCGTCCGCTGCTGTACGATCCCCCGGGATGGTGTTCTTGTTTGCCACAAGCCCCGCGAGGTCCATGATCTGGACGACCGGCTGACCCCAGAGTTCCCACTCGGCGTCTGGGTGTGCAGCACTTACGTCGATCAGGAGCAGGTGCGTGTCCGTTCCTCCGTAAGGGACACGGATGCCCTCGTTTTCGAGGGCGTCCGCCAGCGCCTTCGCGTTTTTGACGGTGTCCTGTTGAACCTGCCGATACTCGTCCGTTTGAGCAATTTTGAAGGCCGTCGCCATGGCGGCAAATTTGTTCGTGTGAGGACCGCCCTGTTCACCGGGAAACACGGAACGCCTGATCTGCCGGGCAAGTGAGGGATCCGTGGTGATGCTGACCGCTCCCCGGGGACCGAAGGAGGTTTTGTGCGTTGTGAAGTTAACCACGTCGGCATACCCGATGGGACTGGGGTGTGCGCCACCGATGACAAGACCCGCCGTGTGGGCGATGTCCGCGAGCAGAAGAGCACCGCACTCATCCGCGATTTCACGAAACTTTTCCCAGTCCGGAGACCAGGGATAGGACGTGAATCCACCAATGATCATGTCGGGCCGGTGTTCGCGGGCCTTGTCCATGATCCGGTTGTAATCCAGTTTTTCCGTGTCCTCCCGTACCTGGTATGAAACGATGTCCCAGCGTTTTCCGGATCGGTTAAATGGAGAGCCGTGGGTCAGATGTCCGCCGTGTGACAGGTCCATACCCATCACCGTTGCATCACGGGGCACAAAGGCTTCGTAGATGGCGTTGTTCGCATTGGCACCCGAAAGGGGCTGGACGTTCACATGCAGGTCCGAGGCCGGTACGCGTTCATTTGCCACCGCTTCAGCCACGCGCTCCTGGGTAATGCGCTCCAGGATGTTGACGTAATCCGTTCCCTTGTAATAGCGACCGTCCGCGTCCCGTCGGTAGCGTGCCATCTGACGGGGGACGTCCGCCAGATCCTCCAGCGATTCATCGTTCTGCCAGGACCCGGGATATCCTTCCGCATAAATGTTGGTAAATGCGGAGGATAATGCTTCACGTACGGGTTGAATACAGAAGGATTCGGACGGAATAAAAATGAGTTTGCGTGCCTGGCGTTCCGTCTCTTCTTCAATGAGTTGCGTGATGTCCGGGTCGACGTCCGACTGAGATTGCTCCCAGTGGTCGTGATAGGTGCTGTACAGGTCGCTCAAGGTTTCTCTCCTGGAATAACGGAATTCGGGAATTGCGAATACGATCTGCAAGTTGGATCTCACTGTGGCTCAGTAGATCCCCGGGTGTCAAGTACGTCGGAAGGAGTTGGTATGATCCGCACACGTTGTGGGGGGAACCAAAAATGAGAAGTCCCGTATTCTACGCCCAGACCCACCTGATTTCAAACGTAAAACAACACCCTGATTGGTGGGAAATTCTTGGGGCCCTCCGGGAACATCTCACAATCATATCGGATCTGACGACCGGCAATTCCTTCTCTTATATCAGCTTTCGGATTGAATGGTAAAGTTTTCGGATGGGGTGGACGTCCGTTCACTGGAAACCTCTTGAGAATGGGTGGTGCTTTCATATTTTGTTCGCTTCATATAAAAATTTATGAGTGACATCGTGATTCAATACCCAGAACGGTTTGACAGAATGGGTGATGTGTTCACATTCGAGGTGAATGCCATGCAGAGATATCTTCTTGCCACATGGATCTTCCTCCTTCTGACTTCATGTGGCATTGCGCAGGAAGAGCAAACCCGTCCCAACATTCTGTTCGTGCTCATCGAGGATGTTTCGTACCCCCACATGAGTGCATACGGAACGGATTGGGTCAACACGCCGGGGTTTGATCGGGTGGCTGAGGAGGGACTTCTTT
>CAZQNZ010000110.1:0-2695 GCA_964594615.1 uncultured Planctomycetia bacterium
CGGGTTCATTGAAAGAGGCGACATCCGATCACCGGAACGTGGATCAGTTTTCCATTGACCGGCAACTGTCCGGCATACAAAAGTGGCTCGACAAAACGTCCCCCCCGAAAAATGAACAGCGGCTGCTGCAGCGCTTCAAGGAGGCGGTGAACCAATTCCAGAACGGTGAACCGAGGAAGGCGCTTACACTGGCCAAGGCCATTCTAATCGTAGCCCCGGAAGCATCGTTTTCCTCAAAAGTGCGACGGTTCATTCAGAAGTGCCAGGAACGCATTTTCAACGAGTCGACCATTCAGGCAAATGTACGGACGGACAAGACTCGTTATGCCTGGAATGAATCGATCACACTCACATTCCGTGTGAAAAACGTGTCCGGCAAGCCGGTTACTCTACATTTTAACCCACCGGAAGATCGGCTCAACCAGCGTCAGGAGGAGTCCGACCGTCAGAGCCAGGGCAGCCCCGATGCGAAAGGGACCAATGGAGGGGAAGGGGCCGGCAACGTGAACGAAGCTTCCCAATCCGGTGATGAAGGATCAGATCATAACGATCAATCCGGCGACATAAACGTCTCAAAAGAATCGTCGGAGAAAGCCATACTGGTTGAGTTCGAACACGAGAAAATCGGACTGTCCGGGAACAGAACGAGCGTCACAGGATACCGGGAGTACGGTATTCCGAAGCAGGTTCAACTTTCACCGGGGTCGACCTGGGACCGCACGGTCACCTTCGACACCTCCTCGTTCGATCACCGAATGGTCCTCCGACGGTTTACAATTCGGGCTCGTGTGACACCCACATTCGTGGATGTCGGGTCCGACCGCATGCTGCGCTGGATCTCGTTCGGTCGGACCGAGTTTGAACTGTTTCCGAACGGTATGCGGAAATCCCTTCCGGTCACGGTCGAGAAAATAAAACGGCACCTCAAGGCCGGGAATCTACGGGACGTCTTCTTTATGACGTTTTTACTATCATCGAACCAGCGTGAACCGATGGTGAAATTTTTTCTGCGCGTGCTCCCATTCTTGAAGCGGGACAACGCTCGAACTATTATGTTTCTGCTTCGGGAATTGACCGGTAAGCAGTTCTATTACAATCGGGAGAAATGGCTCAACTGGGGACGCGATACGTATGATGTCGATGTGAGACCTCCCGATACGAATCAGGAGAGTCCACCCATACCTATTTACGACAATTAACGATTGATTCATGAAAGACGTCAACGAACAACTTGAACAACTACAGAGCGGTACGGTAGATATTTTTACGGAAGAGGATTTGAAGGAGAAACTTCAGGAATCCGTAGCAGAGCAGCGTCCGTTGCGTGTAAAACTCGGTGTCGACCCCACGGCGACGGATTTACACCTGGGGCATTACGTCGTGTTCCGAAAACTCGCTCAGTTTCAGGAACTCGGGCACAAGGTGGTTCTGATCATTGGTGATTTCACTGCACGGATCGGTGATCCCTCCGACAAAGACGATACACGACCAACGCTGTCTCCGGAGGAAGTGGAAGAAAATGCACGTGATTACCTTGATCAGGTAGAACATGTACTTGACATGGATCAGGTGGAAGTTCGGTATAACAGTGATTGGCTCGAACCTCTCGGGTTGGGAGATGTGCTGAACCTCACATCTCATCTGACCGTTGCACGGTTTATGGAACACGAAAAATTTCGTAAGCGGTTCGAGAGCAGTCGGTCCATCAGCCTCCACGAGTTCATGTATCCGATCATGCAGGCGTACGATTCCGTTGCCATCGAAGCGGATGTGGAACTTGGTGGCACGGATCAGACGTTTAACCTGCTTGTCGCCCGGGACATGATGAAGCAGGAAGGCCAGGAGCCTCAAGTTGCAATGACCACCCCTCTGCTTGTCGGGTTGGACGGGACCCGGAAAATGTCGAAATCCCTCGGTAATCACATCGGAATCCGAGAAGAACCGTTCGAGATGTATTCACAGCTGATGTCCATTCCGGACGACCTGATGGAACCGTATTTTGAGTTCCTGACGGAGGTTGAGGAAGACGATTACCGAAAACTGATGGAATACGAGGACAACCCCATGGAGGTCAAAAAGAAGCTGGCGGGAAAGGTCGTGGAAGACGTTCACGGGAGTACGGAGGTTGCTCAGGAGGCTCGTCAGAAATGGATGAAAGTCTTTTCCGAACGGGAAACCCCGGATGATCTTCGGGATGTGAACGTGAGTGAATTTTTACAGGATGAGAATGGCGACGGACGATTGCTGGACCTGGTTCGATTCTGTGGCTTCGGTGATTCCAACAATGAGGTCCGACGTCTGATTAACCAGGGAGCCGTCCGTATTAACGACGAGAAGATCAAAGATCCCGCCACCTCGGTGGAGATTGAGGAAGGAGACGTACTGCGTGTCGGTAAGAAACGACGCATGGTGCGCCTCACATTTGAGGAATGAGGTCTCTCTGGGAGGCTTCTGAAAAACACTACGGCAGCAGGAGAATAGGATTACTACGTGGTACGTGGATTAGGAAGAGATACCGTCAACACGCCGTCGAGAACCTGCAATCGCACAGAGTCCCCAACTGCGTTCGCTCTCTTTGAGACGGAACGAGTTGCGACGAATGGCGTTGTGGAGCCCAACTCGTTCATGCATTGACCTCATCGCCTGCTGAGGACGCAAAGACTTAGACGTGACTCGTTTTGCAGATGCTTCAAGG
>CAZQNZ010000110.1:2795-8123 GCA_964594615.1 uncultured Planctomycetia bacterium
TTCTGAAAGGCGGTCAGGGCTTCCGGAATGTCTTCGGTCTTCGGACCGCCCGCCTGGGCAAAGTCCTCCCGTCCTCCTCCTCCGCCTCCCACCTGCTCCGCGGGAATACGAATGAATTCGTCTGCTGTCACCTCCTGTTCCTGAGCCGTGTCGGAGACCCGAAGTGCGAACGTCACGCTGTCATTGTTTGTCGTTCCAAGCAGGACGACGTCCAGGCCCCGATTGTTGACCAGGTCATCCACGAGGGCTCGCAGGTTATCGGGATGGGCCTGCTCAACCTCCTTTACCAGCACACGAAGGCCGTCGATGGTTTTCTGTTGATCCTCCAGGTCGGCCAGGAGATTGCCCGTTGTGGATTGACGCGCCTCCTTGAGCTCCTTCTGCAGATCCTTAATTTCGTCTTTCATTTTCTGTACCCGATCCGTGAGCTGGTCCGGTGGGGTGGACAGCATCTGGCTCAGTTCCGTCACTCGCTGCCGGGTCTGAATAAACTGCTCGATCGCACTGAATCCACACACCGCCTCGATTCGTCGTGTCCCGGAGGCCACGGAAGATTCCGAAAGAATCTTGAACATGGCCGCTTCACGCGATTGTTCAAGGTGCGTTCCACCACAGAGTTCGAGGCTGAACTCCCCGATGCGGACCGTACGAACAACGTCGCCGTATTTTTCACCGAAGAACATCAGGGCATTCCGTTCCCGTGCCTCTTCTAAGGTGGTGTGCTCGGACTCAACCGGATGATTTTCCATGATGCGCCGGTTGGCGCGGTATTCAATTGTTTCAATCTCCTCCTCTGATAGGGCGTCCGGATGACTGAAGTCAAACCGGAGGTGATCCGGCGCCACAAGTGAGCCGGCCTGCTGTACGTGATCCCCGAGTTCATCTCGTAAGATCGCGTTCAGGATGTGGGTGCCGGTGTGATGGGTCTGGATCCGATCCCGTCGTTCCTCGTCGACCTGGAGTGAGGCCGCTTCTCCGGTGCGTAAACGACCTTCCTGCACACGCCCGTGGTGTACGTAGATGCCGTCGTGTTTCTGGGTGTCCGTGACCTTGAAGAGTCCGTTCTCGGTCTGGATTTTTCCGGTGTCTCCCACCTGACCTCCGGCTTCCGCATAAAACGGTGTGTCCCCCGTTATGAGAGCGAGCTGATCCCCTTCCGATGCTTCTTCAGAAGTCCCTTCATCGTCGATGATTGAGCGGATCTCCGATTTCGACTGACGGGTATGGTAGCCGAGGAAGTTCGTTTCCTCCAGCTCCGCATTTAATTGAGAAGCTGTTCCGGTACCGAACACGTCGGAACTGATTTCCGTTTCTTCGCGTGCCTGCTCCCGCTGCTGTTGCATCGATTGCTCAAACCCCTCTTCATCGAGCGAATATCCTTTTTCCTCAAGCGCTTCCCGGGTGCGAGAGATTGGGAATCCGTACGTGTCATAGAGCAAGAAGGCGTCCGAACCGTCCAGCACCGTTTTGTTCTGCTCCTCCAGTTCGTCCATCATCTGCTGCAGGAGGGCGTCTCCGCGTTCGATGGTTTCCAGGTAATTCGATTCTTCGTTCCGGATCAGGTTCCGGGCGTTGTCCGCCGCCTCGGTGATTTTTGAGTACGTCTCTCCCATCTGGTCCACCACCGGATCGACGAGTTTCCAGAGAAAGGGTTCGTTCACCCCGTGATTCATCCCGCAATCCACCGCGCGCCGTAGCAGTTTACGATGCACGTATCCCCGGCCTTCGTTTGACGGAAGGACGCCGTCACTGATGAGAAACACCGAGGCTCGGATGTGGTCCGCGATGCGGTGAATGTCCGGGGCCGTGTCCTTGTCGTCAATTGAGTAATTGAGGTCCAGCAGCTCAGCGGTGCGCTGTACGATGGGCACGAATTGATCCGTCTGGAACACCGAGGATTTTCCCTGCAGGATCGCTGCCGTTCGTTCCAGTCCCATTCCGGTGTCAATGTTTTTCTGTGGTAGAGGTTCCAGCGTTCCCCCGTCCTGCCGTTCGAATTCCATGAACACGAGGTTGTAAAGTTCGCTGTACCGATCACAGCAGGCCGGGTCGCAGTCTTTCGATCCGCACCCCGCTTCCTTCCCATAATCGTAATGAATTTCCGAGCAGGGTCCGCATGGACCGTTTGGACCTTCGCTGGGAGCGTTTGCGGGCCAGAAATTTTCCGATTCGCCGAAGTGATAGATGCGTTCGGTGTCGAGACCGATTTGATCGTTCCAGATACGGTATGCCTCCTCGTCATCTTCGTAGACCGACACGCAGAGGTTCGCCCGGTCAAAACCCAGCTCGTTTCGAACGAATTCCCACGCCCACTGGATCGCCTCTTCTTTGAAGTAGTCCCCGAAGGAGAAGTTCCCGAGCATCTCGAAGAAGGTCAGGTGATAAGGTGTGGTTCCCACTTCCTCGATGTCACCGGTCCGGAAGCATTTCTGGCAGCTTGTGGCGCGAGATACGGGGGCTCCTTCCGCGTCCTGAAAATAATCTTTGAACTGGTTCATTCCCGCGCTGGTAAACAGGAGGGTGGGGTCAGCGGATGGAACGAGGCTATCGCTGTCATGCCGCTCGTGCCCGCGCTCTTGGAAAAACGAAAGAAATCGCTCTCGGAGTTCAGACGTGTTCATGAGCTCTGACAATCAACAGTGCGTGAAAGAGAGGTGTGAAAGATGCGTTACTCGTTTATTGAACGGTCGTGAGAATGGCATCAGAAGAAGGGAATCCCGTGTTGTGTCTCTTCAATGATTCCTCCGTCATTGCGTACAAAGGGAATGAAGGTGCATGCCCTCCTAACTCCTTCTGGAACATCCGCTTGATGACGCTTTTCGCAGTCAAATTCTTGCTGCCCACCAGATACCTGATACTTGCAAAGTGCATCAGTTAAGATGGAATCTCATCCCTGCTGAAGCAAGAAACCGGCCCCCTCCGGCGGACGTGTTTGTTGAACAACAATATCAGATCTTCCGATCGGATGCTACTCCACTTCCTTCCGTACGATTCGTTCCGGGTCCATCCGATCGTGGAGTGCCTGAGAAGCCCGTTCGACTTCGTACTCACTTGTCGATTCAATCGTGACCATTTCCTGGTATTCATCGTTCCACGGAGAAGGATATGATCCGACGTCCACAGAGGGGAAATCACTCTGAAGGGTTTCAAGCAGATCCGTGACAGACGATTCACTCATGTCCAGATAAAGACGATGACAGTAGAACGTCTGGTTTGAGCGAAGCACGTCCTGAATGGCACTGAATTTGGAACGGAATAGCCGCGGGTTGCCGGGCAGAATAAACACATTTCGAAAACGGGCTGCCGGTATGTCAAGCATGTCTCCCCATTCGAATTCGATCCCCTCCGGCATACGGGCCATACTCAACACGTGATCGTCGACATCGTTTCCGTATACGTTCCGCAGAGTTTCTTCGTAGGTCTCCTCTTGTTGTAGCTCTACATTGAAGGCTTCCGCGACGGCATCCATGGTACGATCATCGTGAGTGGGGCCAAGTCCCCCGGATGTAACAACATAGTCCTGTTCTTCAGAGGCTTCACGCAGGAAGCGGGCGAGGACCGGAACGTCATCGGGAAGCACATGCAGGGCTCGCAGGCGAGCACCAAGCTTGCGGAGTTCCCTGATCAGAAAGTTGCTGTTGCTTTCCTCGACCTTGCCCGATAAAAGTTCATCACCGATGATGATACCGGCGACGGAGGTGGTTTCACGATTCGAAGAAGACATGTTGCTGAGGACAAATAGAAACCGGAAAAATCGAGCAGGCAGTGATCAATTTCGATTTGCCTGGTAGTTCGTACCCGATTGTGATCCCCGTACGTTCAGGACCCGGCGTGTTTACGGCTCTGTATAGCAGGAACAGGATCTTGACCGAGGATCAATCGATGCATATGGAGAAAAAGGGTATAAAATTTGATAACGGATTACCGTTTCGGTAACAAGGTTTATCGACTGATGGGATCGCCGGGAGAAGATGTTTGAACTTGCTGATCATGATGTGAACAACGGTGTGTGCCGATGGTTCTCCGTGAAATTTGTTGGAACTGCACCGATTGGATCTCTATACTTACAAGAGATTGAATGAATGTGATCATCGGGAAGGCTGGACTCTCCGGGGTGGAACCGCAGAATGCGTTGATCACATGTCAGCCATGAAATTCGCCAGCGTTTACTGTGGAAAAGTCGTGGTTTACAACGAGAACTGAATGGAAATCACAACGTTTGAGGAAGAACAGATCTCAGACATCGTCTCCTTCTGGAACGAGACGTTTTCGGACCGGCGCAATTTTATCCAGATGACGCCCGCTCTGCTTGAAGAGCGAATTCTTCAGGTGGACACGGCACAGGAATCCTTTGATCCGGAGTCGATGCTGCTTGCAAAGCAGGGTGCTCAGGTCATCGGGATGATGCATGTTGGAACGTACCCGGAACCCATTTGCCAGTTGATGTACGGTGAGGAATGGGATGGGGGGGTCATGGGATACATTGGAATCCTGGCGGTACATCCGGATCACCGAGGGGAGGGGATCGGTTCCGCTCTCTGGGAAGCCGGTGTTGAACGGGTGTCTCATGCCACTATGATCGATCTCGACGGACAATGTCTGAATCCGTTTTACGGTAACAGCCTCGGGCCATTTCAGCCCCTCTGGGGCACCACGGAAGGAGTGTCCATCCGTACGGATCAAGACCGGGCGTTCCAGTTTTTTGAGCGACGGGGGTTTGAACCAACGTACGAGGGGGTGAGTTTGGAGGTCGACATCGAAGAGGTGCCGGCCGATGTGTCGACGGACGGGGGAAGTCGCAAAATCAACGGGTTGCTTGAGGAATACCCGGCTCTCGGCGAATCCCCCGATGAACGATTGCCGTATCCAAATGCCGAAAACTACGTCTGCGTACAGCTCGTGCTGGATAACCTGACGGCCGGGATTCTCTCGATCTACCCCTTCACCAATCTCGACGAGAAGAAATGGGGGATCTATGAATTCAGGGTCGCTGAGGAGTATCATGGAGAGGGGCACCGGCGGGCTCTTCTTCACAAGGGCATTCAAGAGGTCCGTGAGCGCGGCGGAGACGTGCTGGAGACCCTGTTACTTCGTGAGCTGGCTGAAGATGAATTGCCACTCCACCAGGAGTTAGGGTTTGAAGAAGTGGCCACCTGGCACATCTATTGAGATCTCATGCCTGATCTTCCTCGCTCCCGCCAGCCTCTACGAGGTGTTCTCACGGGACGGACGGGCCAGACCACAACTCCCGCTCTCCACAGAGACTGAATTGTTTCCCTCTGGATATGAGCAATCGAAAGCAAGAGGATCCGATACGGTTTTACCTGG
>CAZQNZ010000111.1:0-2284 GCA_964594615.1 uncultured Planctomycetia bacterium
GCATGAGGAGTTAGACGCCTATCAACGATCCATGCGTTTCCTGAAACTCATCGAACCCCTGTTAGCAGAACTTCCCTCATCCCGGCATGCCGTAGAAAACCTGGACCGAGCTTCCTCACTCATTCCGTTGCACATAGCAAAAGGAGCTTCCTCAGACCTCCAGAACACGGAGCCCTTCGAAATGGCAGTTGAAGCTGCGCTGGAATGCTCAACTTCCCTTGATGTCCTTGCTGCACAGGACCTGATAGAAAAGGACATTCAATCAAGGGGAAAAGAAATGCTTCAGGAGGTAATCAAGCACTTGAGGGACCACAGAGCAGGTCCAGCAGATCATCAAAACGACCAAACACCGAATCCCTGTACCGGGCGGGTGGTGAAATTCGTGACACCATCTGTCCCGCCTTCCGTTCCACCCAGCGGTTCACATCGGATCGTTTAATCAAGCAGCGGACCTTGTCCACGCTGTGCGACGATCCATGAGTTGCTGTTGTCAACCACCCAGGAACAATTCACGGTGGGGAGATAACAGGAACTCGATATGCTCTCGTCGTAATGAAATTTAAAGTTGGGCATAAACGCAATGTTCCGGGCGGTCATCGCACCATAAAATTCACCGTTGGGCATCACGCGCACCGATTTGTTTCCCTGAACTGCGGGCGCATGAAGTACCCCCTGCCAGCTGGAATTGGGTTGAATGCGAACTTCAGAGCCCGGTGAATACGCCTGAAATGTGCCTGAACTCGTTCGCCATCTTCCGCCGACCAGCAGGTTGAAGTGGGGGGTTTTGTTGGTTGTAACATTCACCGTGGAATTGGGACCCAGGTAGAACCGGTCCAGCACGTACATCTCCACTCGTCCGTTGATGATCAGATCCGTACGGTTGTTAGTCGAAAATTCATTCGCTATGTATATTTTCGTGGGTGGTTTGGATGTGGACGTGGGGCCGTTGAGCACAATATCCGTGTTGGCGCCATCCACCCAACTCTCTTCAATGTAAAGCGTCGCACCGGAACCAACCTTCACCGTTGCGCTGGTCGTTCCACCACCACCTCCTCCACCCCCACCCTTACCTTTGCCTTTGCCTCCTCCCCGACCACCTCCACCTCCACCGCCTCCTCCCCCCGCGGACGTAATGGCGGATTGGCCGGATCCGTTGTCCCCCAGGGTCACCGTTTCATTCTTCGGAATCACGGCCGTTGCACCCTGCTTAACGGTGAGCTGTCTGTAGTTGTTCGTAATATTCACTGTACCGGTTGAAATGGTTTTCGAACCAGTCGGGTTAAGAAAGCTGCGGTCCAGCGTCCAGATTGAATTGGTCTGTCCATTCGTCAGGGGCCGAACCTCTCCATGAACCGTTCCCTGAATGTTAGGCGTTCCCTGGTATTCCGCATCCCCGTACACGTCGGTGTTCGGTTTGACGGTCAGATCCCCTTCCGCACCGATGTTCCCATCGTCCGATTTATTTGCGCCACCATACGGTCCGATGGAACTATCATAACTATCAATCAACCCGTTCGGAAACGTCGTCAGGTCGCCTTCCGAATAGATGCCAAATTTATCCGCAGTCGTCTGGATGGCATTCGTCATCATCCGTTTTTCAATAGTATAGTTACCATACGAAGCCTCGATGATCATCGTGAACTTCCGCGAATTCGAGGCGGTATACCCCCTGACCTCCTTGGCTTCGTCCACCGTACCATCTCCATCATCGTCCAAACCCTCCGCACCGATTTGCCCTTTTCCACTGCTTGATTTCACCCACTCCCGGACCTGCACCCAGAAGATGCCACCTTTGTAATTTCCCTGACCATCCACCGGATCGTCGTCCTGATCCACAAGGTCGTTGTCGGACGGCTGATCCACCAATGACCCATCACGATTATTGTCAATACCGTCGTGTCGAGGGTGCCCGCGAAGCCCCGCACCTGCCACTTCAAGCGGTGCATGCGAGTCATCACCGGAATGAATCACGAATTTATCACCGGTTTTGCTCATGGAGCCGGCTTTTTTGTTGTTGATCAACCAGTCATTGTTCATCTTGGAGATGCCAAGTGTCACCGCCGAATCCGCCACGTAATCCGCCTGCACCTCGCGCCGGTCCTGACGGAACTGAGTAATATTATTTTGAGATCGACTCAAAAGAACCAGACTCATCCCCGCCACTGCGATGATGACAATGGCCGTTGCAAGTAAAACCGTTCCCTTCTCTCGTGACCGCATAGAAAACCGAGCAGTCCCCTTCGAAGCGTTCATAGCATCTCTCCAGTAATAGCGTGTTAGATCA
>CAZQNZ010000111.1:2384-8120 GCA_964594615.1 uncultured Planctomycetia bacterium
CCAAACAATTCCCCTCTATGCAGCATGATTATTTTATATCTGCTCAATCAGAATACGATGTTCAAACCAGATGATAAGCGGAGTATCGTGGACAGAATTGTTTTTTTAAATCGTCATACAGATCCGCTACGCCCATCATTTCTTTCCGACTGCTCTGGAACAATCTCAGATTTTCTGAGAAACACCTGATAATCAATGAAAACCTCAAAAAATTTGACAATTTTGTATTGATACATTAGACTTTAGTTCAACAGAGCTGTCATTCCTCTTTTTCATTTCACACACCTCAGTCGGATGGTAAACGATAGTGACATTTTGAAGGAATTCGGAGAACGTGTACGCTTATTTCGAAAGAAAAAAGGTTGGACGCTTGAGGACCTTGCCGTCGAAAGCGGTCTGCATCCGTCATCCATTTCCCAGGTTGAGCGAGGTGAGCGAAATCTGACATTAAAAAACCTCTCAAGGCTTGCGAATGGTTTGGGTGTGGATCCGTACCAGCTTCTTCTCTATGACTCCAGAGACATCATGAATCAGGAAGAAGCTTCGCGGTTCAAAGTACGAGAAATGCTTGAAACGGCACCCAATTCCAAGAAAGAATTGATGTTCAACCTGTCCCGCATTCTCATGGAATGGGACCCGGCACAGGATAATCACGATTAAGCAGGCTCTCCTTCCAGCAGATCTGGTAAGATCAACGGTGTTATATGTCACGAAGCAGTAGCCCGTTTTACCTGATATCGGCCCTGTCTCTGCTCGGGCTTCTGCTCGCGGATCTCGCCATCGTTGCCGGATACTATTCCCGGCCGGCTCAGATCAAGTCCCTCCTTGCGTCCGAACTTGGAGAGACCCTACACATCGACGATTCGAAATGGAGCCTGGACGAAGGTCTGATTTTAACCGGTGTCCGGCTGTCCGAAAGTACGAACAGCACCAATCCCATTCTGAGCCTGAAACGGATGAGCATCCGGTTCAATCCGTTCGATTTGCTCACCGGGAAAACGTCACCATCTCAAATCGTCATCAATACACCGAACTGTACTCTTGAGCAGATGAGTGACGGTCGGTTGAACATCCAGCACTTCATGGACGCACTTCCAAAACGTGAAACCGAACCGGGTGAATCGGTTCAAATGAAGCTGGAAACAAATGTGTCCATCACGGACGGTTCAGTCACCCTGAAAAACGTCCCCTCCTTACTGAACGAGGGCCACGAGTTAAACCTGCACAACCTTGATGTGGACCTTCGTCCCATCCGGAACGGAACGGGTGTGATCTTTGATGGAAGCGGTATCGGAACGCTGGATCGTGTTTCCTTCAACGGCCGTTTTCACAACAATTCCATATCCGTGCAAACAACCGCTCATTCCCTGAACGTTCATAAGGAACTGATCAACATGTTCTCAGAAGAGGTTCGGGACGTCTGGGAAACATATCGGGCAACCGGTCCGGCGAAAATTATCTACAAGCTGGAGCATGAGTTCTCCAGGCAACAACCCGGAATCCCCGCGGATGCCCATTCCCTCACCGTTCAACCGCTTGGCATGAGTGCCTCCTTCGAGGAGTTCCCGTATCCCATGCAAAATCTGAAGGGCATGATGCAATTCACCTCTGATGGTCTGACATTTGAACTGAGAAGCGACATTGAAAACGCTTCTTTTTCCGTCAATGGTCACACGGAGGGATACGGCGATCGTTCCGAACTGAACGTGGGAATTCAGGCGGAAAATGTCCCGATCAATGAAGACCTTTATACCGGTCTCGAACCCATGGGGGACGTTCGTACGTTTGTCCGTTCGCTCCATCCGAAAGGCAACGTCAATGCCTCGGGTTCGATCACTCGTCAGGAGGGCCGTGAAGACGTAGATTTCCTCATACGCATCTACCCGCAGAACATCAACTTGAGGTATGATGAATTTCCTTATCCCGTGGAAAACGTCCGTGGCTCGGTCATCATTGAGCCGGATCAGGTTCGGGTGGAAAACGTCGAGGCGGAACCCGGCGGGTCGATCGGATCAACGGACGGAGCAAACGTCCGGGTGAACGGGACGATCGAATTACCGGAGGAAGAAAACGGTTCAACGTCGTATCAGCTGCAGCTGAACGGAAGTCGTATTCCACTAGAGGAGACCCTGCAAAACAACCTTCCTGAACCCGTCCAGAACACGTGGAAGGAACTGCGCCCGGAAGGAACCGGCTCCGTTCAATGGAGCATCCAAAAATCTCCTGGTGTCGAGACGCCACGCCACAGCGTCAGCGCCTCCCTTGAAAACAGCACCCTGAATCCGGTCCGGTTGAATCAATCCATTCAAAACGTTTCGGCTCATGTGAACTTTCAAAATGAACAGGTGACCGTTTCTGATGCGGTCGGACAGTGGAACGGGGGGACAATTACCGTCGAGAAAGGTCAAATCGGCACCTCCGAAACCAGACCCTACGCTCAATTTCAGGTCAATGCAAAAAACATCCCGGTCAATGGCTCCGTAAAGGAACTGGTATTCGACGATGAAACCTTACGCGAGGCAATTAAAGAAGAAGGCACCGTCGATCTGAATGGTTCGCTCCGATGGTTTCAGCAGCGAGAAACGCCTGAAATCGAGTACTACCTTACCATGAACGTGGACAACCTCGGTTTTAAGAAAATTATTGATATCAACGATATTGAAGGAAAAATTATCCTCAAAGGTGAAACCGATCAGGATGACGGCACACAGCCGACGTTAACCGGTGGTGTCGATCTCACCGAAATGACGGTAAATGGCGTGCGAATTTCGTCATTTCAGTCCAATTTCATCTTTCGTTCGAACCAGCTTCAGTTTCGTGAAATAAATGGGAAACTCCTGAATGGAACCCTGCAGGACGGTTCCGCTTCCCTGGATCTGGACAACGAATCCTTCGCTCTTTCACTGGATACCTCCAATCTAAGCTTACAGCAGTTGTTCACCTCACTGAACATTGAAGAACGTAACCTGAGCGGAACCATGTTCGGGCACGCGGAACTCCAGGGAGCATTTGCCGATCGAAATTCGTGGACGGGCAAAGGGGATTTTCAGTTGAGGGACGCACAATTGTGGCGGCTCCCGTTATTCCTCCCAATATTGACCAAATTAAGCCTGTCAAGGCAAGAGCCATTCAATCAGGGTCATCTGAAGTTTGATGTCAAAAACAGTAAGGTTTGTGTTCGTGATTTGCGGTTCGAATCCTCGTCCTCAACACTGAGTGGACAGGGCTGGGTTGACTTTGACGGTCGTCAGCTTATTGGACTGAAAATGAAAGAGATAGACCCTATCATATCCGTCCCGGTTATCGGCTGGGCTTACAGTCAGTTGACCGGTAATCTGTTTACGTTCAAAGCCACTGGAACCCTGATGGAACCGTCCGTCACCGTTCAACCCCTGCCTGCTATCATGAGTAACAACGCCGATTGTCCAGCAAGATGAATACCGATCCGTCATCGATAGACCGAAAGTGGATGTCAAGGGCCCTGGAGCTCGCCAAGCAGGGACAGGGCAAGGTGTCACCAAATCCAATGGTCGGAGCGGTGGTGGTCAAAGATGGTTCAAAAATTTCAGAAGGTTTTCATGCAGAATATGGAATGGCTCACGCCGAACAGGTGGCCATTGAAGAAGCCGGCAATGCCGCTAAAGGTTCCACGATATATGTGAATCTTGAACCGTGTACGTTCACGGGAAACACCCCTCCCTGCACCGAAACGATTATCAACGCCGGGATATCCAGGGTCGTTGCTGCCATGCCGGATCCGAACCCGAAGGTGCGTGGCAACGGATTTGAGCAACTTCGCAACGAAGGAATTCAAGTGGACATGGGTCTTATGCGAGAACAGGCGGTCTACTTGAACCGGCGGTTTGTTACGTTTCACATGGAGGGTCGTCCCTTTATTATTGCCAAATGGGCCATGAGCCTCGATGGGAAAATTGCGACACGCACGGGTGATTCCCAGTGGATCACCTCCCGAGAAGCTCGACGCAGGGCCCGATCTCTCCGCACGGATGCCGGAGCGGTGATGGTGGGAATCGGCACGGTCATCGAAGACAACCCCACCTTACTCGGACCGGACAACGAAAGTACGGATCCAATTCGAATTATTGTGGACTCCAAGCTACGTATCACTCCCGATTATGACATCGTCCAGACCGCCGATCGCACTCGGACCATTATCGCGACAACACATCTAGCGCCGGAGAACAAAATCCAGCAATTAGAAGACACAGGTCTGGAAATTCTAAAAATCGACACAAATGATCGGCAGGTGGATTTCGACGCTCTGTGCCTGCGGCTGGCAGAAATGGACATTCAGGCGGTTCTGGTGGAAGGAGGAGGTACATTGCTCGCCTCGGCCTTCGAGCAAGGGGTTGTTGGCGATGTGAAGGTGTTCGTTTCCCCAAAAATTATCGGTGGTTCTCAGGCCACAACCCCCGTCGAAGGAGAAGGCATTAAAAAAGTTTCTGAGGCACCCGAACTGTCAAATGTACGCACGGAGTGCATAGAACCCGATGTATTAATTGAAGCGTCCTATCAGGAACCGTCCGATTTCGATGTCTGACATGTCACTTGGTGTACTCTGCGGATCAAGTCTACTGGAATCGGATCAGTTCGCTGACTTGCCGGAGCAGACGGTTGAGACCAGCCGCGGCGATGTTCGTCTGAGAAAGGGGAACGGATACTATCTGATTCAGCGTCATCGCTCGGGTGAAAACGGATACCAGCCTCCTCATAAAATTGATCACAAAGCTCACATTCTGGCCCTGCTGGACGTGGATGTAGATTGTATCTTCGCCATTCAATCCACCGGGACACTCACCAACCAGATTCCTCCGGGAACCTTTGCCATCCCGGATGATTTCATCAATCTTTGGGAACGGCATACATTTTTCGACGACCGTCGCGGGCATGGTGTCGTCGAATTCAACAGCACACTCCGAAAATCAATACGGGAAGTGCTTAAAGAGAAAAATCTACACTTTTCGGAGAACGCTGTATATGTTCAAACCCTCGGGCCACGCTTTGAAACACCGGCGGAAGGCCGGTTGCTGAAGGAGTTTGGAGATATTGTGGGGATGACCGCCGCTTCCGAAGTGATTCTCGCCAATGAAAAAGACCTCCCCTACGCAACTCTATGCTGTATCGATAACTACGTGAACGGTATTGAAGACACCTCGATCGACTACGAGAGTTTCCGGGACAACGTCCGCAAAAACGAGGCAAAAGTCATTCGTGCCGTCGAGGGTGTAATCAAACGACTCTCCTGAGAATCAGATACCAGAAAGCCTGACCCGCACCCGTTCCAATCTCAGCGACTGAAATAATCCCCCTCACCGCTGATCCGCTTTGAGCTGCACCCGGCAATGGGGGTGAATTAAGCGAATCACGTGGAAATATTCCATTCTCTATCCGTGAATTATGGAGCGTTTCAGAGCGATCCATTCCCACGCGGGGCGGGGGAATCCCTTTCGATCCGAACATATTGACTCCCGGTTCCGCTCGTTTGCACTCGCTTCACCGGGGGCTGCCACTGAGTCGCCCGCTTCGGGGCTCCTGAACGGTATTTCTACTTCTGCCTGAGTTTCTTTCGTCTCATGCTCACACGAATGAATCACTGCCACGGGCTTTCGTTTCTCAGCAAATAGGGATAAATAGACCTCGTCTGAAAAGGTGTCACGTTCTCAGAATCCGATTTTTGGTGCATAACAAGGCATTTCGAGGAGGCAATGCCGCACA
>CAZQNZ010000112.1:0-2360 GCA_964594615.1 uncultured Planctomycetia bacterium
GTGTCCACAATATTTTGACGTCGATTCATGAAGACCAGGACGCTTAGCGCCCCATCGGATGAGCCGCTGTTTGATCACGGGTTACGAATCGTCAACCGGTTGCAGAACGAGGGATACACGGCGTATTTTGCTGGAGGATGCGTTCGTGACCGGTTAATGAATGTACATCCGGAGGATTATGACATTGCCACGGATGCCCCACCGGAGCGGGTGGAAGAGCTCTTTTCCCATACTCTGGCGGTGGGAAAAGCATTCGGGGTGATCATTGTCATCATGGACGGGGTGGAATACGACGTAGCACGTTTTCGCCGGGACCGGGAGTACGAAGATGGTCGGCGGCCCACCGGCGTGGATTTTTCCTCCCCGAAAGAGGACGTGAAACGACGAGATTTCACTGTCAATGGGTTACTTTGGGATCCTGTCGATGAAAAGGTCCTTGATTATGTTGACGGCCTGCAGGACCTGGAACGTCAACGGATTCGTACGATTGGGGATCCGGAGGACCGTTTTACGGAGGATTATCTACGCATGCTGCGGGCCCCCCGGTTTGCCGCGCAACTGGAATTCGATATTGCGGATCAAACGGCACGGGCCATTCAGAAACATGCCACACACCTGACGGAGATGGCTGAGGAGCGAATTCTCGATGAATTCACAAAACTTGTTTCAACTACCAATCCCGCAAAAGGGACCCGTGCGATGCGAGACCTGAATTTGTTGAGTCAAGTTGTCCCACAGGTGCAGGATCTGGAGAACTACTACCACACGGACGGGGAGAGAGGCGACACGATTCTGGACCACGTTATTCGAGTCCTCCATCACTGGACGGACATGGAGGCTTCGACAACGGATGTCCTTCCCCCGCTTGAGAAGAAGGGGCGTACGTACGTCGGTTTTTCGCTACTATTTCACGACATCGCCCGTCCGGAATCATCGAACCCCGCCCGTGAATTGAGCGAGACGGATCTGTCCGACGTCATACATGATAAAATTACGACATCGCTAAACGACCTGCGTGCTTCAAATGATTTGACCCGGATGGTTCGCCGGGTTGTGACCCGCCATCGAAAGGTGCTGAAAGCGGATCAGTATGAGCAAGCAGACTGGAAACGATGGATGCACGACGATAGCTGGACCTATGTAAAATGGGTCTGCACGTGTGTGTTATCAGATTGCCAGCACGTTTCGTCCGATCCGTTCGATCACCTTCTCAAGCTCGAGAGGGAATGGTCCGACGACGACCTGAACCCGGACCGCCTCATGACGGGGGATGATCTGATAGAATTTGGATTGGAGCCCGGACCGCAGTTTGGAGACATCCTTGAAACGATCCGACGGGCCCAGCTAAATGATGAAATTCGTAGCAGAGAGCAGGCCCTTCGGATGGCACGTCAGCACGTCGACGACGAGCCGGACGAATAAGTTCTACCTCAAATGGCCTAAATCCCGTACCGCTGATCGACTTCGAGGTACCAGAGCTGTTCCACTCCGGCGTCTTCTTTCAGTTGTTCCTGCAATTGATCGGGGACCACATCGTCCAGGGTGAGAATCACGACGGCTTCCTCTCCCTGTTGACGGCGCCCCACTTCCATGGAGGCAATGTTGATGTCGCCGTCTCCCAGGATCGTGCCAAATTTTCCAACCTGCCCCGGAATATCCGGATAAAACATGATCAACAAACGACCGGACGGCTGGACATCCACCTTCAGGTCTCCAAACCGGATGAGGCGCGGCTCACCGTTTTCGAGCACGGTCCCCGTCACCGATTTTTGTTCTTCGGGGGTACGCACCGATACCTCGAGGGTGCTGTTGAAGTCCTCCGCATGCTCCGTCCGGCTTTCGACCAGCTCAATCCCTCGCTCTCGTGCGAGAAAATGGGCGTTGACCAGGTTGACCTGCTCGGTAAACGGCGACAGAACCCCCTGCATCCCGGCGCGGGAGAGAGGTTCGGCATCCAGTTCGGAAATCGCACCGGAAAGCTGAACACGCACCTCCTGAATAGATCCCTCCACCACCTGAGAAACGATGGAACCGAGCATATAGCTTAGCTTCATGTAGTCATCCAGCTGCGGGTCGTCGACCGCAACAAAATTGACCGCGTTCCGAATGACGTCTCTCTCAAAGTAATCAATAATCTGCCCGGCGATATCGCGTGACACTTTTTCCTGAGCCTCCTCCGTACTCGCCCCGAGATGCGGAGTAAGCACCGTATTTTCAAGTTCAAGAAGAGGGGAATCCGTAGGCGGTTCCGCAGTGAACGTATCAATTCCCGCCCCGCGGATGTCATTGTTCTTCAAGATCTCGTACAGGGCCTGCTCATCGATAATGCCTCCACGAGCACAGTTCAGGACCACCGCACT
>CAZQNZ010000112.1:2460-7956 GCA_964594615.1 uncultured Planctomycetia bacterium
CGGTCGGCAATCGGAATGTTTCGCGATACGGCGAACATGAGCGCAATGGTATGTTCAGCGGCGGACCGGATGTTGCCGGTCGGTGTATTCATGACGACAATGCCGCGTTTCGTTGCCTCATCGATATCGATGTTGTCCACCCCGACTCCGGCCCGGCCGATCAAAGACAGGTTCTCGGCCCGGTCAAGTAACTCAGCATCGACCGTTGTGCCGCTACGAACAATAATGGCATCGGCACCGGAAATCGCTTGTTCAACCGGTACACTCCCCTGGCCGGCGGAGGTCACAGTGAACCCTGCTTCTCGAAGCCGTTCCAGTCCGGATGGATGTACCGGATCGCATTCAAGTATGGTCTTGCTCATTCTACGCGCTCCACGTAACTTCCGTCCGAAGTATCAATCGAAACCGTTTCGCCTTCTTCCACGAAAGAGGGGACTTTCGTCTCCAGCCCGGATTCCAGTGTGGCCGGTTTGTATTCATCCGTCGCCGTGGCCCCCTGTAGCTGTGGGGGGGTATCCACCACTTCCATTTCCACGGTTCGGGGCAGCTTAATATCAACGGCCTTCCCCTCGAACTGAACCACACGAACCTCCGTGTTCGGCTGGAGGTAGTCCACCTTGGATTCCAGTTCGGATTTGTCAAAAACAACTTCCTCCGCCGTTTCCACATCCATAAAGTGATACCGATCACGGTCCTCGTACGTAAACTGCATCGGGGTCTCCTGGGTATGGACCCGCTCCACTTTTTCGTCGGACCGGAAACGGTTCTCAACGGTCCCACCGGAATCGAGGTTTTTCAATTCCGTCTGAATGAAGGCCTGACCACGACTCTTCTTGATGTGATCGGCGGACTCCACCCGGTAATAGGTATCGTCCATTTTGATGATGTTTCCCTGCTGCAGACTTCCCGCTTCAATCATCGGATGCCTTCCTTAATATGTAATCTTGAACGTGTTGAATTCATTTTTCGGATCTTCTTCTTCCAGCTCCACTTCCTCGACTCGGGCGCCTCGAGATCCCTCATGCAGAAAGTTTTCAAGTTTGTCCAGATCCTCCTCTTCGCCTTCCGCAACGACTTCGACCCGACCGTCGGGCAGGTTTTTGACCCAGCCGGTCACTCCGTACTCCATTGCTTTACGACGGGTGGTATCACGGAAGAAAACGCCCTGCACTTTGCCCGAAACATACGCATGAATTCGCTTTTTATTCTGATTGGAGTCGTTTGCCATCTGCCTTCAAACGAAATGAAATGCCAGTAATGGACGCGATTCCTGGAAACGGGAGCGCATGGGAATCGAACCCACCAACCCCGGATTCCCAGGGCTCACTGGATTTGAAGTCCAGGAGGGGCACCAGCCCCTATCCGCTCCCGGATCAATGTGGGAGATAGGATTGGTTACGTAACAGGATATACGGGACCGGAGCCGGAATAAAGTGTTCTCAATCATGTTTCAAACAAGGATGAAAAAGCATAATTCGCGGCAGGGGTCAATTGCAAGACGATCGATCCGTGAAAGTCGATTACCGCGCCAAGCAGGGTGTTTTCGGCTGGCTGAAAACGGTTTTCCTCAGGACCTTCATCCCCCCCTGTGGAAATGAATGATCAGAACATCGATGACATCTTTCGGGACAGATGGTGTAGAAACCCGGATAGAGCTTCATTTACTGCCATTTTTTAGGAGATGCTTATGGCCGTGATACGAATAACACTTGCCTTATCCTTATCACACCCGTTAACGATCCAACCCCCATTTTTTCTGCTCCAGCCTCTGGATCAATGGTACAAGGTCAAGAACCGATACGTCGCTTTCCCTCTCCCCGTTCACTCACTTGTTCTGGGACACGGCATCGCAAGTGGAACCATCGTCGATACGAGCTTTTCAGCACGATTCCGGCACGCAGGCTCTGAATTCTTACTCGTAGTACGGCAGGTAACTGGACTTGACGTGTTCGATGAACGGATCCACCTGAAGCGGGTCACCGGTCACCTGCTCCGTCAGCTCGTCGGTTCGATGCCGTTTCCCCTTGCGGTGAATACGATCACGCAGCCATGAGAGCAGTGGGTCGAAATTGCCGTTCGAGAACGCCTCGTCAAACGGACCGGCTTCCTCCTCAGCGGTCTGAAACAACTGGGCGGCAAGCAGATTTCCGATGGCATAGCTCGGGAAATAGCCGAACGCCCCGCTGCTCCAGTGTACATCCTGGAGAACCCCCTGTCGATGGTTCGGCGGCGTAATGCCGAGGAGTTCCTCCATTTTGGCCTCCCATGCCTCAGGCAACTTCTCCGGTTCGAGGTCGTTGTGCAGAAGTTTTCGCTCCAGCTCAAACCGAAGTATGATGTGTAAATTGTACGTTACCTCGTCGGCTTCCACCCGAATGTATCCGGGTTCGGATTCGTGAAGGATGAACAGCAGTTCGTCACGGGTCAAGTTCGAAGATTGGTCCGAAAACGTCTCCTTGAATCGTGGCCATGCCCAGGACCAGAACGATTCACTGCGCCCCACCATGTTTTCCCATAAACGAGATTGGGACTCATGGACGCCCATACCGACCGGCTCGGACAGAGGCGTCCCCCACGTCTCAGGATCCAATCCCTGTTCATAGAGGGCGTGGCCGGCTTCGTGCAGAAGGCTGGTCAGAGAAACGAACGGATTCGAGCTGTTGAAACGAGTGGTAATACGTACATCCCCTACGTATCCGCTGCAGAACGGATGTTCCGTGGTATCGATGCGTCCCTTATCCATATCGTATCCAATTTGTCGAACAAGGGTTTCTCCAAGCTGTTTCTGCCGTTCGGAACTCCAGTCGCGCTCGGTAACTTTCTCTGTCGTAGGAGGCCTTGCATCCGATTCCTTGATACGATCCACCACCGGGACCAGTTTGGTTCGCAGTTCATCGAAAAGAGTGGCAATTCTCGATTCGGTCATCCCGGGATCATACTGATCAAGGAGTGGATTGTACGGGGAGTCCTCGTACCCGAGGTAATCGGCTTCTTCCCGGGCCAGTGATACATTTTTCTCAAGGTATGGCAGAAAGGATTCCAGATCGTTTTTCTGCTTCGCTTCCGTCCAGACGTTGTACGCCTCAGAGGTGACTCGTGATTTCTCGGCAACGAATTCCGACGGTAATTTCCTTGCCCGGTCAATTTCTTCCTTCGTCTCTCGCACCACGGCCCGGCGGTCAAAAGAAAGATCGTCCCTGTGGTCGTGTAGTTTATTGATAAGATCTCGCAGTTCCGGGTCCGTCTTCCGCTTGTGAACCAGTTCCTGCAAGCGTGACTGCTGACGTGAACGAAGTTTGGCTCCCCCGGGCGGCATGTTTACCCGCTGATCCCAGCTGAGAATGCTCGCCGCACTGGATATTTCGTACATTTCACGCAACCGTTCAACCAGTTCGTCGTACGTTTCGTCAATCGACATATCTCTGCCGTTTATTTAGATGCAAGAGAAGGAGACTCCGCAGCTTCGTCCCCGCTCAACAACCCCGTGCGAACCGTTTCACAACGCTGGAAAAGCGCTATCCAGCTGGTTATGAGACCTGTATATTTTGTTTCCTCATCGAGTCAAAGTAAAATATATTTCGGATCTAAACGGAAAACTTCAACTTCATGGGTACGGAAGTCGAGGAGGTTGATTATGGAAGTATGTGGAGCAAATGCACTCGTGACGGGAGCAGGTCGTCGCATCGGACGCGCGATCACCCTGGCCCTGGCCGATAGGGGTGCGAATGTCATGATTCACTACAATACCTCCGAATCCGGGGCTTCGGCCACGAAATCAAAGGCATCGGCACACGGAGTTCAAGCGGAAACCGTTCAGGCGGACCTGTCCCGTCCGGAAGACGTCGAAGAAATTGTGGAATCCACGCGCAATGCGCTTGGCGATCTACAGATTTTGATCAACAATGCGTCCATTTTTAACCATGTTTCCTTCCGGGACACGACTCTCAAAGATTGGGAGCAAAACCAGCAAATCAATTTAACCGCACCCGTTCAGCTGATGCAGTGTTTTGCCGAACAAACCACGGGTGAGGGACGTATTGTCAACTTGCTCGACTGGCGTGCCCTGCGGCCGCAGGCCAGGCAGTTTGCCTACTCGGTGTCGAAAACGGGTCTTGCCGGTGCCACAATGGCTGCCGCCCAGGAACTGGGCCCGGAGATCACGGTCAATGGTGTTGCGCCCGGACCGATTCTTCCCCCGAAAGGCGAGGACCAGGAGAAGCTGGACCACATCGTCGAGGACCTGCCCGCGGGTCGCTGGGGAGACGTGAATGAGGTCGTACGTGCAGTGATCTTTTTTATCGAATCCGCCGGGTTCGTTACGGGTGAGGTCCTCCACGTCGACGGGGGTCGTCACCTAATGTAACTGAACCTCGTCGAACCGGGTGTTGATTCGTTTTCCGATGTCCTGATTCGTTTTTACTGGCTTACCGATCACCATCCAATGAATGAACCCCCCGAACGGCTTGTGCCGGACCGGGACTTCCCGGCATACGGATATGTCCCCGGTCACTGGCCCCATCCGGAAAACGATCCGGAGGGGCATTCTTTTGACGAGGAAGAGCCCCTTGTCAACCCGCTGGATCCCGACGACTGGAAGAACTGCCCGGATTATCTATTTGGGCTGGATCTCTTCAATTTCGGGTATTACTGGGAAGCCCATGAATCCTGGGAGCAGCTCTGGCACGCTGCCGGTCGTTCGGGTCCGACGGCCGACTTCTTGCGGGCGATGATCAAATTTGCCGCGGCGGGGGTGAAGGTGCGCCAGGGAAATAGCAGAGGAATAGAACGCCATGCCTCAAGCGCCATCAGCGAGTTTCAGCAGCTCACCCAGCGAATCGACGACCCTCGATTTTGTGGATTTTCCCTGGACCAACTACAGTCGTATGGGGAGCGAATCCGGAATCATCAGTCCTTCGATCCCGACCCGGATGCTCCCCGTGAACGGGTCTTCTCATTTTTACTTATACCGGAGTCAACGAGTGGACACGATTCGGCTCAAGCTCAAGCGGGGGAGGAATAAGTATATTTGAGCGCTTAACCAGACGACGAATCACGTCGCTTTTCCTGTATATGTTCTTCCGTCACAAGTGTCCGAAGGCTGTCACGGACATCGGCTGAAGATAGACTGGACGTGTCGCGTGGAATAACGATCAGGTCATATCCATCAGGAAGCTGACTGTGTACCCTGCGGAAACCCGCACGGATCACTCGCTTCAATCGATTGCGCTGCACCGCCTTTTTCACGTGCGAACCGATCACGATACCAAGCCTCGTTTCTTCAGTCGTTCCGTCGGCGCAGTAGATGACCGTTTGATCGTTTTTTAGTACAACCCCCCGGTCGAAGGTACGATCAAATTCCGCTCGTTTGAGCAGCCGTCTGGATTTTGGAAAAGATTCATCCATAGCTTATTCAGTGAATGCGTGCTTCTTGAAGTAGACCGACCTCTTCAGAAAAGAAGTTGCGTTCCAGGAATCCGTTTTTGGTATATAAATAGA
>CAZQNZ010000113.1:0-7781 GCA_964594615.1 uncultured Planctomycetia bacterium
GTTCATATCACGTCATCTTTCGTCCGAAGTGCGATGGAGGTAGGATGCCACTTAACGTGGCATTATCCTTCATTGGGAGCGGGTAAAGCAGGGAAAACCTTTTCCAATGGCATTGCCTCCTTGAATTGCCTTGTTATGCCCCAAAAGTCGGACGCTGAGTACGCACCCCTTATCGGATAGTCTTTATATAGGTCATTCCTTTGAATCGTCCCTATGACCATTTGAAATGATCTATAAGATAATGTAGGTTTTGTAGGTTGAATGATGACTCAACGGATCGGTGTCCGAGTTCGCCCCCGCGTCATGTCGTGCACCGAGCCCCCGATATAACAGATGCAGACCCATGCGCCTCCCCGAATTGATTCGTTGAAAGAAATGCAAACCCCCGAACCGGAAAACCCCCAGACCGGAGGGCCCGTCCAGTTCAAACGGACGATCCTTCTCACACTCGTGATCGGTCTGGTACTCCCCACCGGCGCACATCTGCAGACGGACACGGGGTCCCCGCAGAAGACCGACCGGTCGACCCATCGGGACATCAATGAGTCAAACGACAGGACCCGCAAAAATGAACGAGACGGCCCGTTCGGCGGGGAGCCGGTGGGGCATACCCCTCTCAAGAACGATAAACAGAACATCAACGAGCTGCTCGACAGTCAGTCTTATGGCCGGGCCCTGGAGAACGCCCGGACCATTCGCTGCGAGATGGACGGCACGGATCGGTCCGATGCCTCCACCGATTATTACCACTCCGTTCTGAAGCGCATTGAAGACGCTTACGAGGAGGTCCGGGATCGGACCGGCGAGATGGTTCGGCAGGATCAGCCCTACCGTGCCTATCGATACCTGAACAATCGGATCCCGGACTTCAGCGCCTGTGCACCCTATCACCGCCGCCTGCGACGGTTATTGCGCAGAATGAAATCGGACGTCGTCGAGGCATACCGAAAGGGAGAACTGGTCAAACGCCCGGATGTTTCCCTCGAGATCGACAACGGATCCAGCGACCGGATGAACACCGACCGCGAGGAGACCGAAGAGGAATCCGAAGAGAACAAACAACAGGACGCAAAGCCGATCCCGGCCATCAACGCCTCCGAACCAAGCATGAGCAACGCGCCCGATTCCCCGAAAGCGTTCGACGGCAAGGTGGTCAACACCACCGACAGCGGCGTCCATTTTGAGATTGATTTTCAGGGAGCCGACAGCCGGCAGAAGATGGGGTACTTCCTGTTCGAGTTGCGTGGATTGAAGGGGCGCGAGAAGGTGCGGATCGACCTGACGAACATGGGCCGGTGGAGCAACTCAAAAACCATTACACCGATGTTTTCCTACGGCGTGGATCGACTGGACGATCTGACGATGCTGAAGTCAGAGGCGCCGGAGGACGGCCACGTGAAACACGTAAAAACCGGGCACGGACAGATCGTCCCCCGAACGAAAGGACGACAGAAGTGGCATTATTTTCGCAACGTCACCGTCAACGAGGATACCCATACCCTGACCGTTCGAAAGCGGTTCCCGAAGGAAATGAACCATACCTACATCGCCCACCGCGTGCCTTACCCCCACAGTTACCACAAAAACTACATGGAGAAGCTCAAGGAGCGGGCCCGGTACGGCGACGGGGGATTGACGGTGCACGACGTCGGGACATCTCAAAACGGTCGGCCACTGCATCTCGTTGAGCTGGAAAATCCAACGGACCCGAAGGCAACGAAAAAACCGGTGGTGTTATTTACGTCCGGTGAGCATCCGGACGAACATGCCACGTACCAGGCGATGAAAGGAACTATGCGGTATCTGATGAGTGATGATCGGCGAGCGCGTGCCCTTCGCCGCCGGGCGACGTTTTTGTTCGTGCCGGTGCTGGATCCGGATGGACTTGTGAGAAACATGTACGAGAACATCTGCTATACATTTATCGGGGATAGCCGGTTTCTGCCGGAAGGACCTTCCCAACCCTCACAAACTGCCCGAGCGTACGCACGATGGTTTCGTCAGTGGGCAAACAGGGGACGGCGGCTGGACGTGCACCTGTTGACACATTGTGTGGAAAGCGGGGAGACGGCATCCCATCTGTTTAATTATCTGGTGGAACCGGACTCCGGCCGACGGAAAACGAACCTGCAGCTGTGGAAAACCGTGCGACAGGGCATCCGTGACGCCGGGTATCGCGTGGATGACGAACCGTCCGGACAGGGATACACGTCCAACCGGATCGGCGGCTTTCTCGAGAAAAATTTTCGCACAATGCAGTTGTTCGTGGAGCTGAACTCCCAGCCGCGCGCTCCGGGTCGGAACCTGACCTTATCCGAGCTGCGGATGCTGGGTGTGGAGATGGTTCGATCGACGGTGCAGTTTCTCTATAGCGACGATGCCCGATCGCTGTATCAATCGATCAAGCAGAAGCGAACGAAGCGGCGTCAGCTTGTGAACCGTTACGAACCGTTCCTGCAGTCGTTCGACCAGGCACGTCATCCGTTTGCACGCGAATCATGGTTGAAGTTACTCCCCTCGTACGAACGCATCTATCTGAACTGGAGAAAAAAACGAGATCGTGTCAGCTGGGTACCGCAGTGCAAACGCTGGTTCGAACAGTTGTACAAACAGTATGATGTTTCACCGAACACCGTGCCGCAATGAACCCTCGAATTTCCCCCGAATCAATTGATGAAAAAGGATGATCAAATGAAGCGATTGACACTGGTATTTCTTGCCGGCCTGGTCATAAGCCTGACCGGGGCAAGTCTGTACACAGCAGCCGTTCCATTCGCAGACACATTTTATCAGGCGACCTCAAACGATGATTGTCCTCCTCATCTGGAAACCGGAGGGGACACGTTCAGCGGCTGTGAGGCCCGGTTGATCGCCCCCGACCTCTGTGTGCGAAACGAAATGATTGCGTCGGTGACGGTTTCACAGAAACTGAAAAAACAGGTGCGGAACGGCAAAAAGGCGTGCCGCTTCGTCTCCTGGGAGGCCGGACAAAACACGTCGATTCGCTCGGACGCCAGACAGACCATTCCGTTAAACGAGGACGGATCGTCCACCATGCAGGCCCTGGTCAAGCCGAAGGAAGGTGCACCGAGCGGGACAAAGGGAACGGTCACGGCCCAATTATTAAACGAAAACGGGGAGGAGTGCTCGTGTGGTTCGGCAACGGACGTATTTGACATCTCCGGGGAGGTTTCGGAGTTACACCTTGTGACGGACACGCCGACCGATACCAACAAAACGGAAACGGCGGAGACCAAAAACGGAGGAACGGACGGACCGGAAGACGCCGTCAACATGGACGTGGGCCAGAGTGCGACCCTCTCCGTATATTTCAACCGCTCCACCTTCTGTGACGTCGATCTGGGTATAGCCGACTCAGAGAAAAGCGACGGACTGACGTTCGAGAAGACCACACTCTCCACGGCCGACCCCGTTCAGCAACCGGCGAAAGCCCGCAGGACCAGCACCCGGATCAACGCCAGACGACCCGGCACGTATCAGGTCCAGGTTGAAGAGCGGTGTCCGTCCTTCGACGAATCCGGTGAGCGGCGCGAGGCAAGAACGGGCGGTTGCACAGCCGGTGACGATACGCTGACGATCAAGGTGGGGGGCAGCCTGACCGATGTCTCGGATCTGACGCTGGTGGGGAATCCCTCGACCGGCGCGACGATTCCGGAGGCGGTCGAGGAAAGCAAAGGCGGCTTTGTTGAGGTAAGCAGGGGATCTCAGGGAACGTCCCATGCTGCTGCGGGCAAGGCGTCGTTCAGCAAAAAGAGCGGGGACGATACAGGGGGGGCATCGGGCGGACCGCAGGAGCAGGCAACGGCGGACGCCACGCAATCGAGCGAACCGTTTACCCTGATGCCCCTCGTGTTGAACAAAACCGACGAGGCCGGACCCGACGCAAGGAAACGTCGACTGACCTACACCTCGGAAGCACTTCGGATCTGGAAGAACAAAGACCGTACCGGACCCGTACCACGCAACGGCGCAAAGGGTGCGGAATTCAGCGCCGGACGGACCATCCGATTATACGTGGAGGCCGTCGAGGAGGTGGAGCGAGCTGAGATTCGGCTGGAAAGCCAGATCTTCGAGGGCCGGGAGTTTCAGCCGCAGGATCGCGTCCGAATCACCTCCTATACGGTCGACGGGCCGCTTCAGGTCATTGCCGGGACGAAAACAACGTACGAGGCTTCGATGACCGGGGAGTGGACCGTCACACAAGGGGGCGAGCTCGATGGAAAGGGCAGCGGAAAGAACGCCACAATCGCCTGGGACGAGGACGCGGAGGAAGGGAAATTTACATTTCGACCGGACCGCGCTCCGGACGAGAATCAAGCACTGAAGCGAACCGTGCAAATTTTTCAGTTGCAGGTCCACTTGCCGAGGTACCTGGTGGACACCGGGTCCGTGTCCGATCCCGCACCGTACATGTTCAGGCCGGGCTCTGTGGGGGTGGGGAGCAAAGGGGGCGAAAACAACCTGAAACGGCCGGTCGATATCGTGCTGACCGTCCAAAACGACCCCCTCGATAACAAGAAAAACGCCGTTCTGGCGTCGGCAAAGGAACCGAATGCCGGAGGCACGAGCCTTCAACTAACAATACCGAAAAGCGGTGCTCAGACGTTCTACCTGCGAGGGGTGGATACCAGCGAGCAGAAGCAGGATACAAAAGTGAGCGTGGCCCCCGCAGATTCGGAGGCCGATGGCGCCCAGGATCGAACCACGGTGGTCAGTCTAAAAGCGAAAAAATTCCGAATACCCATCTTTTCACTCGGACCGTCCAGTGGTTTTGAAGACGATCCATTTGCGAAAGAAATTGGATTGCCGGACTGGAAAGGCCTACGGCCGCCGTCGGATCAGGCGAGCAAGGAATTTGGTACGATACGATCTCTCGACAAACCGGGAGGGGAGGCCAAAGAGGTCGGTGTGAGAAAATTTCCGGGAAAAAAACATCCGGATGACGATTCTCTGAATCGGGAAGTAACGGGTATTGTTCGAGTTACTCCCGAGCTATCGGGGGTGAGTGTATTCTTTAAAGTGATGGATGTGGACGATCCATCCTCCAACCGGACGGTGGTGGATAACGACACAAAAGGAGGAGACAATCGGGGGGAGGCATCAATTGCCCTTGACACCATCTTATCCGGGTATCGAACAAATGAGGACGGTCGGACCGACTTCCAGTTTAAAGTGGGGATGCAACCCGGGGACAATTATCGATACGCCGCGTCCCTCATGCGTCCGTCGCTTCGGGAGGAGGTCGTAAATCGTGACAACCTTCCGCCGAACGATAAACAGCGCGCGGAAATAGATGCAGTGAATGATCGGTTCGTTGGATTACTTTCCGATCTTTTGACCGTCTGGCGTAGAATTCACCTGGAAAGGGATGAGATGCATGATGACTCACCGTCTCAAAATTTTGCGGACAAAATCGATGTTAATATAGATCGTGTGGTACATGATTGGGAAGATCTGGATGACGATGATGATAGGGACATCGGTGAGGTGTACAAGAAATTTGATGGGAAGATTTTCTCCAGGGGAGACCGTACTCTTCTTCGTTTTAAAGGAAGAGCTTCTGATGAAGTTGAAGTGGATGCCTTCGAGGGCGGAAGGATCAAAAAGATGAGGCTATCTACTCGAAATTTTATTCAAGAGGAGGATGATCTGCACAAGATCGGATGTCCACCTCAAGTTATGTCAGATCTGAGTGAAACTTCTCCAATTCGAGTCGTGTCAAATTCATCCGCGAAGGAAAACGAAAACGTCAAATTTGTCGTGGATATTACGGGAGCCTTAGGTAGAGCCGAGTCCAGGGGCGAATTGGAGTGCATGTTCGATAATGCTATAAACATAACGATCATCGATGACAGCATATCCCGACATGAACCCGAGGAAGGAGATTTTACAAAACGAAATGACCTGGATGTGTTATTTCAGGCGAAATCTGCAACAACACCGGTTGATTGGGTCTCCTCAATCTGGGATAGCCGAGCGTTTACTTCGTCATTTATAAGTGTGAACGAAGCGTCAAGCGAAACGGGAAGCAAGGGAAAAGACAGTTTGGATCTCGGTAAACATTATCCAAGGTCGGCATTTACCGAAGCAGTAAATGGAGGGAAGATCGCCAATGCACGAGATTTCTCCTCAACACGATCATTCTGGTCGCATCACGTTGTTGATGCCTTTGAACCGGATCCAGCGCACGATCTGGATCCGGATCGGTTCAAGAATTTTCTTCCCGGATTTAATGCAGGACCCAGTAGCGAAAAGAACCCCTCCGGATTACGATCCCCCGGTGAAGAACCGGTTTTCGGCAAGGAACACGATAATCATTCCATTGTATACCTTGAGCCGATCCGTGAGGTATCCAATGATTTTTTCGGCTCCTCGAAGTACAGGCTGTCCCTGTCCCGTGTACTGGCGCATTTGATCGGCCATGCCGAGTACGACCAGCCGGTCAAGCCGGATGCAGGGCGGGGATTGATGGCCGATTGGTCCGAACTGAACAACAATGTGAACGAGTTTTATCCGAAAGTCATCAAGGAGTTCCGTGAAACCATCGTCTGGGGAGGAAAAGACTCCGAACAGGCGCCGTGCACAGTCAAGCTGTACGTGCCCGGACAGGAAAACACCCTTCTGATGAATGGCAGTACGGAGTTGATTGTGCAGCTTGGATGTAAACCAGGTGTTTCGAAATCAAACTGTCGTGTGAATCTAAACACACCGGATCAAGTCACACTCAAACGTGGTCAGAAATCTGTCAATAGCGTCGGTTTAGGATGTCAAGAAACCAGGCGTTTGAACATTGAGACCTCCCCGCAGGAACTTCAGAAGAATCAGGGGAATCAAAAATTCGACATCAGCGCAGAATCATCCTGCGGATGTGAATCCGAGAACATTGAAATAAATGTGAGTAATACCATCGACATAGATATCGATAGCGATAACAACAACGGCCTTTCCGAACCGGACCGGAGTGCGAAAGAAGATCAGATGGAAGATGACCCGGAACGGACCGGAAAGCGAATTACGTTACACGGCGATGATAAAAGTGAGTTTGTGTCGATGATTGTGGAACTGCCTCCCGTTCCGGATCATGTGGATCCCTCGCAGGCCGAACTGTCAATCAGTTATGATGCGGCTGATCCGAGTGATCGGGACCAGAGTGAAGGAAATATCAGACTCTGGAAGAAATCGGGAGATCAGTCCAATCCTCAACCGGTGGACGAGGGAGGGAATTTTATACCACCAACCGGGGGCGTTGATTTATACAATCCATCCGATCTGGGGTTCTCTGGAACGATGCGCAAACAGGTTTTCCTCGTTGAAGGGGTAAAACCCAGTGAAGGAATGGCAGAGGAACGAATTGAGATAGAATATAATCCGACACCCGGCACGAGCACCTCGCAATCAAAGGATGCGGTGCGAGCAACCGTCATGTCGATGGAGTTTATAGATGCCCGTGCGTTTCGCCCATCTGTATTTCCATATGTTTCTGAAGGTCGGGAAGATGAGCTTGTACTGGCTGATAGCAATTTACATAGAGAAGTACATGATAAATATAAAATGGATGGAGCAGTAACAGATGGAGCCGCTCTGGTTGTAACCCGCTTGAAACCGGCGTTTGAGGGAATTGACTTAAAAATAGAACTTGAAGTAAAAGGCGAGAATTCAAAAAGTCAAGCTGAAACAGTGGGAACAATTTTCGGCGTTGACAAAAGAAATCCGTACGGGGGCAAACAACCACCGGTTTTTCTCCCGCCGGTGCCCGCCCT
>CAZQNZ010000114.1:0-2544 GCA_964594615.1 uncultured Planctomycetia bacterium
ATCTACGCGCGGTATCTTTCGCAGAAGATCTTTGAGCTGGACCCCACCGAATCCTGTCCGGCCCATGAAATACAGGATGACGTGGATTTCGTACCTGCGGACCGGCATGTCCTGTTCGGTCATCATTTTTGCAGTATTACCGGTGCTGCTCCTATTGTCGGTCCGGCCGTGGCGGTCCTCTGGGGATGGGTTCCCGCGGTGATCTGGGTGGTGCTGGGAACGATCTTCATCGGTGCCGCGCATGATTTTGGTACGCTTGTTCTTTCCGTGCGCAATGAAGGCCGATCCATCAGCGATATTTGTGGGGGGATCATCGGGCCGAAGTCGCGCATGCTGTTTCTCGGTCTGGTCTGGGTACTGGTCTGGCTTGTGATTGCCGTGTTTGCCGTGGTGATCGGGATTCTGTTCGTGCAGTTTCCCGCCTCGGTCATTCCGGTCAACTTTGAGATCATTGCCGCCGTCCTGATCGGGCTTACGATTTATCATGTGACGGATGATCTTCTCATTCCCTCGCTGGTCGCGCTGGTGGCGCTGTATGGCGTGATCGTGTTGACGGTGTACGGGGACCATGTGCCGTACCTTTCGTGGATGGATGATTTTGACATTGCGTGGCTCGTTTGGTTCGATCTGGATCAAGCCACGTGGATGGAAGCACTGGGCTTTCAGACGGGGTTCATGAAACGAGTATTTTTGTGGGTTTCGTTTCTTTTCCTCTACAGTTTCATTGCTTCGGTCATCCCGGTCTGGATCCTGTTGCAACCAAGGGATTATATCAACAGTCATCAGGTATTTGTGGGACTCGGGGCGTTGTACATCGGTTTACTTGTTGCGCATCCGCAGATTCCCGCCCCCGAATATAACGCGAATGTCGGGTATCCGGGAGCTCTTGCCTCGATCCAGTCGTCCGAGGACGAATTGTCCACTCTCGATCATCTGCCGGAGGGAATGGTAGTGGTTCCCGAGGGTGAGCAGAATGAAGGGGCCATACACCGTGCCAGAGAGCCGGGGGACTTCCCCGAGACGACATTTTATATGGTATCGCAGGTCCCTCTCACGGCACGGGGACTGAACGGGGAACATCCGGTTCGTTCCACGGATTCTGCACGGGGAGAGAATTTGAAAGGCACACTTGTGCCGGTTCTACACCCGGACGGAACGCCATGGATATACGATTTGAACTCCAAACAATTTGTGCGGTTTGATAGCGGTTCGGGGGCCTCAGCCTCGAACCCGAAATCCAGGGTATGGAGTTCGCTACGAGTGACTCTGAAAGACGCTGCTGCATCCGCTCCTCCACTGATACCGTTTCTGTTCATTACAATCGCCTGCGGAGCCATCTCCGGATTTCACGGACTGGTCAGTTCCGGAACGACCTCCAAACAGCTTAGCGACATGAAAGATTGTCAGTACATTGGATACGGCGGGATGCTGGGGGAAGGCATGCTCGGGCTGATGTCCGTCCTTGCCGCTACGGCAGGGTTTGCTTTGCTGGCGAAGGAGGATGGGGGCAATGCGCTGGCGATGTGGAATGAACATTACGCTTCATGGGGTGGGGCGAATGATTTTGGTGCCAAAATCGGGGCATTTGTACAGGGGGGCGGTGCCTTCCTTGGGGTGTTGTTTGATGCGGTGTTCGGGTCACGAATGAAGGAACTGGCCAATGCGATTGTGGCCATCATCGTGGTGAGTTTCGCCGCCACCACACTGGATAGTGCCACTCGGATCCAGCGTTACATCTTCACGGAGCTCATTCGCCCACTGGAGGTGGATTTTCTGGAGAACCGGTATGTGGCCGGCGGGATTTCTGCGTTCACGCCGATGCTTCTCGTTTTCGGGGGCGCCTGGGGGGTACTCTGGCCGCTGTTTGGTGCGACGAACCAGATGCTTGCCGGTCTGTCCATGCTGGTCATCACCGTGTACCTGTTTCGCAAACGGAAGAAGATGAGGAACTACCTGATTCCGATGGTGTTTCTCGTGATTGTAACCGGCGTCGGTTTGTTCCTCCTCTTTTACGATTTTCTTCAGAAGGGATTTCTGCAGGAGGGAGGGACGTTTCAGTATCAATTATTGTCCGTGCTGTCGATTGGGTTGTTTGCGGTGTCACTCTGGATCATCGGACACGGAATGTATATCCTATCCGGGGGAGAGGAAGGTCACGAGGAAGGTCACCGTGAGAAACAGGAGTCGTCTGAATGAGGAAGGCCCACGGCTTGCAGAGGTGATGACGGATCTTTCACGAGAGAAACTGCCGATTGGCTGGAAATCTTCATCCGTGAAACACGGTCCATGTCTCCTTTTCGTGTGGGATTGTCTGCAACCGTTCCACCGGATGAACTGGTGGAAGAGAACAGATTGTTGCGAAGGACCCACCCGATCAGCCCTCTGTCGCCAGAAGCCCGAGGAAGATGCCGACGAAAAGCGCGAAGCCGGTCCACACCACGATGTGCCCGATGGCGCCGGGACCGTGTACGACGGCTTCTGTACGGGATAACAAAAACCAGAAAAAGGAAACGATGAGGAAGGTGTAAACGAGGCAACCGGAGA
>CAZQNZ010000114.1:2644-7725 GCA_964594615.1 uncultured Planctomycetia bacterium
TCAAAAAGCCACGTCCGTGCTTGATTTAAAAGTGGCACGGCTTCCTGGCGATGCACAAGCGGTTGATATGTTTCGTCATATAGAAGTGTATTTACCCTTGTTTCTTCCCCACGTTCCATTGCTTCTGTGAGGAGGGTGGACCAGCTATCAAAAAATAAATCATGCAGATCCGTGGATTCGGTGTTGGATTCCATTTGATTCGTTACCTCAAGTCCCCAATCCAGTAGTTTCTGGTGTTTTTTCCATGGGTCTCCTGGTGTGCTGTTATTGCTCGAAGGACTCTTCTCGCTCAAAGCAACGGATGATGATCCAATGCGGTCGCGAAGATCCTGCCAGATGGTGCGAAGTAAATCTCGGCTTAGCTCGGTTGAAAATTCGGTCTCCACGAGGGTGAACAGGCGGGATAAATCACGGTCCCAGATTCCCTCGGAATCATCTTCCTTCCAGAGCTTGTGGAGTTCTCGAAATGAGCTAACCCAGCTCACCAGAGCGGCCGTGAGAATACTTGTGATGTCCTCGAAGACTCGTTGATCAAATAGTGGAAGGGAATTGGCGATTCGGTTCCGCACATGATTCAACAGATCAATGAGATGTTCAACGGTTTCTTCCAGTTCGTCGATATCATCCAGGGAGGACGGTAACAACCGGGGAGCGTGCTCGTGGTACCGGTCATCGATCTCTTTGCAAAAAAGATTGAGGGTGTTGAAGTCATCCTCGGTCCAGGGGGGGTAACCGGATTGCAACAGTTTTTGATCCTCTTCATGCAGGTGTTTCACGAGAGAGAGAAGGGATCTCGTGCCGGGGACATTTCCAATGTCCGAATATCCAATTAATTTCAGCAGCTCATGCAGCAGTTCTCGTGGATCGGCTTGTTCGGTATCAAATGAGTGATATCGCTGTCTTGTCTTGATCACTCGATCCAGCGTAGGAGAGTGTTGCGTATCACGGAAGCTCAACTCTTCGTGTTCGGAAATGAGCGTTCGCAAATGCTGATCGGGGGAGATACTGACATTTTCACTGGCTCGTTTCGCTTCCTCCCGAATGGTTTCAATCCACTGATCCACCGGGATGCGATCCCCCGAAGTGGTGGCGTACGATCGATCCTGTACAAGTTTTAGGAAGTGGTTGTAAAACTCGGGATGTGGATTTCGGATACAGGTACGTAGTAACAGCCGTCCCGGATCGTAACGATCCTCCGTGAACAGTTTCATCCGGAGAAATTGTTCAAACGCATCCGCAAGTAATGGAAGAATGGCACTGTTCCGACTGCTCGGAAGGAGAGCGAGTAACACCTGCTGACTCTCGATTCGATGGAGAAGATAAGTGTCAATAAACTGGCTTACCTCCGAATCCTCCCAGCTCAGGAGGCGAAGAATCATGTTCACGGTGCCGAATTTGAGTCCGGAGGACCGCTGATCATCACCGGAAAAAAACGTGCCGGAAAATCCGGCATTCCGAAACAGGGGGATGGTCTCGGGCGCATCGGCTGTCGTAAATTCCGTCATATCCATTAGAAGGAATGCAGACAGACCACGGAGTCCGGCCGGACGGGATCGCCAGTGGTTTCGATCCTTGAATGGTTCAAGCATTTGCTTGAGTACATCCAGCTGATCCGACGTGGGGTGATAAATGGGAGAGGCAGTGGATTGAAGCGAAATCTTAAGACTCTGATACGCCAGTCGGAGCGGCCTGGGGGAATCAGGTGTGATATGGGTCTGGAGGAACGTATCGATTTCATCCGGATGCTCCAGGTCGCCCCGATGCTCGCGCAGCGCCCAGGTCCGCAACCGCAGCAGATCAAATGAAGCAGCATCTGTCGAGTCTTCCTCGATGAGCGTATGAATAATCTCCGCACGGAGGGAAGGGGAAAACCGCAGGACGGTTCGAATCAGTTCGTTCCAGAACATGTACATCTTCAGGTGCACCGCCAAACCATCCGATGGTTGTGGACGGTTCAGGATTCGGTTCCGCATGCGAAACCAGAGTGAGCCGGGAGAAGGAGTGTCAGGAGCAGGGGATCCATCTGAGTCGTCGCCTACGACTCCGGCAAATTGTGACAGAACAAAACCCCAGCGTTTGATCAGAGCACGGGTCAGACGAATTTCACGAGCGTCGATCAGGAGATCCAGCAGGGAGGGGACGAAGGAACGGACCCGATCTCTGGTTTGAGGACGTTGATACAGAAGCCCGATGACATCATACAGAATCGACACGTCGGAGGAATCTTCGGGAAGATGGGTTCGCAACCACTCTCGATCCTTCTGAATCGGTTCATCCCCGCTGAGCTGAAATGGAAGTCCCGTTTCATCCGAGGAAACCATCGGTGTCCCCTGAACGAGGGCTGCAGTTCGTACGAGAAGCACGCGGCGTATGCTTCGTTTTCCATTCAGTTCGAGTGGTGCGTTCAGATCGATATTTCGATCCTGCACAAACGTACTCACATACTCCCGTAACTTGTCTGAGGAGGAGATGTGTGTACCGATGGCCAGTGCCGCCTCTCGGTAGAGGAGCGGATTGGAAGAGCGGAAGAAAAACGTCAGGAACGGAATCGACGCCTTAGAAAGTTGATGACTGCGGGCGAGAACTTTGAGACGAAGGCGGAGTTCATCTCGATCGGTTAGATGTTTCCAGGTGGCGAGAGCGCTGGATCGGGACGTAAGGTCCAGAAAGGACGCGATGCATTGGAGCCCGTCCGGTTTGGAAAACGACATGGAACGGAGCACACGCAGCAACGATCTGATGGAGAATTCACGCTCATTGGAAGGATATAGAAGACGGAGGAAATCGAACCAGGTGACGGATTCCGTTTGCGGATCCATCTGATTTTTTCCGGAAATCGATACTGATCTCCCGGTCTGCGCGTCAAGTTGAGCTTCTCGTTCCTCTTGCTGAACGTTATCCAGAAATTCTGCCCACTTCAGTGCCTGCTCAACTGACTCAATGGGCGTATCCGGAGGGGATTGCATGAACGTGAAGGCCGGGAACTGGGGAGATCGAGGGTTTATCGGTGGACAAAGATGGCTTTTGATTCCGGTCCATTTTCGATGAAATTCTGGAGACCGATACGTGAATCCTCCGTTTCAAAGCACTTGCCAAAATATACTGACTCCGTTTCCAATCCCTCTTCAAGAGGCTGCTGAGCCCCTTCAAGAATCGCCTTTTGCATGAGCTCATCGATTTTCTCGCTGAGATGACCGATATTCACCTCCGGCAGATTCGACGGAACCTCAAGGGGATCTTCGTTGATGGAATCGAGATCACGGTCCCCTGCGGCGACCTGCGTCACCAGCTGCGTGGCCCGCTGAAGTAGTTCATCACCCGGAACGGACTCAACCAGCAGACCGAGCTGTTCCGCTTCTTCGGTGGAGAGTGAAGAACCCGTACGGAGCAGCGGCCAGGCTTCTTCCAGTCCGATCAGACGAGGAAGGCGCTGGGTACCGCCAAGCCCGGGAATCAAGCCAAGGTGTGGTTCTGGTTGGCCGATGAGACGGGGCAAATCTTCCTTCGCCACGCGGGCGTTGCATCCCAGTGCAAGTTCTGCGCCTCCTCCGAGAGCGACCCCATTCAGCGCAGCAATGACCGGTGTGTTCATCGTTTCGATCAGGCGAAGGGTTTCGTGATGTGTTTTGGAAAACGACGTCGCTTCTTCCGGGGATTCCAGGGCGGCAAGCATAGGAATATCCGCACCGGAAGCGAAGGCTTTTCGTCCAAATCCCGTCAGGACGATCCCATCCAGTTGGGCATTATCCGAAATTTCTTCGATGTGTGAGCGAAGCTGTTGGAAGACCTCTTCGTTGAGTGCATTGCGTTTTTTCCACCGCCGGATGCGAAGAATAGCGATGCCATCTCGATCTTCACGAGTGACGCGTTCGATGTTCCATCCGGAGGAGGAATTCTTTATGGCCGTAATCGGATCCGCTACGCGAAACCCCTTATTTTTCTCCGCGAAGGACTCCACCAGTTCATAGGTTTTTTCGTTACCGAGTTCGTTCATCCACTCAAACGGTGATCGTGAATTCATCCCTACGTCCAGACCCAGTTCGAGATCGGCGACGGATGAAATACCATGTTCCAGAATTTCGCCGACGAGGCCGAAATACGTCCCTAATATATCTTGCTGAACCCGTTCAAACGTTTCTTCGTCGTAGTCAACGGTTTCACCTCGACCCACAACCTGCCATGTGGTTCCTTCCCGGATTTTTTCTTCCAGCAGCTTTGGCGCCTGGAACCAGGGCATGATCTCATCGTGAGCTCCGTTCATACCAATTTCAACGATCACGTTCCCCCCGATTTCATTCAGGAGGGTGAAGGGACCGGCGTCTCGTTCAAGAACGTCCCGCACGATCGCATCGATTTCACGAACCGAACCAACTCCTTCTTCGACGAGGTGCATGGACGTCTGAACGATGCCCTCGAAAATTGGATCGATGGCATAACCGAATCGGCTTCCCGAGGTGATGGGGGCCTTTCCCATCCACTCGTAAAACTGACGAGCCCATCGAATGATCGTTTCGTTGGTATGTTCCGCGGGAACGATCTCAAGCAGCTGGTTACTTTCAGCAGGAAAAAAGTAGTGCAGGATCAACGCCCGTTCCGGGTGGTTTAGATCGTCAAAGATCCATTCCGGGGGCAGGTGAGAGGAACTCGAGGCGAGGATCGCATTTTTCGGACAGCGGTGTTCCAGCCCCTCAAAAATGACTTTTTTGACCTCCACTTCCTCCGGTCCCGCTTCAATCACCAGGTCGGCTCCCTCGAGATCATCCGCGGACTGCGTCCAGATCAGGTTATTCAGCATGTGATCCGCTTCCTGATCCGTGTAGAGCTCTCGGCTCACTCCCTGTTCAACTTTGTCCTGTACCCGGTTGCGTCCCTGATCCAGCGCCTGAGCTTCGATGTCGAGAACGACGACAGGGATGTCCCGATCATGAAGCTCTTTCGTAAAGTGAAGGGCGATGTCGGGACCGATTTCACCGGAACCGATAACAGCAACTTTATCAATACGGCGGCCACAGAGCGTGTTGGACATGGAAAGAGGTAGCGAGTGAATGAATCAATAACGGGAACGAACCACAAAAGCGGAT
>CAZQNZ010000115.1:0-7595 GCA_964594615.1 uncultured Planctomycetia bacterium
AGCAACGGGGTTCCGGATGGGGCACTCCAGCCGTCGTCCCGGGGTAACACCTCCAGGTCTTCCTCGTTGCGGGCGATGACAGCCAGTGAGACGGAACTAGCCTCAACCAGTTTTGTTTCTGGAAACCGGGGACTTCCCTGGGGATGGATACCGGCACCGTATGTATCCATTGGCGTCGGAAGCGATTGATATGCACTGGGAACGAAGGTTTTGATCAGAGCGAAGACCCCGAGTTCATCCACAATTCCCCGGACCGTTCGCTGGAGATCGAAATGCCGGTTCGAAATGTGCAGGGCCACGACGCCACCCTTCCGTACCCGTGACAGATACAGCTGGAGCGCTTCCTTCGTCAGCAGGTGTGTGGGAATGGCATCCGAGGTGTATGCATCCATGATGAGGAGGTCGTATTTGTTTTTCGGCTGCTTTCGGATGAGTCGACGTGCATCGCCGATCTTTACTTTGCAGGCGTTGCCACAGACATCCAGATAATCAAAATAGGTACGGGCCATTCGGTGGACGACCGGATCAACTTCGAAGAACTCAAACACATCCCCTTCTTTTTTGTACGGTGCCAGACCCCCGGTACCCAGTCCTGCGATTCCCACCCGATCAAAGGAGAAGTTCCGAAACAGATCCCCGAATGGTCCACTCGGGTGGTAATATCCGGTCGGCAGATCCAACAATTGATCACCGGACATCTGTTGTTTTCCATGGAGGGTCGTCCCGTGTCTGAACGTCCGTACTTCCCCCGGCTGTTCCCGCACTTCATACTGACCGTAAAAGCTCCGTTCCCGGGCGATGGTGTTGCTGTGATCTTCATGTGCCAGGAAGCCTGCTAGAAACAATGCGCCAAAAACGATGTTGAGGATGGCCGGTTTTCGGAACCTCAACAGGAGCGCGGCTGCACCCAGACATACCAGGCTCACGACGACGATGAATGCGGAAAGTTCCGGTGGATGAAGAGGAACCATCAGGAAAAAGAAGCCACTTGCAAGCAGCGTAAGGAAATAGGGAACGTAGTTTCTGATCAGACGAATGTTCTGAATGCTTGACGGCCATCCCAGTGCACAGATCAGGGACAGAGACATGACCAGAAAATATTCCATGAGCTGATCAAACAGCATCGGAGCGATCAACGCATTGAAGATGCCTCCCAGAGAACCTCCGAGAGCCATGAAGATGTAGTACTGGGTCAGGTGACGGACGTCCGGCCGATCCTGTGCGAGACGCCCATGAAAGTAAAGTGCGATCAGGAAGAATAAGGCGGTGTGAAGGATGATCAGCCAGAGGATGGAGAGATACTTGAGAAATGTCAGGGCAAACAATATGAAAATCGCCGGCGTTAACATCGTCCGGTACAGCCAGAGCGGATGGTCAAGACGCGCAAACACCAGGATAAAGCTGAGCAGGTACAGGGCCAGGGGAATAACCCATAGCAACGGGACCGACGCAATGTCCGTGGTCAGGTAATGAGTGACACCGAGCATCAGGCTGGAGGGGATGAACGTTATGAGGATCCACCACCCCCGGCGAGAAAGCGAGAGGGCGGAAACGTTCGGCTCGTCTCTATTTCGAGGAGCCGCCTCACGAGTTTCTCTGAAGAGCACATATCCGCTGCCTCCGAGCAGAACGGCAAGCACGAGAAATCCGATCGACCAGGCCGTCTGCTGTGTGTCCAGTCTGAGAAACCGTTCGACCACGAACGGATAGGAGAGCAGGGCGAGAAGACTCCCGGCGTTGCTGGCAGCGTAAAGATAATACGGATCGTCCGCATCCGGATGATTCAATCCACCGAACCAGTGCTGTAAAAGAGGAGCGCTGCTCGAGACCACAAAAGTCGGTGGGCCAATACCCATCATGAATCCGGCAACAAGCGAGAGCGCTGGGGCCTGATCCGGACTGAGCAGAGTATCAGGGACATTGACGGGTAAAAAAAAGATCGCTGTTAACACAACAACGATGTGGAGACCCACCTGCACCCGAAAGGAGAAGTTTTGAGCAATCCCGTGGGCATAAATATATCCGGCCAGCAACAGGATCTGGAAAAAGAGCATGCTCGTCGTCCAGACAGCCGAACTTCCGCCCAGCATGGGCAGTACCAGCTTGCTGGACATGGGCTGAATAACGAACAGCAACAGGGCACTGAAAAAGATCGTTACGGTATAAATGAGAGAAGAAAGGACCTGCCGTACAGTCATCAACCAGATCGATTCAACGAGAGGGAATGAAGAGCAGCGAGGAATGGTGCAATTCGTTAAAAGGACTTCATTAAGGGTATGTTTGTGTGAGGGATGATTCAACCTCAAGATCATCCCGGGTACCACGAAAAACACCCCTCAAATTTATGCGGGTCTCGAACGGTCAGGACGGCTTGGCGTGAATTTTTGCGGATCATTGGGAGCATCGAAATCAGCCGGTGTGGGTGGGGGAATCATCATATGCCTCGCTGGCAGCTAAAAAAAGATACCGAATCGTTCGGACCGATTTCATCTCACAAGGTATCGGAAACGTGGAATATCAAGCACGAGCATTCCATTTGGATTGTAGAAGAAACATCTTTTTCAGCAACTCCCTCGACGGTTTCCCCTGAGCGACCAGGCTGAGAAATCATATAACCTCTGAAGTTGTATATACTCTGTTCACAGTGACTCCATACGAATCCACCTGAGCTAACAATTTTACCGGAGATTGTGATATAAAAGGGCCAACCTTCGAGCGTATTTCAACGGGGCAGGAGTGTTCGTTAAATGAACGATTCTGTCTCTCATTATTCCATCCCCTGAACCGCAGGCCATCCATATATGAATACCGGGATCGCCGTTGTACTTGGACTGATTGTCATTGTGCTGGTGCTATTTGTTACGGAATGGATTCCGGTGGATGTGACAGCAATCGGGTTGATGGTCAGTCTGATTCTTCTTGAACCCTGGACAAAGGTCGGAGCGTCCGAGGGTGTGCAGGGATTTTCAAATCCGGCAACGCTGACGGTACTGGCCATGTTCATGTTGAGCGAAGGCGTACGCCGGACCGGTATCGTGCAGATTCTAATCCGGTGGCTGGAGTCCTTTACCGGTGATAGTGAAGAACGATCCCTGTTTGCTCTGTTTGCCCTTGCTGGTCCCCCGAGTGGGTTTATCAACAACACGCCGGTCGTGGCCATTCTCATACCGGTCGCCCGAAAGCTCGCTCGGAACGCCGGGGTGTCCCCGTCCCGGATGATGATGCCGCTTTCATTTATATCCATGCTTGGCGGAACGCTCACGTTGATCGGAACGTCCAGTACCATCATTGCGAGTGAATTATCACAGCGCCTGATCGGAAAACCGATCACCATGTTCGAGTTCACCTTTCTGGGGGTCATTCTGATGGTGGTTGGGGTTGTTTACATGTATACCATCGGATGGCATTTGATACCGGATCGGGTAAAGACGGACGAAAATCTGGTTCAGGAGTTCGAGATGGAAGACTATTTGACGGACGTGGAGGTACTGGAAGGCTCGGAATTTGTGGGACAGACTGTTCGGGACATGATCCACCAGGAAGCATTTGACCTGGATGTCTCACAGGTGATTCGAGACGGTCGATCCATCCGCGGAAACATCGATCAGATTACCATTCTGCCCGGGGATATACTAGTTATTCGGGCAAGCCGGGATACACTGAATCAGTTTATCGAATCGGTTCATCTGGCGATCCATGGGAAGCAAGATGCGCTGCCGGAGCATATTCAGGAAGAAGCACAGCCGGAGGGCACGCAGCCGGCGGAGGAGGTGGAGGATGGACTCACCCTGGCGGAGGTCGTGCTGCTTCCCAACTGTCCCATCGTGGGACAATCCGTGCGACAGTCCGGGTTCCGGGATCGATTCCATGGGACGGTGCTTGCTGTACGCAGGGGGGGAGAAGTCATTCGAGAGCGGATGAAAAACCTCGAGCTTCAGCCCGGTGATACCTTACTGGTGCAGACGGGGCCAACCACGGTCAACCGTATATCGAACAACCCGGGGTTCGTCGTTACGGGGACGGAGGTCCTGGAGGAAGCCCGGATGGAGCGAATTCCACACGCAATTCTAATTATGATCGGGGTGGTGTTACTTCCGGCTCTGGATGTATTGCCCATCATGGTCAGCGCCTTTGCGGGTGCGTTTGCCATGATTCTGTCCGGATGTTTGCGTATGAGGGAGGCTTACGCTGCGGTTAGCTGGGACATTATCTTCTTGTTAGCAGGCGTGATACCGCTCGGCATTGCTATGGAAAACACCGGCACGGACCGGATCATTGCGGATCTGATACTGTACTGTGCACCGTATTTACCCACGTGGGGGATGCTATTTCTGATCTATGTCATCACGGTGTCTCTTACAAATTTGATCAGCAACGCAGCCGCGGTGATTCTCATGCTCCCGATTGCTGTGACCGTCGCGCAGGCGATCGGAGCCAATGTGTTTTCGTTCGTGATGCTTGTGACCCTCGGTTCAGCCACCGCCTTTATCTCTCCGATCGGGTACCAGACGAACCTGATGGTGTATGGCCCGGGGGGCTACAAGTTCACTGATTTTGCCCGTGTGGGCTTGGGGTTACAAATTCTCACCGGCGTCATACTGACAATCGGGGCACTGGTCTTCTGGTAACAGAGGCAACGGGAGGCCCGGGGAAACCGATGGTCCACTGCTCCGATTATTCCTGATCTTTGACCTGTTCAAGCAGATCCTGTCGGTAATATTTCACGGAAAATGCCCAGCTTCCCTCATGTTCTTCAATCTTGCATACAATTTCGTTCGTTCCGTTCTCCAGGGTGACGGGCACGCGAAACTGGTCCGGCCCCCACCCTCTTGTCCCCATGTCTTCGAAGACCTTGTCCCCATTAATCCAGACGCGCAATCCATCGTCACTCCCCAGGATCAGCTCCGTCTCGGTCGGTTCGTCCACAGTAATTGATGCTCGGGCGAACGCGGATGCGTGGTCGATATCCTTCAGCACCGCTTGAAGATTTATCTTCCCGTGATCAGCTCCGCCTTTCGCTTTCTTCCAGCCGACGGTGCCATTTTTACCCTCAAAGGACTGATCCGAGGAGAACTGTCCAGCGGGAAACGGCCGGGATTGATCTCGTTTGAAGGGTCCAGCGATATGCCATTCCCGAATTGGGACCGGTTCTCGAAAGATCATGGACAGCTGTTGCATCACGTCGTCCGAAAGGGAACGTTTTCGGATTCGCTGAAAGACCTCTTTCCGTACGCGATTTGCGATTGCACGGAGTGCTTCTCGGGAGGACACTCGGATCTCCTTCTGCTTGTGGGTCAGCCCATCCAGGTAGGCATCCAGAGCGCGCTCGTCCGGGTTGTTCGTCAATCCCTTTAACGCAATTTGCTTGAGCTCGGGGGCAGTTGTCGAATGATATTTGTCGAGGAAAAGGGGTACCAGCGCCGACATCTTCTGCTGGGCTGTACTTTCCACCACGATTTTATGTAATGCCTTGGAATCACTGTTGAGGACGTGTTCAAGCGTGGCCTGAACGATCTTCGTTCCGTTCCAGGTTTCCGTTTTCGGGCGTGGCCCAGACTTGATGGGTTGCGTTCCCCACCAATCACCGTTCCAGGGCTTCTGTTTCCGGAGTAAAGGAGACAGCGTGCGCAAGGCCATTTGTTTCGCTTTCAGGGACGGACCGTTTCGAACGATATTGGCCAGCGCTTTCACGTTTTCCAGCGCATACGTTTCACGCAGGGCAAACCGTGTTCCCGTTCGAATTTGTTCATTCGAGGAATTGAACCCTTTAGCGATCATCTGCCATGCGTCCGGATTCGATCGTCCAATCCGGTTCAGTGCATTGAACACGGCATATCGAGCGAAGAGATCGTCCTCCTTCAGAGCGTCTAACAGAGAGGGGACAGCCCGGGGAGTCCCAATTCGCCCGAGGGCGGTCGCTGCCCAGAACCGAATCGATGCGTCGTCATCGTCCAGATACCTGAGAAGGTCATCAGCCGCCGGTTTGACTTTACGTTCACCGAGTTGTCGCATCGCCTGGCGACGCACGGAGGCGGGATAGCGTTTGCGGGTAAGTTGGAGAATAAGCTTCTGAGCAGAGCGGCCCTGGTCGATCGCATCGAGGGTCCAGATCCCGTGCCAGCGTGCGTGCTCGGGTACGTTATCTGATGTAAGTAACCGTTTTACCGCCGGTACAACCGAGGATCCCCGTTCGGCCAGCTGGTGCTGAGCGACCATTCGAACACGCCGGGCCGGATGCGTCAATCCGTTGTTGATTAATTTACTGGTCGAGGCGTTCACCGATTGACCGATACCGGCTTTTTCATACCATTCCGGAATCGTCACGTCCCGTGATTCCCCTGTGTATGTCATTTTAAAAAGCTGACCGCGTTTCAGGTCCTTGGTCCATCCGCTGTGGTTCCAGTCGGTGACGTAAAATGATGTTCCGTCCGAACCCATTGAGATGCCGTTTGGCGTGAACGTGTCTCCGCTCCGCGAGAAGAAGCGTTCGCGGTTGTCAATTTTGTATGTAGCTCCATCTCGTGAAACTTCAAACCGAATGACCGCCTGCTTCCCCCATTCACACATGAACAGGTCCTCATGGTATTTTTTCGGCAACCGGGCTCCGGTATAAGCCACAGCACCGGTGGGAGATCCCCCCCCGTAATCTTGCATCATCCACAGCGTATACGGTCGTCTGGGTTTGTAATCGTGAGGATATCCGTAAAAACCTCCGTCCACCATATGGGTTACACGCGTCCACCATCCGTTGCCATCATCCGTGTTGTCGTACGTGAACATTTCATCCTGAGAGTTGACAGCGATGTCCAGGTGATTGCGTGTTCCACTTGAGTAGACTTCCAGATCCGTGGCGTTGGGGCGGAATCGGAAGATGCCGCCCCCCTGTAGTGTGGCCGTTGAACCATCATTCCCCTCCGCTTTGTAGATTCCTTTGTCTCCCACGCTCATGTAGATGTAACCATCCATCCCCAGCTTGAGCTGGGAGGGAATATGGTCATTAAACCCCCATTGCCAGGGATCTTTACCGATTCGTTCGATGAGTGTCTTTCGATCCGTTGCTTTGCCACCATCCACGTCCAGTACGGTTACCCGAGGAGGGTGATTCACATACAGTTTTCCGTCCAGGTAAAGTAGCCCGAAAACAGCATGAAAATTATCGGCCACCACGGTTTTCCGCCCGTCCGGATGAAAACAGACGATACGATCGATCGGTTTTCCGACCGGGCCCGGCATGTCCTTTGGATCCTCTCCCACAAAAACACGCCCGTCCGGTGCGACCTCCACCACGCTGGGATACTTGATCTCCGGGAATTCAGCGATTTCTTTCACGGACCAGTTCGACGGGGCGTCGGGGGGACCTCCCTGATCCTGGGCGGAAGCAAGGAACGGAGCGAGAACAAAAAGGAGAGCGAAGAAAATAGTTGACAAATGAGGTTCGGATTGCATGATTTGATTTTCAGAAAACATCGCTACGGACGGGAAATGTGGAAATATGATTGGCATGTGTGTACTTGGGCGAGTATTTATAGCAGAAAATAGGTGATTTTGAAAGCAAATGAAGACGAAATAAAGTAGATCGAACCCCTCTCAAAGAG
>CAZQNZ010000116.1:0-7542 GCA_964594615.1 uncultured Planctomycetia bacterium
GCGCCCTTAGCTCAACTGGATAGAGCACCGCACTACGGATGCGGAGGTTCGGGGTTCGAATCCTCGAGGGCGTATTCCCTCCCTATTACGCTCCAAGGCATCTCATTCCTGGGCTTCGTTGGATGGACTTACGCTCACCGCTGGGAGTGTATTCCGGATGCGTGATCGTTTTTCCTCAAGGGGTGGTGGGGTGTGGCTGTTGATCCTGGCAGGTGGTTGGATTGATCGGGCCGAAGCATGGGAAATCCACCGGTGCGCAACAGGAGGTCGAGTCCTGTCCGCACCGGTGAATCTACCTATGTTATTCGATGTTGGTTAACCGTCGGCGTCGGAACGGAAGTCTTTTGGTTTCACTTCGTGCTTGTAGCACATTTTATACACCGCACGCTTTGTGACTTCCCAGGTATCGGCCACGTCCGTGACCGTGCCATCGGTCTCGGCAAGGGCTCGTTTGAGTCGGTATCGCTCAAGGGCATCCCGGGCGCTCTGTGGATCACGTTTCCAATCCAGAGCGCTGGACAACTCCTGTTCAAACTCACCTTTTTTCTGCGAATCCCCCTGTTCCTCTCCCGATGAAGCCGTATTCAGCTCCTCTTGTTTAAGCATATCAATCTCTTCTTCAATCAATGAAAAACACTTCAGAAAGCTCACTTATTGTGTGCAATAAACGTTCCAAACCAGGAAAAAGTTTATTTTTCAGTACAATCAAGGTTCAACACCTTGAGTAATTGATTTGTGCCAAAAATATTGAGAAGGCGCATTAGAGATATTGAATAACTGGTTCAACGCCTTGAATTACTGGTTCAATATCCCTCAACAGCTGGCTGTTATATGACTGGAAACCCAGGAAGGGTTGTGGGAGCAGGAGGACAGGGTTTGAGGGGGGAGGCGACCAGTTAACCGTCATTGCTCACCTATTCATGAAGTGAGCGTAATTACCGGCACTCCGGTCGGTCAAACCGTTCAAGCTTCTCATTGAACGAAACAGGTGAGCAATGATCATGTTTATTCCTTTGGATCGTGTGACGCGTTCCATGTTGATTCATTGCCTTTCTGAAGCGAGGTAATCCATAATGTCTCTCCACTGCTGTCAACCAGGAGCTGAGGCTCTACTTTTTAACCACAAGTCAAATTATACCACGCCCATCCGGAGGTTCACGGGTATTTGACCGATACCGCTCCCCCCCCGATTCCGCTTCGCTCCATCGGGGTCTACACATCTGCTACTCCACGTAGGGGTATTCATCAGTCAGAGTAAACGGTCGTCAGAATTGGACACCCCGGTGAAATGAAATGTGACCGGGGGTTTATGTGGAACTCAGTACATTGAACGTCGCTAGCGGTGGTACAAATGTATGGTTACAGGGGAGGCTTGTGCCTCAGGTCGCGTAATTTCCCCACGATCGGGGTTGTGAAAGATCATGAGAGTCCCGAATTGGGCGGCAGAGTATAGTCCCGGACAAACGAAGAGCAGTCCGGGGTTTCAGCACTTCCGTGAAAACGGATTCTAGAGCGGAAGCGAGGGAATGGATTGATATGGAACGCACCATTCTGTTTTAAGGTGAGTGATTACAGTTATTCTATGTGATTCAGGAGCTCCTGCTCGTCCCAGATGTCCACATCTCGTTCTTTTGCAGCATCGTATTTGGATCCGGGATTGTCTCCAACGACCAGTATGGTGGTGTTTCCACTGACGGAGGAGGTCACTTTTGCTCCATGTTGACGTGCGTTTTGTTTTGCCTCCTTGCGGGTCATGCTTTCCAGGGCACCGGTGAATACCATGGTTTCACCCTCCAGATGGTCGGAACCGTTGTCCTGTGGCCGTTCCATGTGTTGATCAAAGGAGGCGTCGAGTAACTCCCGAACCAGTTGTCGGTTGCGCTCATTCTGGAAGAACGCATGAATCTCGTCGGCAACTTTTGATCCGACGTCCCGCACCTGGGTCAGATATGAGGGGTCGGTGTCCATCAGGGATTCGATATCACCGAAATGTCGGGCAAGCAGATCAGCCGTGGCTTCTCCAACATATCGAATGCCAAGGGCATACAGGAACCTCGAAAGGGTGGTGTTTTTCGATTCATCCAGTGCGTCCAGAAGGTTCTGAGCGGATTTTTCGGCAAATCGTTCCAGGTCCATCAATTCCTGTTTTTCGAGATCGTAAAGATCGCTTGGTGATGAGACGAGGTCCTGTTCTACAAGTTGATCAACGACCTTTTCTCCCAACCCTTCAATATCCAGCCCACTTCTGCTCGCAAAGTGTTCTATACGCTTTTTAAGTTGAGCAGGACACGATAAATTTTCACATCTTGGAATGACTTCCCCCTCCGGTTTGACAGAGGCACTGCCACAGACCGGGCATGCGTCCGGCATCTCGAACGTGGTTTCTTCTCCGGTGCGCTCGGAGGTGACTGGCGATACGATTTCAGGGATGACATCTCCCGCACGACGCACCCGAACGGTATCCCCAATCCGGACATCCTTCTGCTCGATTTCATCCGGGTTATGCAACGTAGCATTCGACACCGTAACGCCTCCAACCTGTACCGGTTCCAGTTTTGCTACCGGAGTGAGGGCGCCGGTACGGCCCACCTGTACGTCGATGTCAGTGAGCTTCGTTATTTCTTCTTCTGCCGGAAATTTATACGCTATTGCCCATCGGGGTGATCGGGATCGGGTCCCGAGATCCTCACGAAAGGAGAGAGGGTCAACCTTAATAACGGCCCCATCAACTTCATATCGAAAATCTTCGCGTTGCGAAAGAAGATTCTGATAGGCGTCAAAGACCTCCTCGGGAGAGTCGCACGTACGGGAAAAGGGGGCGATCGTTCGAAATCCGAGTTGTTCGAAGAGGTCTAGCCCGGTGGATTCACGATTGAACTGCAGTCCTTCGATGCGACCAAATCCATGTACAAGCATATCCAGTGGTCTTGATGCGACGATTTCAGGATCCTGTTGACGCAGTGTTCCCGCTGTCATATTACGGGGGTTCGCGAACGTTTTTTTTCCTTCCTTCCGCCGTTTCCGATTGTAATTTTCGAAATCCTCTTTCCCGATAAACACTTCTCCTCTAACGTCAAGGCGTTCCGGGGCAGACACGTCGTCGTCCCGAAGCACGAGGGGAATCGAGGGGATCGTTCTGAGATTTCTTGTAATATCTTCACCGGTCACACCATCCCCTCTCGTCAGGCCCCGTGTCAACTCCCCGTCCTCGTATACGAGTTCGACCGCTGTACCATCAATTTTTGGGGAGACAATCATGTCCGGTACTTTTTCTGTGTTCAGGCCTTCCCGGACACGACGAAAAAATTCCTTCACGTCCTCATCGTCGAATGCGTTCGATAAACTGAGCATCGGTTCGGCGTGATCCACGGATTCGAATTCCTCTACCGGTGGGGCGCCGACACGTTTGGTGGGCGAATTTGGATGGTCAAGACTTGGGAATGCTTCCTCAAGTTCCTGTAACTTTTCAAAAAGACGATCGTATTCTGCATCGGGAATTTCCGGATCTGCTTCGACGTAATACCTGTAGTCGTGGTGACGTATGAGGTCGCGCAGTTCGGAGATCACCTCTTCCGCTTGCTTTCTATTCAGTTCATCCACCTCGAGTGAGATCAGCTCGTTGCGTTTCATGGTGTTCTAAGATGGTCTGCTGAAGAACGATGTTTCAGTACTAGGAAAAGCCTGAGATCATTCCAGCTTGAAATGTAGGTCTGGAAGTTTTTGACCTGCAAATACAATTGTGCACGTTCAATTCGCGGGGGATCGTTGGTACAGCGATTTAATTTCCGAATTGGATAGAGATCGATCATACAAAAACACGTCATCAATGCAGCCCGTAAACGGAGAACGATTTCTGGAATGGCTTCCGAGTTTTAACGTTTTGGACCGAACAATAAAATTTCCTCCAAACTTATTCCACTGCTTGATGGGAGAACCATTCAGGTACAACCGGAGTTGGCTGGATCTGTTTGAGTCAAACGTCAGAGCCAGATGGTACCAGTTTCGGTTCTGAATTCCTCCGCCCGCGTGGACTGTGTCCTGGTTCTTTCTCGTATTGATATAGATTTGAATGGCTTTGCGGGAGGTGCCAATTTTCAGCTGACCATCAATACCAAGCATCATGTTTCCGATATTTTTGGCATTTCTTCGCGGGTTGAAACGATTTCGTTTAAACCGAAACGCGATCGTGAAGTTCTCCTCGAGGTTCCCGTGTTTCAGATTTTGAAATACGACCACATTCTTTTGACGGCCGGGTGCACCAGTGAACTGGAAAGCACCCCGTATGCCCGTTCCAGGATTGACCAGAGAACCGAACCGAGTGTTTCCGTCATGATGGTTTTCGGAATAATCTTTCGCATTACCATTTCCGGGGGCGTACAGAAGTAAATTTTTCGTTGGATACAGAAAGTAAAGCGGTCTTGAAACGCCGAGGTTTAGAAAGTGTACCGGTCCGCTTTCGTTGATGAGATTCTGTAGGTTTCCGAGTACTGAGTCAGCTTTCTGATTTTGCTGTTCCGAAAGGTCATCCTTGTTTTGCTGGAGATCCTGAAACATACGGACGCCGGTGTCAATTGCACGATACAACGATACATCATCGGGAGATTGTTCAAGGATCGTATCCATCTTCATCAAGTATTTATACTGAATATCAGGGGAGGAAAACGGGGAGATCTGGTAGGTCAACCCGATTCGAGCAAGGTCGAGGAGAGGGGTTGAGAGGCCGTTCTGGTTTGCATCCTTGAGGTACATAAGGGCATGAGACCACCGGCCCAGTTGTATTAAATTCCTTCCGGCCGATCGAGTTTCTGATGGATCTCCCGAGGAGGTTGAGGAACTTTGAATCAATTGAGCTGTCTGACGTTCAAATGTCATGCGTTTTTTGATGCGAGAGATCATGCGACTTGCCGGCTTCCCCTGATAGAAGTGATCAAAACCACTGGAAAGTTTTTTGATTCTTCGATAATTGCTCAGAGAGCGATCCCATTCTTGCTCGGCGACAGCCGCGTGGGCATCCTTGTGAAGGTGTTGAAACATGCGTCGAACGATGTTTAGACGCTTACGTTGGTTCTCAGAGATCTGGCCCAGCTGTCTGAACAGTTCCATCAGCATGTCCTGCCGTGACTGGGAGTACCCGTGAAGTTGTTGCTGTCGATTCACCGTTTTGATCAGGAGTTCCAGCGCTTGTGGTTGTTTGCGATGTTCTTTTAGCAGTTTTCGAAGCTGACGGTACGCATAAGCTTCAATTGAAGAATGGTGTGGACGATTTACCTTGTTCAGTACTTTTTTTGCAAAATTGATTTTGCTCTTGAGTGGCTGGTTTTGATCAACGGGATCAAACGTCTTCTCAAACTGAGCTCTCCTGCGCTCCCGGTCACTGGCATGATAGGAATCGCTTCTCTCCGGGGTGGCGGATTGACCGTATAACCTGGGGATCAAAATACCTGGTGGATTAAGGGAGAAGACCAGGAATGAAAATGCGGCCAGAGCGATGAGGAGATGATTATGTTGTCTGTAGTTCGGCTGCATGTATATAAAACCTAATCAGTTAGAAGCACAGTCATCATTGTGTTAGAACGGTCTTGATGAATCAAAATTATTAGCTCTCTGGTCATCGATTTGAGGACCTGGCTCTCGCAAAACGGTGTACAGACCGTGGCGTCTCTCGACGGATCCCGAACCGAGGGAGGATCAATTATATAAGCGTTGATATTTTCTGGGGGTCTATACAGAACGGAATCGAAGGAGATAACCGGTCCCCCCTGAACGTCGAGCAGTGGTAAACAGTCTCAATCATGAATCTCTTGACAAGCCCATGACGAGTTGTTTCGAGCGATAGTGAAAAGGGATCACACTTCAGAAAGGACTTGATATATGGGGGTATCTTCTTATAATGGGTAATGGATTTCGTTTTATTTTCTATAAACTTTAGTTGATCACTAAAGTTTTCAGGCCGGGTTCCCCCCGGTGTACGAGTCCAGTCATCACTGGGAAATGACTGAAACGAAGTCATTTCCGTTTCGTCGATGAAACGCAGACGAGGATTTCAGCTTCCAGACGCTGCATCGAATTCTTACCAGTTGATAGTTTACAGGGTATAACCATGCCAACCGAAGCCGAAGAGAGAGAAACCATTCAGGAGTATACCGACAAGGATTACGACGCCGGATTCGTGACCGACGTGGAGCAGGACGTGGCTCCGAAGGGGCTCAACGAGGACATTATCCGGTTCATCTCCGAGAAAAAGAACGAACCCGAATGGTTGCTGGACTGGCGGTTGAAGGCCCTCGAACACTGGAAAACACTCGAGGAACCCCACGACTGGCCCAACTTCGAGTACGAACCCATCGACTACCAGGACCAGCGCTATTACGCGGCGCCGAAAGACCAGGATCAGCCTGAAAGCCTGGAGGACCTGGACGATGAAATCCTGGAAACCTACGAGAAACTCGGCATTCCCCTTGAGGAACAGAAGGCCCTCGCCGGCGTGGCCGTGGACGCGGTGTTTGACAGCGTTTCGGTGGCGACGACGTTCAAAGAACGCCTGGCCGAGGAAGGCATCATCTTTTGCTCGATCAGCGAGGCCGTACAGGACCATCCCGAGCTGGTGCGGGAGTACCTCGGGACGGTGGTACCCTACACGGACAACTTCTTTGCCTCCCTCAACGCGGCGGTGTTCAGTGACGGATCGTTTGTGTACGTGCCGGAAGGGGTGGAGTGTCCGATGGAGCTGTCGACGTATTTCCGGATGAACGCGGAGGACACGGGACAGTTCGAACGGACGCTGATTATTGCCGAGGACGACAGTTACGTGTCCTACCTGGAAGGGTGCACGGCGCCGATGCGCAAGACGCATCAGCTGCACGGTGCGGTGGTGGAACTGGTCGCCCTTGAGAACGCGGAGATCAAGTACTCCACCGTTCAGAACTGGTATCCCGGCGACGAGGACGGGCAAGGGGGCATTTACAACTTCGTGACCAAGCGGGGGAAGTGTGTGGGAGACCATTCGAAGATTTCCTGGTCGCAGGTGGAGACCGGTTCGGCGATCACCTGGAAGTATCCCAGCTGCATTCTGCAGGGGGACCACTCGGTGGGTGAGTTTTACTCGGTGGCCCTGACCAGCAACCATCAGAAGGCGGACACGGGAACGAAGATGATCCACCTGGGCGAGGACACGGAGAGCACGATCGTGTCCAAGTCGATCTCGGCGGACCAGGCGCAGAATTCGTATCGAGGCCTGGTGGACATCAAGAAGTCGGCGGACAATGCGCGGAACTACTCGGTGTGTGATTCGATGCTGATCGGGAATGAGTGTGGAGCGCACACGTTTCCGTACATTGAGGTGAACAACAAGTCCGCGACGATGGAGCATGAAGCGTCCACCTCCAAGATCGGAGAGAATCAGCTGTTTTACTGCAACACCCGCGGGCTGTCCGAGGAGGACGCCATATCGATGATCGTGCACGGGTTCTGTAAGGAAGTGATCGACGAACTGCCGATGGAGTTTGCGGTGGAAGCCCAGAACCTGCTGCAGGTCAAACTGGA
>CAZQNZ010000117.1:0-7487 GCA_964594615.1 uncultured Planctomycetia bacterium
ACGTTTACGTGCGACGAATAACCCCTCGGGGACCCTCGGGGCTCCGTGTGCTGGGTTGGTATGATGGGGGATAGAGTGTTTTAAGAAGGTGGCCGAGGGGTTTCGAACCCCCGTCCTCGTGGACCACAACCACGCGCTCTAGCCCCTGAGCTACGGCCACCACAATAAACGCACGGAAATCGTGCGGTCAATAATTGTACCGAACATCTGCGGACCGGTCAACCTCAGCGACCGTCTGCATCGCCCGCCGCATCCCGCCTCACCGTCCGATGACAAACAGCATGAAAGGGTGTATTTCCGCTTTAAATGTATCGGGTGCACGGGTTTCACGTCTCATCTCCGGCCATTCAGCAACACGGCCCGGCCCCGTTAAACCTGTTCACTCCAGTCCGCCAGGTTATCTTTCAGCTTCGCCAGTTCATTGCTGAGTTCCTCGCGCTTGTCCCGCTCCCGCTGGACCACTTCCTCGGGAGCGTTCTCCACGAAATCATCGTTATCAAGCTTCTGTTCCACCTGTTCGAGGTGTTCACTTGTGTCTTCCACCTGCTTCTCCAGGCGATCCACCTCCTCCTCCGGATCCAGCACGTCTTCAAGCGGAACGAATCCTTCGACGTCCTCCCGAACGAACGTTGCGGAACGGGGCGGTTTTTCCAGGTCCACTTCCACCTCCACGCTGTCGATGTGGGCCGCCTCGGTAAGAAGTTCCTGGTTGCGGAGGATCCGTTCGGTCATCTCCTCGCTGTCCGTCGACAGGCAGGCATCCAGGGCCTGATTCGGTGAGATGTTCATTTCGTTTCGAATCGCCCGCACACCGCCGGCCACGTTCTGAATCACGTCAATATCGCGTTCCAGCTGCTCGTCGATCCACGACTCGTCGACCTCCGGATAAGAGGCATTAATAATGGCACCTTCGATCTCATCCTCCTGTACATCCTTCAGTTTTTGCCAGAGTTCCTCCGTGACAAACGGCATGACGGGATGCAGCAGCTTGAGCAGGTTTTGAAACAGCACATTCATCACCGTCAGAGCCGTTTCCCGATCCTCTTCGTCGTCTCCTTCAAGACGAGGCTTGGCCCATTCCAGGTACCAATCACATACGTCGTCCCAGAAGTGGTGGTAAAAGACGTGTGCAATGTCGGAGAACTGGTATTCGTCCAGTGCCTCCCGCAGATCGGCCCGGCAGCGATGATGACAGCTCAGAATCCAGCGGTCCTCACTGTTCAGTTGATCGGCCGGCGGAAGGTCGCTGGAAAGGGTTTCACCTTCCTCGAGATTCATGTAGAACAGCCGGAAGGCGTTCCAGATTTTGGTGACGAGGTTCCGGCTCTCCTCGATCTTGTCCGGGCTGAAACGGATATCCTGTTTGCCCGTGGTCATGTGCACCAGACCGAACCGCGTCGCATCCGCTCCCACGTCCTCAATAAGCTCGATCGGATCAATGCCGGTGCCAAGCGACTTGCTCATCCGTTTCCCGTCCGGTGTCAGAATGGTCGGGTTGATGTACACATCGTCAAACGGCTCCGTATTCAGGAACTCAAGACTCGTGATCACCATGCGTGCCACCCACAGGTAAATAATATCGCGCGCTGTCACCAGCACGTCCGTCGGGTAAAACGCTTCCAGATCACGGGTCTGATCCGGCCATCCCAGCGTGGCAAAGGGCCACAATGCGGAACTGAACCAGGTATCCAGCACATCCGTTTCCTGATTGAATGCGTGATGCCCGCAGTTCGGGCAATCCTGGTCCGGCTCTCCAACCGACGCCGTGTGTTCTCCACATTCTTCACAGTACCAGACCGGAATCTGATGCCCCCACCAGAGCTGACGGGAAATACACCAGTCGCGGGAATTTTCGAGCCAGTCCATGTACACGTCCTTCCAGCGATCCGGGAAGAACTCCGGAATCCCGTTCTCCGCGGATTCGATCGCCTGCTCGGCGAGCGGTTCCATCTTGACGAACCACTGGTTGGACAGGTATGGTTCAAGCACTGTATCGCACCGATAGCAGATGGATTGGTTGAGGTCGTATCCTTCCGTTTTCTCCAGGATGCCCTGCTGTTCCAGCGTATTGACCACCGCCTGACGGCATTCGAACCGGTTCATGCCCTCGAACGGCTGACCTGCCTCAGCCGTCATTCGCCCGTCTTCATCGATCACCTGAATGACCTCAAGATCGTTGCGACGTCCGCATTCGTAGTCGTTCTCATCGTGAGCAGGGGTCACCTTCACCGCCCCGGTTCCGAATGATGAATCGACGAAGTGATCCGCAATGATGGGAATTTCCCGGTCCTGAATCGGGAGAATCGCCGTTTCGCCATGATAATCCTGATATCGCTCGTCCCCCGGGTGCACGGCAACCGCCGTGTCGCCCAGCATAGTTTCCGGTCGCGTGGTCGCAACGGTGATATGATCGTCCTTCCCCTTGACCGGATAATTCATGTACCACAGGTGTCCGTCCACTTCCCGGTGCTCCACCTCCAGGTCGGACAGGCTTGTGCCACAGCGCACACACCAATTAATGATGTAGTTGCCCTGATATATCAACCCTTTGTCGTACAGCCTGACGAACGCCTCGTTGATGGCTCGAACGTAATCCGGGTCCATGGTGAAACGCTGGCGGCTCCAGTCACAGGACGCCCCCAAACGCTTCAGTTGATCGGTAATTCGCCCCTCGTACTCGTCTTTCCACTCCCACACACGGTCGATGAACTGTTCCCGGTCCACGTCCTCCATGGCGTAGCCTTCCTCACGCATCCGTTTCTCAACCACGTTCTGGGTGGCAATACCCGCATGATCCGTCCCCGGGATCCAGAGGGCTTCCTTCCCCATCATGCGATTTGCCCGCACAAGCACGTCCTGCAACGTGCTGTTCACCGCATGTCCCATGTGGAGTTCACCGGTGACATTCGGAGGAGGAATGGCGACGACGAAGGTGTCGCTGTTCGGATCCGCCGTTGCGCGGAAATCCCCCCGGTTCTGCCAGAACTCGTAAAGACGCTCCTCCGATTCCTCAAAATCGTACCGTTGATCGAATTCGTTTTCGGACATCGGTTCCTTTTCGTAGCGTTAGCGAAGAATTACACGTCAATGTTGCGAGTCAATTATCTGCGTAATCGAGCATTTTACTGATTTCGTCACGCATGTTCTTGCGAGGCACAATGCGATCCAGAAACCCGTGCTCGAGCAGAAATTCGGATCGCTGAAACCCCTCCGGCAACTCTTCCTGAATGGTCTGCTTGATCACACGCGGACCGGTAAATCCGATCAGCGCCCCCGGCTCAGCAATAATCAGGTCCCCGAGTGACGCAAACGACGCAAGCACGCCCGCCATGGTGGCATTCGTCAGCACAGAAATAAACATATTTCCAGTTTCATCGTACCGGGCGGCGGCGGCACTGGTTTTGGCCATCTGCATCAGAGAGATGGCTCCCTCGTACATGCGGGCGCCCCCGCCTGAACCTGAGACCATCACAAACGGAAGATCTTCTTCCTTGGCAAGTTCAAAGCTCCGCGTCACTTTCTCCCCGACCACGGAGCCCATCGATCCCATGATGAAGTTCCGGTCCGTGACTCCGAACATGACTTCCCGACCCTTCAGCTCACCTTTCCCGGTGATAATGGCTTCCGGAAGACCGGTTTTTTCCTGGGCTTCCTTCAGCTTGTCCTTGTAGGTCTTCCGTGCCTCGAAATTCAGCGGGTCGACGGTACGGAGGTCCTCCCAGGTTTCTTCAAAGGTGCCATCGTCAATCAGCAAGTCGATGCGCTCCTCGGCGGTCAGAGGGAAATGGTACTCACAATCGGGGCACGTCTTGTGCTTCTCCTCCACCTCCTTTTTATAAACCATGTTCTCACAGCCGTCACAGGTCTGCCACAGTCCCTCCGGCACATCGCGTCGCTTATCGTTGCCGAAAACGAATTTTTTGATGTCGTCCCAGGTAGACATACCCGTTCCTTGAATCGATTAAACGTATTACCATTGTGAATAGCCGTTAGAAAAATTCAAGGATCAGAGGTCTATTCATTGTATTCCCCGCTCATGATCAAACGACAAACCCCCGTCCGATTCACGGGCAAGACAAACGTAAAAAAGAAGGGGTCCGGATCTGTCCCGTGACATCGGAACAGCGCCCGGACCCCGAATATTCTGTTGTAGAGAGGTGCTTATTTGTACTTCACGCTACAACCCCACGGTTTCACCTTCTGTGGAGAGACATCATTGCCGTTCACAATGTGCTTCACCGCCTTGATGACGTAATTTTCACGCTCGGACGGTGATTTCTTCCCCTTGGGTGAATTATCAAACGCACCCCGGTATCGAAGAACACCATCCTGATCGATCACGTACATGTGGGGAGTGGTTTTTGCATCGTACATGTGGCCCACTTTACCACTTTTATCCATCAGTGCCGTAGAGGAAACACCATGTTTCTCCAGGTATTTCCGGGTCTTTTCGGGTCCCATGTAATGGGTGGAGTTGATTTCGATGTGCACGAAGTTGCCGTCGGTGAGTTTGTCCACCTTCTCAAGCATGTCGCTGACAAGCCCCGATTTGTGCACACGTGTACAGAACGGACAGTCGGGATTCATCCACTCCAGGATCACAATCTGATCCTTGCTGGTGTGATCGGAGAGAGACACCTTTTCACCGTCCAGGTTCTTCAGGGTAAAATCGGGGGCTTTTTCACCGAGTTTCGCGGTTTTCTTCCCCTTCTCCTCACCTTTCTTATGGTGATCGGCGACGGCCGGGCCGCCGATGAGAGGCAAAAGGGCGAGTGCTGCGATCAATAGCGTACGAAACGTGTTCATGATGTTCTTCTCCAAAACGGTGCAAATTACAGGCGAACCCTCACAAAAATTTTAACCTTTTCCCCCCTTGTTGTCACGATGTGACAGCATTATCCGTTCACTCCCGAACCTGATCCATGTTAAGAGGGACCGACACGTGATAGCCCGGATCCGTCGGCCCGTCTCCCATACCAATAACCCCTTTTACAGCCGGTTTCTCATTACCGATGTGATTTTCCGGATGCCATTTGACCGGCACACGCACGGTAAACCTCCGATCATCGAGTTCCACCGACGCCGACCCCAGCTCCACCCCGGGTATGGCAATGGGGTAAAAACGAATGTCCTTGGCATTCCCCCTCGGCCCACTGAAGATCACGGAGCCCTTTTTCCAGGTGACGCGTGTATCTTCCAGAGAGGAGAACGGTTCAGGTATGGCCTTTCGGAATGAACGAATCTTCTCCCGTAACGAGGCACCGGGCTGCTCGACCTCCTTCAGTGAGAACGACATCTCCTGATTCTGCATGAGGCACTTGTCCCGGCAAACCAGGGAGGTGACCGTAGCCTGGAACTCGTGGGGACGATCCGACAGGTCTTCGGGAACTCTCACAGGCACGGACAGTACCGTTTCCTCCTTGTAACCGTACGATATGATATCCCCGGTCTTGAACGTCACCGGCCTCGGCCACTGGATGTCCTTCACGTCAAATCCGTCGGGAGCCTTGAGCGAAATGTCCGTGGCCATGCCGGTCTCACCCGGGTTTTTCCAGTAAATGTGCCACTCCGGCTTCATACGGGCGTAGAAATAGAGCATCAACGTCTCACCGGCCGAAACCTCCGTTTCATCGGCATGAACGGAAAACGTCACCAGCTCGTCGGGCGACGTTTCCGCCCGAGGTTCAGCCTGAACGTGACTGTTTGTCAGCGTGAACAACCCGACCAGCAGAAGTACCGGAATAGCGTCTGGCAGATACAAATTCGCGTCATACATGTCTGGCTCGCAGAAACGTGATGTCCCCTCAGGCAGGAAGATGGATCGTGCGAAGTGATTTATCCTACCTTAATAAGTGCATAAAGTCAACCTTTTAACGGAAGATCCTGCTGGTTCCGATCCGGAATGTAATCGGTCGGTCCGGTCCTTACCGGGTTCGCCGATCGACCGTGCTGCGGCATGTGGATTCAGTACGTTTGCACATCCGTTTCGGAATCGTCTTCGTCCTCCTCTTCCACGGCGTCCTCGCCGGCCGAGTAGCGCACGAGCAGGGAAAGGTCTTTCAAATCCTCCTGCAATATCGCTCGAACGGGGATGTCAATGACAATCTGGTCGTCACCGACGGCTCTGTTTTTTGCGTTTCGCTCGGACACCCAGTCGTGATCATCCAGGTCGGGGGCGTCTACCTGATAGTCCTCGATCTCCTCGGGTACGTTGATCTCAAACTTCAGTTTCAGCGCATCTTCCGGTTCCACATCAATCGGGGTCTCCCGTTCCGCCAGTCGCTCGGACATACGTTTCAGTCGTTTCTTGAGATCTTCGATTCGTTGCTCCGTCACGTCCAGTTGTTGAATCCATTTCGCCTCGGGATGCAGCGGCACCGTTACATCGATTTGAGCAGTCCCTTCATCCAGCGTTCGGTCAAAGTTCAAACCGCCAAACGAAACGGAAGAGATGTCCTCAAACGTATACGAAGAGCGTACCAGCGTGTACGAGGAGTTCCGTTCGGGTGAAGTCCCCTCAATCTCCGGCATGTTCTCGGCACCCCCTATTTTCAGCGTGCTGAATTCCATCCGACCGGATCCTTTCTTTTCCACCTCCACAACAACGGACCCTATGCTGCAGCCAAGCGAAGGTAACAAGAACAACAACATCAAAACCATGATCTGTTTTGTCTTCATTTTTCTCTCTGCTCACGTATGAAATGTATGTGATCACACAAGACCGGACAGACATCTCTTCAACCTCTATCGATTCTGGATCGTAATGGAAATCCGTTGACCGGGTCAATTGGTATCAGACCGTCCCCGGTCGTCAACTGCATTGAAGCGGACTGCATTCAGCGCTCCTTCGTGACTCACGGACAGCGACACACCCTTACAATGGCTGCCCGAGCCAGAAGTATGGCCGAGGCCGTGTTATGGCATCGCCGTATTTCTCTCGCGGTGATCTTTCAGGATCATGCAGGAGCTCATTTGCAGGCTGTGAGTTAAATCTCAATCTTTATCCATTAAAATTCCGATTCGGTCCTTTATTAAATTTCGATTATGTCGAACCAATTGATGTCAGTAACTGGTCATTTCACCTCGAAAATCGTGATCGCACTCGGACTCCTGATCGGATGCTGGATCCAGTCCGCCGGGATGGCCGAACCGGAACAGATCGATCGCCCGAATATCCTCTGGCTGACCTTCGAGGATTCCAGCTACAACCATGTGTCGGCGTATGGAAATCCACATTCAAAGATGCCCACCCTTGACCGTTTAGCCGAGAGGGGCATTAAATTTACCCAGGCCCGTTCCACCGCTCCCCACTGCAGTCCCGCCCGATCCACGCTGATTTCCGGAACACACGCCACCACGTTCGGTACGGACTGGCATCGCAAAGAGTGGAAGGTCCCTCACGAGCGGTATTATTTTCCAGAAATACTGAAGGAGTCGGGATATTTCACGACGAATAATCGGAAAACGGATTACAACGCGAAAGGATG
>CAZQNZ010000118.1:0-7426 GCA_964594615.1 uncultured Planctomycetia bacterium
GTGAGACTCACCTCGAACCGGTTGATTCACAGAGGAGTAGTTGACAAGCCGAAAACAACGATAGGCCAATTCCCCGGAGACAAAACATGGACGAATCAGGGGAATTGAGTTTCATATAGGTGGATGTGCAACAAACCTGTCGTTAACGCTCAGGCGCCGTCGGGGAAATTTGGACAGTATCTTGCCTATGGCAGAAATCGGTATTCTGGCAGCCCGGGCATAAGGTGGACCAGAACATATCTCTGGGATCAACGCGACCCTCAAAATGAAGCGCTTGGGGGATATGGGACTTGTCTACGCTTAATTTTTATTCATAGGTGGAACACACCATTCAGCCAGCTCCTTAACAGCATAATTAACTGAGCAAAATCTATTCCGAAGAACGGTCCTGCGTTTGTGGAGTCATATCCATTTTGAACGCAGTGATTGTATCAATGATGGGATTGTTCTTTTCCTGTACCCAGTCAAGCAAATCATCTACCGGGTACCTGCTCTGAGTAATATAGAAAAAATGGCTACTAGCTTTCAAAAATTGACCCCCTCCACGTACAGGAGGTCCCATCCGTTGTTCGAACGAGGTTTGAACATCCCCATCCAGATCGATGACATGAAACCGAACGCCCTTCTCGATATAAGTTGCGGAAATGATGTGCGACTGCAGTGCAATCATCGGTATTTTGACCGTAGAAAACAGTCCAGAGGTCTGCGTAATATCGGTTGTCCAGAGACGATTCAACTCGTCATCAAACAGATGAATGGATCCCTTTTGTTTCTTCTTATTTTTCACCTTCCGTCTAGTGGAAAGCGCGAATCGCTCATCATCGACCGCTCGAATTGCAACAGTGCCAGGCGTAATATCGGCGTCCAACCTGATTGTACTGATCATGTCTCCGTTTGCCTGGTTTACCTTCATCAGAATCATTTTCATGTCTCGTTTCACCAAGCCTGACATTGTCAACACGATGGAATCGTTCATGAGAATGCACTGTCGTAGAGACAAGTTTCGGTGTTTCTTCGAATCAAAACTATGAACCCAGATTTCATCCCCCATCGTATTGATCATCATAAGTATCGGCGTTCCGTTTTTCTGACCAATGCATAAAATTTTCTCACGAGAAACGTTCACCATTTCATGAACCTCGATATTCAACCCCATGACCCGGTTATTCTCAGCCTTGTCCTTCCCATCAATAGGGATGGTGAAAATGGAAGAACCGCCTTGCCCTGATGTGGTTGGTATCGACACAAAAAACTTCTGTTCGGATTTCATATAGATAAGGGGTCTGAACGGGGCGTCAGCGATGGTCTTGTTCACCTTTTGGGAGCGAAATTTCCGAAAATATGTCAATTGTCCATCTTTTTGCCTGATGTTACCGAGAAAAGACGTGAGTTGCGTATTGGTCTTTTCACCGATGACCGCATATAGGTCTTCATCCGGGCCTAAGCAATGGCCTTCCAAAAACAAGTCAATCTTGTCCTTTCGATAGTTCTTTTTCCATTGAACGTGTAATTCCTGTGCTTCGGGTGTGAAACCCAGAAACATTAACAAACTGATCGTGAGTAAAAATCTCTTTAAATGAATAAACTTCATTGAGGTCTCCAAGAAAAATCAATTACAACAACTGCACCGCTTGATCTGTTTGGTTTCATATGCATTAATTCCGACAATGGAAGATATACCTGTCTCAATTGACCTTGTACTCTGAAGGCATTTTTGAAGATTTTTGCTTGAATCCCAACCTTGCCAATTCAAGCAAGACTGCTGGAGAGACGATATGATTTCATTGTCACAATCTCCCTTATCACTACCACACTCACGATAACAAACATCATGGACATCACATGGCAATCCACTGTTTGGCCCTCTACCTCCAACTACTAATGGACCATATTTCGGATCTGCTGCGATGACATTACGTGTTATCCAGCCAAACTCACCTTCTGCGATGCTTGAAGGTATCGAACACCCATCAATGGGTATTACTGAACCAGGAACTCCTATACCTTCAGATTTGATTCTATTACTTTTGGGACAGTTGTCAAGATCCCCTTCATCCCGAATATTGCTGATTCCACCGGGACAGAACGAGGCTGAACCTGTCCAGGTGACGCCAGACCCTGATCCATTGCCACAATTCAACTTGCCTCCAAATACACCCCTGTGTACGCCGCTCAAGGAATCTGGTTTTGAGAAGGTAAATTTACAGCCTTTTCCTTTGTTCCACCCCGGAGCTGAACGCACTTCTTTCAGCTCGCATTTCTTAATCGGCCCACTAACACTGATGGTTTTCGTAATGGGAGTGGATACATTTTCAAAATTCACAACGAAACTTCGTTCGTCACAGTTCACGGAAACCGGTATCGCCTGAGCTTGACCAAATGCAATTGGCAAAAGCAAAAAGGAAGTAAGAATTGCAAAAATCCTGTTTTTATAGTACATAAGAACAAAGTGAAGAAAATGGTTGAACAATCTATGCTCAAAATGTAAGGTCACTGTTTGGATCCGATATGATCCAACCAGCTCTCTGCAATCTCAACACGATTGGCGTTTGTTGACTCGCGTTTCAATTTCCGAAAGACCTTTCTCGCCTTGTTGTACATGTTGGATGCGATGAAAACTTCACCCAATGTCTGGAGCGCCAACCTCCCCATTGGATCACTCGAACGCTCTCTATATACAGTTCTCAAAATCCTTAATCGCTCTTTGAAGTCAGCCTGTTTCGCGTATACGATTCTCGCCCTGGGCCAGGTGGCAGTATGGCGAAATTGCTCGTCAAACCTCCTTAACATCGTAATTCCTTTCTCCTCTTGACCAGTAGCTATATGACAAAGGGCAAGTACGAAATGTAGATAAGCTCTTCGGTGTATCGTGAAATTTTTCAGACTTCCTGCTCCAAATCGCTTGACCAACCTCTGATATGATGTTTTCGCATCCTCCCACCGTTCTATTTCATAGTGAAAATCGGCGACCAAGAGTGCTGCCAACATTTTTTTATTACGATCGAAATGCCGCAGTTCATCTTTCGATGCAAAAAGCTTCCCTTTACTATATCCATCTTTCAAACGAAGGTAGTTTGAAGGACGATGCTGTTCCGTAAGTCGTTTGCTCTGTTGGTCCACCTCATTGATGATCTTTATATCATCCATTGCCTTTTTTCGATATGCTTCATTTCTTTCAAATATACTTTTTATGAAGTAACACAGTGAGCGGTGAGTCTTAGCAATCATGCGGTGATAATCCAAGTAGTAATCTGCTGTGTTACGATTAAACACGTCTGCGGGTCCACCAGTACGCCACACAACATTACCCCATCCAGTGACTCCACGAAATTTCTTAGGCGGTTCTGTGACCCGCTCCGCCTTCTCAGGCACCGTGAACCCTTCAACGGCTTCATCCCGTTTCTCCACCTCGTTGAACCACTCCAGCGCTTTCGTATACAGCGGAATCGCTTTATCCGGTCGGTACATATACTCCAGCATCACGTCGGCTTTTAGCTGTCGGGCCGCACCGCCGTACAGCTGGAATTTTTTGCCCTCCTTGATAAACTTCTTCAGTCCTCGATACGCCTGCTTGTAATTCCCCATCTCCAGCTGCACTTCCCGTTTGTAGTAACGGGCCGCCTTTCGGTATACCGGTGCTACGGAAAGAGCTTCTTTTAACTGTTTCATGCTCACCCGTTCGTTTGTGCTCAACAGCTGATCCAGATCTTTTCCGTTCCCTTTTTTCTCTTCTCCCTTCTCAATCAGTTTGTTCCACACGTCCAGGGATCGCTGCCACTTCTTGTTGTCCTGTAATCGCCGGGCTTTCCGATACAGGTAAAAGCCCAACCCATGTTCCATGATGTCCAACATTCGATCCGCCCGTTTCAATCGGTTTCGGATTCGGTGTTCGTGCCGGGATAGATGCTGGTTTTCGATGGGGGTCAATATGTCTTTCTCTTTAACGTTCATGGCCTTAAATACGTCGACCTCCCGGATACCCTCTTTTCCCTTACCCTGTTCGTCCCCCGCCGAACTCTCCTGTTTGAGCTGTTGCTTCAGGTGATCAATGACCTTCAGTGCAAACTGAAAACTGTCACGTGCTTTCCGGTACCCGGACACGTCCGTCGCCATTTTCTGGAGTAACACCCCGGCTTCCTCCCCTGCCAGCGCCCGAATCAGTCCCGCCCCCTTCTCCAGGATGTTTTGCTGGATCATGATCGCCTTACGGTGCAGCTTCTTGCGGTGACGCACCTTGCCTTCCCAGAAATACGCCCGTTGGAGTCGTTTGTTGTACCCGTTGCCATCCAGCAGACTGCCGTAAGGATGTACGAATTCGTCGGCCTTCTCCACGTAATCATTCTTTAAAAGCAACTTCGCCATCAGTGACTCAATTGCAGGCACGCGTGGCTTCCCCAGTGTGTTTCGAATTGAGGACAGCAACTGCACGGCCTGATCCCACTGCTGGTTTTCGATGTGCTGATACGCTTTTCGAATGAATTTCACGTTGCTCTTCAAAAACTCGATCTGTTTCCCGGTCGTTCCTGTATACGGTGATGGATATTCCTCATTGGCGACCTCTTGTTCATCCTCTGCCGAATTGTGTTCGGATGGTCTCTCCGAACCTGCTTCCTCGCTTTCCGTATCCGTGGTCCGTTTCCCTTTGCTCGAAGAGGCCCTGTTCTGATTCGCCTCATTCCGATTCGTCGTGTTCTCAGGGATAAAGCTAGGCACCTCATCGAGTTGGCCCTTTCGGTGAGCTTCTACCACCTTTACCTTCATCGACTGTTTTCGTTCGCGCAGCTTCTCCTCCCACACCCCGGTTCCCTCAAAGTTGGTGACGGCCTGATCGAGGGTTTGGTAGGCTTCGTAAGGAGATCGTACGTTCACACTGCGGTCCACTCGCTTCATGACCTGTTTGTAGTTCTTTTTTACACCCTCCAGCACGGAGTTGTACAGGTCCGCAGCATCATCCGACCGATCGGTATCGGCAAGTTGCTTCCGTACTTTCCTGGCGAGCTCATAGGCCGTGCCGTACTGACGGTTCTCGATAAAGCGATCAATCTGTTTTTCTTTCTCTTCCAGATAGGACGGGTCGTAATTCTGCTTTCCCGAATCCTCGTTGGTCTGTAGAAACGCTGTGGTGGACAGGGAGAGCAGGACAAAGACGGTGATCAAAGCACCACCTGCCATTGTGTCGCTTTGGCAACGAGATCTGATGTGCAGGGGCGTAAATTCCACGGCAGTTGAATTGAACTGAAGCAGCAAACGGATCTTTCGACTCATGTATTGTTCATTACATCATCATTCAGGTAATCATCCTATATTCTTATTAAGGCTATTTCAAACAGGAATTCTTACATACCTTATTATTAATCTTGTATCTTAATAGTGGATAAAAATTCAACAAATACAAATATTCTGTGAAGGTTTCGTTCAATTTATGTGGTCTTTTTACTTGTGAAGGTTGATACCACCGGAATCGTCTACTGCTTGAGTCTGTTTTTGTAATTTGTGACGTCAATCGATTGGTTTCATGACCGTTTTGTGGTCTTCTCATCGTCCTTTCGTTTTTTTTTTTCGATCGGAGCATATGCTGAGAATGGAAATGAATCATCACTCGGATGCTCCGCTTCACAAACAGGTCGAATGTGTGTGCTCATTCAGCTGATTCAAGACGACGAGTATCAGCAGGGAAAACGTCTACCCGCGGAACCCGAGATTGCAGGAAAGGGTGCTGTCAGCCGGAACACGGTGTGGATCGCCCTGTAACGGTGTGTGGAAGATGGAGCAATCAACCGATGGAACGAAATCGATGGCTGAGTCAAACCACACACGTTACGGACCAACCTGCAGCCCTGGATCCGACTCACCTCTGAACTGGAATAGGGCGAATGCCATTGAGGAGTACGACGAGATGTCATGAGCGCTTCCCCAGAACAGTGGTGGAGAACCTTGATGTAGACCCGCACCTGCAGGTCCCTTACATTGAATGGTTCTGTGGTGATGATAACTCATCGTTCTGTTCAAACGATTCCTGCATGCCCGGCTCCATGCCGACGAGGACAAATCACTCAAAGGACGTCTGTACGAGGAGGATCTCTAACCGAATTATGAAATCCGAGCTGCCGTATTTGGGGTGAGTGTTGAAACATCGATACCCGACATGATCTCCGCCTCGAAAGATCTTTGGATTGAGCCCCCGAAGGCGGACGGCTCTTGATCAGTACCGGTCCGAAAGCCATCGCATGAAACAGAGCGACCTGCGTTCCGGAGTACACCTGTTGTTCGGCCGGATGTAGGGTATGGGCTCGGAGCCCGGGGTGGGATCTGGTGGATGCTGGTGCAAACAGAGCCATCCCCATACGGGGATTCCTCCATTGGTTGGCGGGGTACACCGGAGGGTTTGCACCCTCCGGCTATACATGAGCCGTCTCCTGCGGAGACTCACGACAGCTAGTAAAATCCAGGCAATCCATCCGGAGAGCAGTACGTTCCTTGTAAAACGTGGGGGCAAGGAGACCAAACAGTTTTCTGAATCAAGTGATCCGGATTCATAGAGGCCCAGGGTTGGTGAATTGATGGGTTTGTCACATTGTGGAATGGTCTGAGTGTGGTGCGATTTTGCTCTAGGAGATCGCTTAAAAACCCCCCGTAACGTCAGTGCGGATGCGTTCGTTGTGTCCGCACGGAGAAAAGCGCAGACGATGCCGAGGGAGCATCGTCGAGCATTTCGTCACAGCAGACGCGACGAATGCACCGCACTCGAACGAACGGGTTCTTTGTCTTTATCCTTATTCACCAGATTATAGAGTGATATTCAACTGTTTCGAACGGTCCAATTTCACGGCGCATCTCGGCGTCACTCGGCGTCGACGATGCACTGTCGGCATCGCCTCCTTCTCGTTCCTTGACCTGCTTGGAAACTGAACCGCTGACATCACGGGGGTTTTTCAACGGTCTCCTGGGAAACATGAAGGTTGAGTCACCGAAGGGGACGGTTCCTGTGCAGCCCCCGGAAGGAATGAACGAATGTGAATGGATTCCGGGGGAAACGAGGAAGATCTTTGAATCGAGCCCTCGAAGGTGGGCGGCTCCTGTGTACGAACGGGCCGGGGCCACCTACTGAGACCGCTCCACCTCATTTCGGTGGATGATACGTGATGTTTTTTTCCGGATGTACGTTCCGATGCAACGGGAACCGTCTGCGTAACGGGTCTGGAACGACACGTGGAGGGGATTGTTGATTTAACTCAAGTTACCCCGGTGCAACAACAGACAAAAAAATAGAAAAGGATCGAACATCACGGTAAACAGCAGGATAAAAAGGGGTATGCAAACTTTCAGTCTTGCTCCTGCAGTGCATCCGTTACACTACGTTTGTATCCCTGTATGGATTGCCACCAGCCGACCTCCTTCAGTTCCCGGACGATCTTATCACCCTGCT
>CAZQNZ010000119.1:0-7355 GCA_964594615.1 uncultured Planctomycetia bacterium
AACAGGTGCGCCGGATGACCGCAAAGTACTGGGGCGGATTCAAGAAGCGTTTCGAGGACAAGAACATCGATCTCTACATTGCGCCGGGGGATCATGAGTACGGGGATGACCAGGGATTGGAGAAGATGCATCTGGCACCGACGTTTGCCAAACAGTTCGCCCGCATTTTCGACATGCCCCGCAACGGACCGCCTCACAAGAAGGGCCGTGCGTATTCGTTTACGGAGAAGAACCTGGCGGTCATTTCAACGGATCAGTTTGAGGATGCCGGGGATCGTCTGTCCAAAACCGTTTCAGGCGAACAGCTCAAATGGTTTGAGCAGCAGCTCCAGAAGCATCAGGAGAAGGATTTTCTGATTGTGCAGGGACATCACCCCGTGGTGGGACCGGTTGCCAGCAAGAATTCCAGTGCGAACATGCTGGAGGGCGGGACCGATAGCGCATTCTGGCAAACCATGGTCGAATACGGGGTGGACGTGTATCTCGCCGGAGAACATCACCGGATCACCGTCAAGAAACAGGACGGCATCTGGCAGATCGTGCACGGGGCCCTCTGGGGAACGCAGACGGACCCGAATTATCTGAGGGGCAGTGTCTGGCCGGATCACCTGAAGCTGGAGTTGTTCCGGTTTCAGGTGCAATACGGCGGCGGTTACATCGGAAACCATCCGCACCGCGGACCGAAAAATCGACCGCGGGAGACCGTGCGTATCTCACAGAAAACACTGCAACAGGGACCCCGGTCCATCGGAGAGCTGGTGATTCAATCGACGGATGAGGGAAATCGGAGTATCCGAACCACGGGTGAATTTTTTGACCTGTCCATGGAATCCATTCTGAGCAATTATCAGCTTTATCCGCGAGAGGACTGGACGGCAAAAGCGGACAGTGTTTCCCGACACAACAACAAGGTGGCATCAAAAGTTCTGGACGGTGATCTGAATACCCGATGGCACTCGAAATTCAAGGGAAAGGCGGATCCACAGCCCCATCAATTACTCATAGATATGAAGAAGGTACGAAAAGTTGGTGGATTCATTTACGTCCCCCGGCAGGATGATTCCGTGAACGGTACGGTTACAAAATACGAGGTGTACGTGAGTGACCACCCGGAACAGTTCGGTCAACCGGTGAGACGTGGCACCTTTGACAGGACCCAGCACAAAAAGGTTATTCGATTTGACCGACCGGTTACCGGCCGATATCTGATGCTGAAAAGTTTCGAAGGCATGGGCAATAAGTCGTACGCCTCAGCAGGTGAGGTGTTCGTGCTCAAACCCTGATTTGAAGCGGTATCGGATTTACTTCAGCTGTTCCCTTCTGTCGGGGACTTGTATCGTCGCAATGATCGTTTCGTCGTTGAAACGGTAACCGGATGGTTAGGGCCGTGATACCGGGTGGTCAGTTTGAAGGCGAAAGGTCGCTCAACCTCAGTGTTTTCTGAAACACCGTTTCGTCCTGTTTGGTGATGACACGGTACGTCAGTTTCGGGTCATTCACGGTGGTGTCGAAGTCAAACAGTCCGAACAGGTGACCATCTTGATCCACATAGGAAAAATGGGCCTGGTCCCGGGTATTGTGGTGGTGTTTGTTTGTCAGGATGGCGTTTTCGAACTCCCACAGCGTATAATCCCCTTTCCAGTCCATTTTGTATACGTCCGCTCGGTGTCGATCTCCCGAAATCAATACGACGCCGTTGATGTTGTTCTGGGCGATGAAGTCGAAGATTTTGTTGCGTTCCTTCTTTACCCCCCACCAGGAATCGGCGCCGCCTTTGTCGGCTTTGCTGGTCCAGAGGGTGCTGGACGCAAGCACTTTGAAGGTACCTTTTGAGTTTTTCAGGGTGTTCAGCAGCCACTTTAACTGTCGTTTGCCCAGCATGGTTCCTTTGCCGAAGTCCCGATAATACCGGCCGTCGGTCACAATGAAATGTACGTCGCCCACGTAGAAATCAAACCAGGTTCCGGGATATTTTTTGCCTCCACCGTAATACGGGTTCACCCAGTTCTGGCGAAAAATCTGCCAGACCTTCGGTTTCCACTTGGGTTTGAACGGATCGGTTCCACCGGCCGAGTCGTTGTCCCCGAAATCATGGTCGTCCCAGGTCGCGTAAATGGAGGTAGACGCGGTAAATTTTCGGTACTCCGGGCGTAGTTGACGTCGGTAATAATGAAGGCGCTGTTTACTAAAATTCTTCGGGGTGTCAATATACAGGTTATCGCCGAGTGTGAGGAAGGCCTGTGGGTTGTACGATTCCATGAACGTCCACATGTCTTCGTTTTGAGGGATGTACCGCGAGCAGGCGCCAAAGGCAACCCGGGACACGCCGGGTTGGCCCTTCCGGGGGTAGGTACGAAAACCGGGTAACTGATCCGCTTCAAAGACCGGTTCTCCGTTCATCCGAACCTGGTATTGGTAGGTCGTGTTCGGCGACAACCCGCTCAGACGAACTTCCGCAACGAGGTCGTTTTCGGCCGTGGCCTGACCCTTCCCGGAGCGGATGGTGTTCCCCGAGCCGTCCGCTTTCCGTGCAAGCACTTGCACCGAGGCGGGACGTGTTGTCCGTAACCAGATATCGACGGACGTACCGGACATGCGGCCGAGCATCGGTCCGCCCATCAGCTTCAGATTGTGTTTTTGAACCAGTTTCTGAAACTTGTTCTTCTGGGTGAGGTCCGCCATGCGTTTTCCGGTGTCCCCTTTCAGCTTGTCAATCAGATAAGGGCTGAAATCCGACATGATCGGATTGGTTTCCCCCTTCGTATAAGGGGGTTTTGCCTGAAGGGTTCCGGAGAGCATCGTACAGATTAGCAAGAAGAGGATCGTCTGTTTCGGGAGAGACATGAGGAGTTTGAAGTGCCTAATGAAACATCCAAAGGGCGTGAATTAATACATTAGAAAATGTTAAACGAGTTAACAACTGTTACTGTGGACTCGAGTTCGTCAGGGGTGACGTCATGAAGATATGGAGCGTGAAAAAATGATAGATTCAAGTTGATGTACCGGGAGGACCCTGTTTCCGGGTAGAGGGAAAGCGAAGTTGGATGGGTTTTCGTCTATCAATTCGTGGCGATATCAACTAGTATTCAAACGAGATTGTTTCGTTTCCAATCTGTCGTGCGTTTCACTGATCCTTGACGGAGTGTCCATGGCTGAACGGGAATGTTCGTCGTGCGGTGCGACATGGTCGGACAAACTGGAAATGACGTATTGCGGGCACTGTTCGGCCCGTCTTCAAGAGGGGGAGACGTCCCCGGGAGCGTCGGAAGAGACGCCGGACGCTGGTGGATCCGAGGCGGTGGAGGGGGAACTTCGATACGCTACCGTGCTGTTTGCGGACATCAAAGGATTCACGTCCTTTTCGGAGGATCGCCCGCCGGACCGGGTGGCGAAGGTTGTGGGGGATCTGCTGGAGCGTCTCGGAGAAGCGATACGAAGCGAAGGGGGCAGTGTGGACAAGTATATCGGCGACGCGGTGATGGCGACATTCGGGTTGATTGAACCCAACCCGCATGCGGCCCGCACGGCGGTTCGTTCGGCCTTTCGGATGCAGCACAACCTGGAGGAATTCTGCAGTCAACGGGATTACGATTTTTCTCTCCGCATCGGGATTCACGCCGGGGAGATGGTGCGGGTGTCCGTGGATGACAGCTTCACGGTGATGGGGGATAGTGTGAATACCGCGGCTCGTATCGAAGGAGAAGCACCGCCGGGTGGCGTTCTGATTTCCGATCCGGTGAAGAAATCACTGCGAGGTTGGGGGGGGTTCCGGAAAGAATCGGAGGTAAAACTGAAGGGGAAATCGGGAACAACCTCCCTGTACGTACCCCTCCGTGAAGAAGATCGTGAGTTGGACGCCCAGGGCGACGTCCTGGGCGAAACCCGGTTTGTTGGCCGGGAGGACGAAGTACAGGCGGTGCGGGACATCCTGGAGGAGTCGGTTCAGGAAGAAGATGTGAGACTCGCGTTCGTTCGCGGGGAGACGGGGGTGGGGAAAAGTCGCTTCATGGACGAAGTCGTGTCAGCCGGAGCGGAAGAGAACCTGGCCCGCTCCGTGGTCAGGTACGATCAGATGTTTTCCGGAATGCTGGATGGGATCGGGCAGTTGATTGCCGATTTCTTCGGGCTTCAACTGCCCGGAGACCCGGACCGGTTGCTGGATCAAATACGGCAGCTTCTGGATCAGCGTTACACATGGATTCCGGAAGACCGTCGAGATGTGGTGACGGAATTTTTTGGTTTCCTGATCGGTATCGAACAGGAATCCTTTGAGATTTACGACCTGCCGGCGGAGACCAAACTGGAAACGGCCTGGGCGGAGCTGAAGAACTGGTTGCAGGGATTCAGTCAGGAACAACCGGTTTTACTGTGTTTCGAGGACGTGCAGAACGGAGATGAGAACACCGCCCGATTCCTTGAGTGGTGTCTGGACGTCACATGGGAGGGTCGGGTGACCTTCCTTGCATCCGTGCGGGAGGAGGAACTTCAGGAGGGGTCGGAATGGCAGAACCTGATCGATGCGTCCGCCCGGCGCTCGACGGAAGAGGCGGCTGATGTCCCGGATCGGAATCGGGTGCGCACGCTTCGTCTTGGCCCGATGGAAACCGAATCACTCTCAACCGCTCTCGGTACGGCACTCCCCGGCCCGGTAAATGAATCGATCACGAAACGAATTGCGGAATACTGTGAAGGGAATCCCCTCTTCGGGGTCGAAACCCTGCGTGAGCTGATCGAAAAAGGCATGCTGGCGCAACAGGAGGACGATTCGTGGGATCTGGAAGTGCCCTGGGAGGAGGTGGAATTGCCGGAAACCGTGCGGGAGGTGATGGAGGCACGCCTGCAGCGGCTGCCTCGAAAAGGCATTGATCTGGCCAAAAGAGGAGGAGTTGTCGGCCAGCGATTTTTCCTGGACGCGGTTCGGGATCTGTTTGACGAGGCGGAGGAATCGCTGGAAAAGGGCCTTGACGTGCTGCAGGCACAGAATCTTCTGTTCTGTGAACAGTCTCAGTTTGTCAAAAACCTTCGCGAAGGCGTGTTTCAGAACAGCCGCTTCCGACGTGCGGCTGCCGCACGGGCCACAAACACGGAACGTCGGGACTGGATGGGACGGGTTGCTGACTGGGGAGAACGGACGTACGAGGAGGTCGACAACCGATCGATTGCCGGGCAGGTTTTGCTTCCACTCGTGGCTCGAGCACTGGAGGAAGCGGAACAACAGGGACGGTCACGGGTGGTGTATGAATGGGCGGGGTGGTTGCTGTACGAGAACAACCGGCTCGAGGAGGCGGTGAATAATTTTCAGAAGGCCCTGTTCGGTGACGAACTGGACGAAGTGAATGAGGAGGAACGGAGATTGTTTTGCCGGCACATGTTCGGGGCTCAGCAGGAAGAGGCTGCTTCCATGAAGGCTCTCATGACGGTACGGGAAGCACAGCTCAGGCTGATGATTGGAAAAGCACAGGAAGCGCTGGGAATGCTGAGCCGAAGCCTGGAGACCCTTCGCCCGGTTTCAACCCTTCTCTCCTCCCTGGATACGTTCGAGGGGCCGATCGGTGCTCCGCTGTTAGCGGATCAACCCGAACTTCGATCCGCATTTCAGGAGGCGGATCATCGGTGGTGGGAATTGACGCCGGAAGAAAGTGCGATTCTGAATCAGATTGAGCTGGTCGATCTCGAAATTAAGAATGGGAACATGGATCGTGCCTCGTCCCTCGTGCAGGAAGCCCGTGATCGATTCGGACACCTGCGCAGCACCGTATCGGACGAACGAAAGCGTCACCTGTACGCTAACTGGCTTTACAAAAAGATCTGGATGAAAGGGGAATCGATGGGGCAGCCGGAGGAAGCACTGGAGGAGCTGCAACCGATTTACGATGGAGACGATCCAGTCGTGGGATCGATAGAACGGGTCAGTCCAACGAACCGCGCGGATTTAAGTCACCTCCGGTCCACGTTGCTGTTCTTCACCGGTGACCTGGAGCAGGCCCGTTCCGAGGAGCAGGAGGTGCTGGAGTACTGGCGGCAGGAGGAGCGAACGGATAAACAGGCCCCTTCGCTGAATCTGCTCGGAAACATCTATCGCGGTCTGGGTAGCTATCATGAGGCCGAGGAACATTTTTCGGAAGCTCGCGACATCTACCAGAACCTCGGTCGACGGCTGGAGGAGGCGAAAACGCTGGGGAACCTGGGATCCGTGTTCATCAACCGCGGGGAACTGAGCCGGGCGGAGGAAGCGTTTTGCGAATATCGTGACATCAGCCAGGAAATTGGATTTCACCAGGGCGAAGCGACGGCCCTTGGAAATCTCGGTCTTGTGTTTCTGGAGCGCGGGGAGCTTGAGGAAGCAGCCGGCTGTTTCGAGCGACAGATCGAGATCAGCCGGCGTATTCAGAATCGTCAGGGGGAGGTACTTGCGCTCGGGAACCTGGGATTCGTCCACCACGATCAGGGGGAGATTGAAGAGGCACTCAAGTGTTATCGGGAACAGCTGTCCATCAGTCGTGAGATCGGGTACCGGTACGGAGAAGAAGTGGCACTGGGCAGCCTGGCGGAGCTGCTTCGCAACCGGTTCTCTGGAGCGATTGACGGGGCTGAGCCTGAGGTATCCGATCCGGCCGAGGCATATTCGTTTACGGAATCCGCCATCGAACGTGCCGATGCATCCGGAAACCGGAAAACCCGTATCCACATGTTGTTGAACCGGGCCATTCTTCTCCGCTGGGCCGGTGCCGACATGAGCACGTTTGAAAAGCCGGGGGACGCTGCCTTGCGCAAAGCGGGTCTCGAACGGCTCCGGGAGGACCTCCGGGACCGGGGTCATGTCTCGAGGATGGAACCGCAGCACCGTGCCGAAGAGATCGAGACGGCCCTGGAGCTGTGTGAATCGGCGGAAATCGATCCGTCCCTTCACGCGGAACTGCTGATTGAACAGGCCCGTCACAGGCGTCTCGAGGAGGAACAGCCGTCGATATCAGACCTTCTGGACCGTGCAGCGGAACGGCTTGATCAGGCCCGGGAACAGGGGGCGGAAGTGGAGGAGCTCAAAGATCAACTGGAAGCGCTGAGACAATAATCCACGCCGAACCGAGATACACAAATCGAACGTCACGCATTGAGGTCCCTCGTTCGGCGACTCATGTATGGTATGTAGATCCGATCCGAAGAGGGGGTGTGCACGCCGGGAGGTTCAGCGAGTGCTCCGCAAGCCGTTGGATCGCAAGAAACCCGTAATTCCTGACCAAAAAACAGAATGGTGCGTTCAATTCGATCCATGTTCCCGCTTTCGCTCCAGAATCCGTTCACATTTCTGCGTTGAAACCCCGGGCTGCACTTCGTTTGCCTGGGGCAACATGCTA
>CAZQNZ010000120.1:0-7277 GCA_964594615.1 uncultured Planctomycetia bacterium
TTCCGGGCGTCCGGTTCACTGTACCACGTGAACCAGGACGGCAACGGGCCGGGCTATCCCGTCGGAGGAGACTCCTCGAACCTGCTGACCGGACTGCGTGACACCGGAGGAGTTTACGAAGGGGTCCTCGGTGGTGGTGCCGATTCGGGTCAGGTCCTGTTTTCGGGCGGTCAGGACGCCACGGCACTTCAGGGTGATCTGACCTATGAAACGGACCAGTTCGAACTGTATGGGAACCTCGGTTACTACAACGGTGAGAATACGAACGGTTCCGTAACGGGACAACCCGAGGAGGAATGGCTCTATACGACGCTCGAAGGCGTCTACCATTTCTCCGATCGCATCTACGCTGCTGCCCGCTACAGCGGCGCATATGCGGATGAGCTGGACTCCACAAGTCAGACCGTCACCATCAATAATGTTCCAATTTCCACCACCTCCAAGAGTTCCAGCGGCCGGGTCGATCGATTTCAGATCGGCGGTGGCTACTGGCTCACCAAGACCATCCTGTTTAAACTGGAGTACGTGCACCAGACGTTCGATGGCTTCGACGCCAGTGCACGCTCGGTCAGTGGAGTCGACGCGAGCCAGGACCCTTCCTTTGACGGCGTGACCGCTGAAGTGTCCTTCTCCTTCTAATGAAACTTCGTCACAGAGGAGTAAAACCGATGAAAAACGTATCCAGCGCGACCATCTACCTGCTGGCCGGTGCCGTCCTGGCACTGGCCAGCTCCCTTTCGGGGGTGGCTCAATCAGCGAATGAATCCGTGACGTTTGTTTCCGATCCCGGAGCCGGCTCCGTCACGGTGAACGGCTCCTCCTCGCTTCACGACTGGAGTGTGGATGGCACGACGATCGAGGGCTCGGTCGCCTTTCAGGGAATTGCTCCGTCGTCCCTTGTGAAAAACGATGAACTTGCCTTTGAGCTGAATCAGGCCGGGGTCAAGATTCCGGTCAAGTCCCTTGCCGGCGAGAAAGAGGGCCTGAACAAGAAAATGTACAAAGCCATGGAGGCGGAGACGTATCCCCTGATCACTTACGAGCTGAACAATGTCTCCCTGGAAGATCGACCGACGCAGAACAAGGTGCGTCTTCGGTCGGAAGGGACGCTGACGGTGCATGACACCACCCGGACCATCGACATGCCGATGGAGGTCACTCGTAAAGGATCCCGCTTCATCGCAGAGGGTGAAACGGACCTGAAGATGACCGATTTCGGGATTGAACCGCCCACCGCCTTGGGGGGGCTGGTCACCGCTTACGATAAGGTGACCGTGACCTGGACGTGGCCGGTGGTACGACAGTACACCCCGCAGTTCCGGGCCGGTTCGATCATGAAGGAAACCACGTCGGTGTTCATCGAGCGGTACGACAGTGCGCGAAGTGCCCTGGCGGACGGTCGTCTCGACCGGGCGAAACGGTCCCTTGAGCAGGTGTTACGAGGGGTCAACCGTGTGAAACTGTCCTACACGGACCTGGACGAAAGCCAGCAGGCCAAGGCTCAGCCGGTGCTTGATGAGTTCAAAACGGCCGTAAATCAGGCGAAAAAGGCGGACGAGCTGGACACCCTCCGCGAACGATTCAAGGAGGTTTCCGAGACCCTGAAAGCGGTGGTCGCCGCGTTCGGGCACGATCGGAACGCGCCGGTGTACTACGTCCAGTGCGCCGCCGAACGGGACCGCAACCATCGCTGGATCGGCACGTCGGGAGACACCGATTGCCCGTACCTTCCGGAAGGTCAGCGCGCCGATCCCGCCGGTTTTTCCATCGGCCTGATGAAGGGATCCCCATCCGAAAAATGAATCTCATGAACCGATCCGATTATGTAACGCGCCTGGCAAGCACAGCCTCCGCAATCGTGTTCCTGCTCTCCTTCGGATTTCAGCCCACCCTGGCTGATCCGGGGGAGACCGGAACGCGTTCGACTGATTCATCGGGGGAACAGCAGGATGATCCAGCCTACACCACGACCGAACTCATGCCGCTCAAACATCGAGAGGGGTTCTATCACCTGTATCTTCAGAACCGGGACCTTCCCCAAGCACTCCCCTTTCAATTTCAGAAATCGGGCCCGAACCGCTGGGTGCTGACCAAGCAGGATCGGGTCAGACATCACCTCGTTCACACCGAAGGTCAGGGCATGACAATCCGTGCGGAGATGGATTTAGAGAACTCGCGGCACATCACGTACGATCCCCCGGTGCCCTTCCTCCTGAACGATTTACAGCCCGGTACCGAGCGAAGCGGTCAGTCGCAGGTGCACCTCCGTGATGGGCCGTCCGGAACCGTGACGGCTTCGGGCCATTGTGATTGGACCCTGAAATTTGAAGGCAAACAAGCCGGTGTGAAGACGTATGCCGGTACATACGAACCGTATCGCTTTCGCCTGATCCGGCACATTAACCTCGGCACGTTCAAGAAAGCCACCCTGACCACCACCTTTGATTTCGTCCCCGGCCTCGGGCAGGTTCGGGTACAGGTAAAGCATGACGCCCGTGTGCTGGGGTTAATTGGTCCCAACGAGGACTGGCGTATCGAGCGAGGCGAATGGATTGATCCGCAGTATGCAACCAGCCCGCTTCTTCGCGAGACGACCACCCTGTTTCTGGATCGGTACGATCGGGCCCGAGATGCGCTGGTTCAGGGGAATGCAGCACATGCACGCCGGTCGCTGAAACAGATCAAACGGGGAGTCGCTCGCATGGATCTGTCGATTACGAACCTGAGCAAATCGAAGCACGCTCAGGTCGACTCCCTGATGTCCGAATTCGAGAAGACGCTGGATCAGGCCATCGAGACGGAGGATCTCGCACAGGTGCGGAACTGCTTTGCGGACGTAACAAGGACGCTTCGAAACCTGCTCGCGTTCCTCGGTCACAATCGCAGTGATCCGGTTCGCGTGTACCGGTGCGCACGTTCACCGGACCGTGATCGGCGCTGGCTGGGCCGGGCGGATGATGTCGCCTGTCCTTACTCCACGCATGCGTCCGATCGCCAGCAGGATGGGTTCGCAATTCAGTTCGTCAGTGGTTCCAATGACCCGTGATTTGACTCAACTCTTTAACTGGACCGGGACATGGTTTCGTAAATTACCCATTGGCGTGCTCGCTATACCGGTATCGAACTCAATTTTATGAACAGATCATCATGATGAGACCCTTGCTTCAGTACCCGATCCACCATGTGTTTCTGCTCCTCCTCGCCGCTGGTCTTTTATTCACCGGTTGCGGCAAGCAGGATAAGCGGAACGCCGAGAAACAACCTTCGGAAACACATGAAGTGGCCATAAAAGCCGAAGGGTTCCTGTTTTATTTCAAACCCGAGGAACTCACCGTAAACCCCGGAGATTCCGTACGCTGGACGGCCAGCAAGAAGGGAGAATTTCATTTGAAATTTAAGGAGTACCCGGAGGGAGCGGAACAGGTTCTGTCCGAAAACAGCACACTGGAATCACCGGACCTGACGGAAGCGGAGGAAACATGGACGGTTCAGTTTACGAACGAATACCCGACCGGTGAATACCATTATGTGTGTACCAACCACGAGGACGATGGCATGCAGGGATGGATTGAATTGAAAGCGCGTGATTAATTTCCTTTTACTCATTAACGAGATATTCCGATGCGTGTCAAAAAGTGGATGACCTCGGACCTCATCACCGTAAACGCGGATGACAACGCGGACGACGCCTGGAAAAAGATCACAACCCATCATGTTCGTCAGCTTCCGGTTCTGTCGGAAGACGATGTGGTGGGTGTGATCAGCCGGGGCGATCTGCTGCGTTCCTTCAACGGCGTGGAACTGGGCACCTCCGAACTCACGATGCGGGTCAGGGAGGTCATGACCCCGGATCCCCTCTCCGTGTCTCCGGAGATGCCGTTCGAAGAGGCCGCGGCCCAGATGCATGACGCCCGGGTTGGGTCCCTGATCGTCGTCGAGGACGACGAACTGGTCGGTATTCTGACTCGCAGTGACCTGTTCCGGGCCATCATGGAACTGACCGGTTTGACGGATTCGGTCAAGCGCAGGGAATTCGCCGATACCCATCTTGGCAAATGTGTTGACAGGCTCAAGGAGGAGCCGGAGGGGAAGTATGCCAAAAGTTTCATGGCCTATCGCGATGAGGACGATGGAAACTGGCTCTGTCTGATTCGGTTTTCAGACCATGCCGAGGGGGAACCCAAGCGAGGCTGAACAGCTGGTTTCTTCTCCGCATCGCCGACCTGGCGTCGAATGCGATGGTGAACGATGAATTATGTCCCGGAGGGAGAAGGCTCCACCAGATCATCTGCCAGGGCGTTCCGGAGTGTTTCATAGACCTTGTTGGTCTCCCGGGTTGCGAACCAGTGCCAGAAGCGAAACATCCGCGGCCGGGTCTGAATATGGACCTCTGTGATGTCCGACGACAGGGATTTGGCCCGGATCCAGAAAAAATGACCGTCACTCAAGAAGGTGGGGTAGGTGTTGAGGATGACCGTGTAGCCATCTGTGTCGTGCAGGGCGAACTCCGTGTTGTTCTCCGCGATCCGTTTTGCCTGCTGGACCACCCGGTCCGCCGAACAGTTCACCCGGAACGACCGTTCCCGAATCGGGTCGACATCCGGATCACTGCCCTGTTTGTGTTTGTAACGCGAAAGGAGGACGTACGAGATGATGCCGAAAAGCACTATGAGTGGAACGTAGTATATCCATCTGTTCTCACCGCCGGTGTCGGATGGGGGAAACGGAGGGTTGTTTACCACAATCCGCTCATTGACGGCAATCACCACGCAGTCGGACGAATGTTCACGGCAGATTGAAAGGGCATGTTCTCGGGCCTCCTTGATCGTCGCATGACCGAATCCGAATCCCCAGGCGCCGTTGCGACCGAGTGCGAATGCTCGATGTTTCGGCTTGTCCCTGTACGTCGAAAATTTTGACGATAGGCGATCGGGGAGATAGGCCGGACGGTCCTGAGCAATGAGTACTCCGGAAATGCATGCGGTTATACCCAGAACCATCCATATCACCGACCGGCTACAGCGGGAGCTCATTGTTGAAATCCCCTCACAATGTTTCGCTCGAATCCCAACGAAAATGCAAGACTCGGGAATGACCTGATCCCGGACCAACCGTCCCCCGATCAGAACCGTTCTGCCGTTTGGTCAGCCCGCTTGAAAATTCCATGGACCATCCTATATCAAAGCCGGGTTATAATAAACTGGAGGTGTGTCCATGGCGATGAGTGATTAGGGACCAACCCAATGTAAGCGATGTTCCCAATTGTTCTGATCCGTGGGGCAGTACGAGTTGAATTGGTAAATGACACGCTTGGAGAAACGGTCCGAAGTGTAACGCGTGGTCAGCACCGGTCATGAGGTGGTGAACGGATTCTCCGGCCCCGGATCGTTCCGCGGCGGGTCCGGGTGGGACGTTTGGCAGGAGCCCGCTGAATGGTTCGGCTTGTATTTCTGATCCTACCATCGAGATGAAAGGTTTCATTCGATCCATGTCTGCACTGGCCGGGGGAATCCCACTTTCGTCGCTGCTGGATGGGACCACGGTTCCCTCCACCGTCGCCATCGGTCACCGGGGTTTACCATCGGGCGCTCCCTTCGGAAGTTCGGCGATGAGGGCGGATGGGGTTCCGTTTCTCCGGACCGGAGGAGATTGGTAATGCGGAGCACCTCTTCTTATAACGGAGTGTTCTGACATTCGTTTTCGTTTTGCATTGGTCCCACGAACCGGAGCAGATTCGATGACCGATAAACTCGACGACATCGCCATCATCGGAGGGGGACTGGCCGGGTTGACCACGGCCTGGTCTCTTCAGAAGGAAGGGTATTCCAACGTCACCATCCTGGAGAAAGGAGATAGCACCACCATGGAAGCATCGGGCTTGAACACCGGTGTGATCCGACACTACCACCCATCACGCCGCATCCGGCGCGAGCTTCGACGGGGAATCTCCCTGCTCGCATCCTACCAGAAACGGCACAACACGTACTTCTTTGAGCAGAAACCGTCGCTCTGGCGCGTTTCGAATGAACGGTATCTCGACCTGGAGCAGGAGGAGTGCAAGTATCTGAAATGGGACCGCGCATCCAGCGGGGACGTCCCGGCGCAATTTGACGCGGAGGGGAACTCGGACGATATGAAGTGGATCACGTTCGAGGAGGATGCACTGCTGGATTCGATCACACTCGGACGTTTGCTGCGGGAGGAGGTGGAGCACTCGGCGGTCACCGTTCGAACGAACGCCTCCGTCGCGTCCGGCACACGCACGGACGGCTCGTGGAAACTGACTCTGGAGGACGGGGCGGATCTGCACGCGGACCTCGTGGTAAATGCCGCCGGTGCATGGGCGAAAGACGTCGCCGAACGGCTTCAGCTGGAACCGCCTGATATGATACCGGTGCCGCGCCGGCTGTTTCGGGTGGGAGAGGACCTCGTCCCGGGCTCCCTGAGTTACGTCATGGACCCGGAACGCCAGATTGCACTGCGCCGGGCGGAACAGGGCACCCTGATCAGTTACGCCGGCGGGAGCGACCCGAACGCCGTGGAGGAGGCGGAGGACGCACCGCACCTGGCCGAACAGCTGAACGAGGTCATCGGCAGGGAGTTTCCCCGGCTGATGATCGATGATATCCAGCGGTGCTGGAGCGGTTGGTACGCGATGACCGAGGACCAGAAACCGATCATCGAACCGGATTCGAAGGAGACCTCCGTCATCCATGCCACCGGTTTGAACGATTACGGCCTCTCCTACGGATTTCACGTGGGCGAGAAGGTCCTGGAGTTCCTGTAACTGCAGTGTTCCCCCATTCCGTGAGCAGGACACTCGCCTGTGAACGTCAAACACGCGGCGTACGACGCGTACCTCAGCTGCATGTCCACTGACCCGTGCCGGGTTCAGCGCAAACGAGTGGAGGTTCGATCCCTCTCGTGAGGGTCCCCCCGATGTCCCTGATCCGGATGGACGCAGACCAACGGTGTCACCACTGTTTTGACCTGCGTCTCTGAAGGGACTTTTTTTCTTGAACAAACATACAACAATCGAAGAGGGTTGATTTCTGAACCCAGAGGTAACGGGGAAACCGGTGGTAACGCCTGTTCCATCGTGACCTACCCTCTTCAAACCGTCACTGAACGTCTGGTGTACAGTTCCCTTCCGCCACCGATGTAGCACAGTCTCTTCAGCCCGTTTTCCAGAACGCGTCCGCCCATCGCTTACCCCACGATCCTCCGGAGACCTCAATTCTGTTGAGTGCCGTACCGGGAACGAAAGCGCCCTCGCT
>CAZQNZ010000121.1:0-7127 GCA_964594615.1 uncultured Planctomycetia bacterium
CCCTCCCGGTTGAGCGCCGCGAACACGGTTTCGTGTACGTCGCTTGTGTCTTTCATCCCCTCTCCCACGATACAGATAATGGCCTTTTCCGGCAGAATTTCGACGTCACAGAACGACGAAAGATCCGCTTTTGCATCCTGTAAGTGTCGGTCGGAGTCCGTTGTGCAGGAGACGGACACTTCCGATGTGGACACCATATCAATCACAATTTCGTGCTCCGCGAATACCCGGAAGATCTTCTCCATAAAGCCGTGCCGGGCGAGCATGTTCGGACTGGCGATGTCAATCAGGTAGATGCCTTCTTTATGAACGATTGAGGTCACCGGTCGATCATCCGGTTCGGATTCCAGGATCAGCGTTCCGTCCCAGTCCGGTTCAAACGTGTTGAGCATGCGGATGGGTATGTCCTGTTCAACAGCAGGTACTAAAGACGATGGGTGAATACGTCCACCGTAGTAGGCGAGTTCACTCGCTTCGGGGAACGACATGCGGTGGATCGGTTTCGCGTTTTCGACAATGCGTGGATCGGCGGTCATGACCCCCTCTACGTCACTCCAGATCTGAATTTCCTCGGCACCGGCGGCCGCACCGATGTACGAGGCGGAGTAGTCACTACCGTTCCGCCCGAGGGTGGTAATGTCCCCGTCCCGGTTTTTACCGATAAACCCGGTGATGACCGGAAGGGCTTCTTTTTTCGCAAGGTGTTTTCTTATCTTCTTTTTTGCTTCAGGTAGGGGTTTCGCAGCGCCGAACTCGCTGTTCGTGAGCATCCCGATATCGTACGCATCCACCGGTTCAGCGTCAACTCCTGCGTTTTGTAACCGGGAGGCCACTGTCCGGACGGACAGTCGTTCACCGAAGGAGAGTACGTGGTCCCGTGTACGTGCGGTGAGTTCCTTCACCATGGATATGCCGTTCAACAGGTCCTCGAGTTCATTCAGCAGCGCATCGAACTCGTCCGCCAGCGAGGGGTCGTCGAATGATTCGATCAGGTCGAAGTGACGGTCCCGCAATGCCTCTACGGAGGGGCAGCCGTTCATCGCCGATTCCGCTGCTTCAATAAGGAGATCCGTCACGCCGGCGTGCGCGGACACGACCAGTACCGGATTCCGGTCAAGACGTGCCTGCACAATGTTGGTTACGCGGTCGATCGCGTCGGCCGTTCCGACCGACGTTCCGCCGAATTTCATCACAATCATGACTTGCGGTGCAGTTGAACTGGTAACGTGTTTTTGCGCGAGTTCCGGTGATGCAGAACGTGGTTAGGACCGTTTGATCGAGCGGATTCGTCTGTTTCTCGGAGCAGAAGATTTGAACGAGGCTAGAGAGGTGAGATGTTTATGAGGTTGAAAAGAAATAAAACGAAATTGATTTAGAAAAAGTATAGCAAAATGAACTAGCGTCTTTCAAGATTCATCATGCGGTCAACATCTTAAATTCAACAGGAAAACGTGGGGGTTCCGAAGCCAATGTTGGAATTGGCCATCTTGAGAACGTAGAATAACTTCGTTTGCACCGTTGAGTTTCTTCGGATCTCTATATTTTTCGTGGAATTCTTATGCGAATTGTTTCACTGCTACCAGGTGCTACGGAGATCTGTCATTTCCTCGGTTTGACCGATCAGCTTGTGGGGGTGTCCCATGATTGTGATTGGCCTCCACAGATCCGTGATAAGCCTGTCCTTAGCTCGACGTCGATTGATGCGGATCAGACCACCAGTAAAGAGATTGATGAGGCTGTGAAGGCCGAGACCCACGAGGGAAACAGTATCTATCATGTCGACGCGGAACGCCTGCAGGAACTGAATCCGGATTTGATCCTGACGCAGGAACTCTGTGAGGTGTGCGCACCATCCTTCGACGCGGTACAGGACGCATCCCGTACAATCAACGGAGAAACGACGGTCATCTCACTGGAACCGACGACCCTGTCGGGCATCCTCGACAACATCACCCGGGTGGGCGCATTCACCGGAAAAGAAGAGCAGGCGGAGCAGCTGGTTGACGACCTCCGGGCACGAATCGATCACGTGAAACAGGCTCCTGATCCGGATCCGTCCCCCCGGGTGCTGAGTCTGGAATGGCTTGACCCGCCCTACCTGGCCGGACATTGGGTTCCCGAAATGATTGACATGATCGGTGCAACTCCCATGAATAAACCGGGGGTCCATTCGCGTCAGGCGGAATGGGGGGCATTAAACGTATTTCAGCCGAACATGGTTGTATTCATGCCCTGTGGGTTTGATCCTGAACGAACACGGCGGGAAATTTCATCCCTTGATCCGGACCATCAGTTGTTCTTTCTGGATCCCGTGAAGGAGGGAGAGGTGTACAATGTAAACGGGTCGTTTTATTTCAATCGACCGGGTCCGCGGGTGGTCACCGGACTGGAAATACTGGCAACGATAATTGCACCGGACACATTTGACGAGCTGACCCTGCCGGACGACGCGAGCGGAGAGCTGACGATCCCGCACTGAACACAGACGGTTCATTTCTTACGTCATGGACTGGCTGAGTTCCGCGAGTTCCTCCAGCTTGTCAGCAGCCCGTCCGGAGTCGATGCTTTTCTTCGCCTGAACGATCCCCTCTTCCATGGAGTCCGCTTCACGTCCCGCGTATGTGGCGAGACCGGCGTTTAGCTCAATAATGTCGCGTCGCGCGTCCGTTATGCGCCCCGTGAGGATGCCCTGAATGGTTTCTGCGGATTCCTCCGGACTGGACACCTTCAGGTCATCTTCGCTCCCTGTAGTGAACCCAAACTGTTCGGGTGTGATTTGTTCACGTTCAACGCGGTCTCCTTCCACACGATACACGGTTGTGGGTCCCGTTATCGCGACTTCGTCGTATCCGGACCCGTGCACAACCAGCGCTCGATCCGTGTCGAGACCGGTGAGTGCGTTTGCCAGCTTTTCGGCCACGGATTCGTTGTAGGCACCGAGCAAGTAGTGTCCTGCTCCAGCCGGGTTGGTGATCGGTCCCAGTATGTTAAAGATCGTTCGTATCGCGATTTCTTTTCTGGGGCCAATGGCGTGTTTCATGGCCGGATGATGGGCGGGGGCATAAAGGAACGCCATATTGGCTTCGGATAAGATCTGATCGTTCTGATCGGCGCTGGTCTCGATGTTGATGCCCAGTTTTTCCAGTACGTCCGCGGAGCCACTGCTGCTGGATACACTTCGGTTCCCGTGTTTGGCAACGACACATCCGGCTCCGGCAGCCACAAACGCGGACGTTGTGGAGACGTTAAACGTGTTCTTCCCATCGCCCCCAGTGCCCACGATATCCAGGAGACGCTTGTCGCCTTCGTGATCAACCTGTATAGCGGCATTGCGCATGGAAGCCGCAGCTCCCTGAATTTCCTCGCTGGTTTCTCCTTTCATGCGCAGTGCCGTGATCAACGAGCTAATTTGGGCGGGTGAAGCCTCCCCGGACATGATCGCATCAAAAACGGATTGCGTTTCCTCCCGTGAGAGGTCCGATCCTGAGGCAACACGGTCGATGGCCTGTTTGATCGACATGTCAGTCTTCATCACTTCGGCTGGTTGAGTGAGGTGAAGATAAAAAAAGGGAGATTCCAAGAAAAGCTATTATCGAGTGAGAATTCCGGTTTCTTCCGGCTTCTTGCACAAAAGTCGATTCAGATCAAACGAGGACAGTCGAGAAATATAAATTAGTTCTTCTGATCAGCGGAATCAACAATCGGACACCGGATCGTGCACGAGGCATGCATCGCATGAGGACCTGTCGGGAATGCTGAAGTAGAGAGAAATTTAAATCTGAATACTGTAGGTTTTGGCGTTAAATGGTGGTGGAACGGACGGAATTTGCAACTTTTCGTCAAAAAGTTACAACACGGTCTCAGATTGTTTCGTTTATTGGTGGGGAGCATGAATTTGGAAGAATTTGCAAAATAGAAATGTTCTTTATACAGTAGCTGTGAAAGATTTTTTGAAGTGGAAGAGAAAAGGGTTTGAACTGGTTTCAAACCCATAACCGTTTCGTTTCAAGTTTCTCTTTTTTGCGTCCGGGAGGATGTCGCCATGGAAGAGGAAGGGAATCAAGAAGACCTTCAACGACAGCGTATATTTATCGGCTGTGTGATTGCCCTGGTAGCCACCGCATTTTATTTTGGAATACGGGGACAGCTTCTGAATGAATGGAGTACGCTCTATAACCTTTCCCAGGAACAGGTCGGATACATTCAGGGGGCGGGACTTATTCCCTTTGCCGTGACCATCATCCTCTTCTCACTCATCGTCGACCGGATCGGGTATGGGGTCTCCATGGCGATTGCCTTCACTCTGCATATCGGATCCGCCGCCCTAACCCTCTGTGCTCCGCTTGTTGGCTCGGATTATGGAACATTTGTCCTTATTTACATCGGGACGTTCACCTTTGCTCTGGGGAATGGCGCGGTTGAAGCGGTTATTAATCCCGTGGTAGCAACAATGTTTCCGAAGGAGAAACCGAAGTATCTCACCATTCTCCATGCCGGATGGCCACTGGGTCTCATTTTCGGTGCTCTACTCGGAATACTTCCCATGTTTCTTGGTGAGCAACTGACAGATGTCCTTCCCGGACATTTATGGGTGTGGCGGGTGAGTCTGATGCTTATTCCGATGTTGCTCTATGGATTCCTCCTGTTCGGCCGGAAATTTCCGGTTCATGAACGTGTCGAAGCGGGTGTCTCATACCTTGACATGCTCAGGGAATTTGGTTGGGGGAGTGCGTTTATCGTGTTCTTTCTCCTCAGTGCAGCCGTCTCACAGTTGCTGATTGTTGTGAATGTCATCGAACCGTCCGTGGATCTCTGGTTGTACTGGCTCATTGCCGGGGTGGTACTGACCGTACCCTTCGGAGCGTATGTACAGCGGTTTGGACGGCCTTTGTTTGTCATCCTTATGCTGATCATGTGTCTCGTGGCGTCCACGGAACTGGCCGGTGACTCATGGATGCAGAATGTGATCGGTGCTGTAGAAGGAGGAAAAGCAGCTGCCGTTTTCTTTGCCTGGATGGCATTCATCATGTTTGTCCTCCGGACCTGGTGCAGTGATATCATGTCTTACCTCACGCCTCTTGGCGTTCTGGCTCTGAGCGGGTTGGTCGCCTGTATCGGGCTTCTTGGAATTTCCTGGGCGGAGGGTCTTGCCCTGATGTTTGTGGTAACCACCGTCTACGGATTCGGGAAAACGTTTTTCTGGCCTGCCATGCTTGGGATTGTCGGGGATCGATTTCCCAAAGGTGGTGCCCTGACCCTCAACGCCATCGCCGGTGTTGGAATGGTGTTTGCCGGGGTGATTGGGACAACGGGGATCGGCTATGTCCAGGACACGGACATCGATGCGCAATTGAAGAACAAGCTCTCATCCGAGCAGATCCAGGAAATCACGGAAACGAAGCCCGGGATTTTTGGTTCAACCCGAACGGTGAATACCGACGCTCTAGATGACCAACCCGAAGAGATCAAGAATGCGGTTAAGTCGATTACGACGTCGGCCAAACAAACCTCAATCCGTGTGCTTGCCATCCTTCCGATGATATTGATGGTCTGTTACCTGGCTCTGATCCTTTACTTTCGCTCGGTAGGTGGTTATGGAGTCGTGGGACTGGAAGATGAATCCGACGAACCCGGAGATGCTGAAGAGACGGTCTGACCGGGTATCCGGGTCCTGCCCCCCTCCAGGTTTGGATAAAAAGACGGTAAGAAGAATCTCCAGCTGATGCCGCTCAGCAACGAAACGGGGGGCACGTAGTCGGCCGGACGGTCCACTGCAACTGTCTCACGACTTCATTGATTTGAAGGGATAACAACGAGGCCCTCTGTGGCATTAGAACGGCCGGCCAAACTGGAACCGGGATCGGATGAGACGTCTTCTAAAGGCATCTTCGTAGTCATCCGTTCCCAATGGTGGTTCATAGCAGTCTCCACCCTCCTTGCATTGTTGACTGCTCTTGCCTACTCCAACACCCTGAATGTCCCGTTCATCTTTGATGACATCCCGAACATCAAGTACAACGAGCTGATCTTTCGGTACAGGGAGTTCACGGTTGAGGAGTTTAAACGCTTCTGGATTTCCCGGTTCCCGCGCGGTCGGCCGGTGAGTCTGTTCACCTTTGCCCTGAATTATTGCTTCGGGCGTTTTGATACGACCGGATATCACGTTGTCAACATCACGATTCATATTCTTTCCGGGGTGGGCGTATTCTGTTTTACCCGTTTTCTGTTGCTTCATAGCCCGGTACTGATCAAAGACCACGACGATGAACGGGACGCGCTGAATCAATCCAGTTTGATCGCAGGAACAACCGCACTGGTCTGGACACTCCACCCGATTCAGACCCAGTCCGTCACCTACATCGTTCAGCGCATGACGTCGCTGGCGGGTATGTTTTACTTCTGGGGGTTGTATTTTTATCTGCGCCGTATGCATGCGGGGAGTCGGTTTCGAAAGTGGGGGTTCTTTGCTTTAGTGGTTCTGTTTTTCTTTCTGGGAATCGGCTCGAAAGAGATTTTTGCCACATTTCCCGTCGCCATCTGGTTGTTACTCTGGCTCTTCTTCCCGGATCGGGAGTCTTCGGGACTTCGACCATGGGTTCATTTGACGGGGGTACTGATATTTGTTGGTCTGATCGGGATCTACTTTCTCATGGGAAGCGGTGGATTCACCGACGTCATCGATAAACTGTATCGGACCTCGGACTTTCCCTATCGGCACTGGTCCACCCCGGAACGGTTGATGACCGAGGCACGGGTGGTGGTCCGTTATCTATGGATGATTCTGCTCCCATTCCCTTTTATGCTCAGTCTGGAACGGAATCCGGACGTTTCTACGGGCTTGCTCACTCCCCCCTCTACTCTACTGTGTTTCCTGCTGATTGTGGGGCTGCTGTATCTGGCGTGGCGTTATCACAGACGTTATCCCGTGATGTCCTTCAGCATCCTCTGGTTCGGATTGCATCTGGTCATCACAAGTACCGTACTTCCGCTGGAACTGATGTATGATCACCGGTTGTATCTACCGTTGTTCGGACCGGTGTTCTTCCTGGTTTACTCGAGTTTCGTGTATTTTCGTGTCTCAAAAATAAAATGGATCGGTATCGGGATCACCGTTTCTTTGCTTCTCG
>CAZQNZ010000122.1:0-7123 GCA_964594615.1 uncultured Planctomycetia bacterium
TGAACGAAAAGGGTGTTCAGGTCGAAACCACAAAGGATCAGGTCCTGTTTGAAGAAAACGAGATTCTCACCAACGACGGGGACCCGTATCAGGTATACACGTACTACGCCCGAAAATGGAAAGAGCGCTCGAAAGACCCGGTCGTGTCCGACGTGACGTCCTTCGATGCACCGGACGACACCCCATCCGGACCCATTCCAACCGCGGAGGAGCTCGGATTGACCCGTCATCTGGCGGACCTCGATTGGACGCCGGACCCGGAGGCCGCCCGCCGTCGTATGCAGGAGTTCCTGGACGGCCCGATCGCTACCTACGAGCAGGACCGTGATCTACCGGCGAAGGACCGCACGTCGAAACTGTCACCGTATCTGCGATTTGGTCTTCTGTCCGCGCGTGAGCTGTACTGGAAGGCGGATGAATGGCGAACCGGCCGAAGCGACACCGAGGGAGCGGACACCTTTATAGAAGAACTAATCTGGCGCGATTTTTACCATCAGGTGCTGTACAACAATCCGCACGTCGTGTCGAACAACTTCGATCGCTCCTACGACGACGTTCCCTGGGAGACCCATCCCGAATGGCTGGACGCCTGGAAAACCGGTCAAACCGGTCTTCCCATTGTCGACGCGGGGATGCGACAGTTGAATCAGACGGGCTGGATGCACAACCGGGTCCGCATGATCGTCGCCATGTTCCTCACCAAACAGTGCATGATTCACTGGAAAGAGGGGGAAACGTATTTTATGAATCGCCTGCTGGACGGTGACACGGCGGCAAACAACGGTGGTTGGCAGTGGAGTGCGTCCACGGGCACCGATGCGGCGCCCTACTTCCGGGTGTTCAACCCGATCTCGCAGAGCGAAAAATACGATCCGGACGGCGTGTACATCCGCCGCTTCTGTCCCGAGCTCTCGGATCTGCCCGACGACGCTATCCACGCACCTTTTGAGGCCGACTCCTCCGTCCTGTCCGAGGCGGGTGTGACCCTGGGCCAGACGTATCCCGAACCGATTCTGGATCACCGCGAGCGGCGTGAGCACGCCATCGAACAATTTCGCTCCGCGCGGGACAAGTAAGTCCCCACTTTCATTCCATCCCTGCGTCCTGATCGAAAATTTATTGCAATAGAACCGGTTCATGTGTACACTGGATGCGATATGAACCGTTCTCAATGAGACCGGTTTCTCCTCGCAAACATTTGTTCTTCGTGTTCCAGGAGCTACAAACCCATGAAACAGATGATCACCGTATCCGCCCTCGCTTTTTTGCTCGCGGGCGGTCTGTCCGTCGGTATTTTCGCCAGCAAAAGCAGTCCCTCTCTGAAGACCTCCAGCAAGAGTTCATGTGAAGCATCGGCCAACACCTCCACGTCCGCGGTGGCGGTGCAGGCGAAGGAGGGCAAATCATGTGACAAAAAGGACAAGGAATGTGATTGGTCCTCCAAGAAAACGGCGAAAAGCAAGAAGGAGTGCAAGAAGAACAAGGAAAGCAAGGTCAGTACCTCCTCCGAATGCGAGGGTAAGAAGACGTCCAAACCGAAGCAGTAAGTCGTCATCAAAACGGAGAGAACCTTCTCCTGTCAACTCAATCACATTGCTGAAGCGCTCCCCGGCAAATCCACCGGGGAACCGGCGGTGTGTATCAGACAGGAACCTTTTCCGTTCCGGTTCTGACTGGTGCGGCTAGTGGTTGTACCCGCGGTGAATGTCGAGTCTCTCGGATCTGCCAGCTGATTCTTGAGAATGTTCTCCGGCTGTGGCCCTGCCTGTGGTGATGAGCGAACGGAAAATGCCCGCTCCCTCACGGTCGCGGTTCTGTATTGGTTTGTGGCATGCTGGTTTGGGTATCTAAGGCGCGCACGGCGACGATCGCAACGATTAAATTACTTTCTGTAGCTCAGCTTCCTTTTCAACGTGTGAAACAATTAATCGTCATGACAGATTTGCCCGAGCGAGAACCATGGATCACGGCTGAAGACGCTGCCCTGCTTGTGGATCAGTATGAACTCACCATGATGCAGGCGTTCGTGGAGGAGGGAATGACGGATCCTGCGACGTTCAGCATGTACATCCGAACGCTGCCCTCCTCCTGGAACTACTTTCTGGCTGCCGGTCTCGATGAAGCCCTGCGGTATCTTGAGCAGGTCTCGTTTACAGAAGAGGCCCTGGCGTACCTGTCATCGTTCGACGAATTCTCCCCCTCCTTCATCGAGTGGCTGGAGGGCTTTCAGTTTACGGGAGACGTTCGAGCGTTACCGGAGGGCACCCCCTTCTTTGAAGACGAACCGCTTCTTGAAGTGACGGCGCCCATCGCGGAAGCTCAGCTGGCGGAAACGTTTCTGATGAACCAGGTTCACCATCAGACCCTGATGGCGTCCAAGGCCTCCCGCGTCGTGCACGCGGCCGGTTCGAGTTCGGTGGTGGATTTCGGCCTGCGTCGGATGCACGGCACGGACGCGGGCCTGAAAGCGGCCCGGTCGTTCCACATCGCCGGTTGTGACGCGACGTCTAACGTGCTCGCGGGGCGGGTGTACGAGGAGATCCCGGTGACCGGCACCATGGCGCACAGCTATATCCAGAGTCATGACTCAGAAATGGAGGCCTTCCGTGCGTTCTCCGAGCAGTACCCGGAGACCATCCTGCTTGTGGATACGTACAGCACGCTGCAGGGGGTGCGAAAGGTGATCCAGTTAGCTGAAGAGCGCGGGGAGTCGTTCCAGGTCCGGGGAATTCGGCTGGATTCCGGAGACATCGGGGCCCTTGCCCGGAGGGCACGGTCCATGCTTGATAAGGCGGGTTTAACGGACGTGGACATCTTCGCCAGCGGTGGAATGGACGAATGGAAGATTACCGAGCTGCTCGATGCGGACGCACCGATTGACGGATTCGGGGTCGGTACACGGATGGGGGTCTCGAAGGATGCCCCCGGTGTCGACATCGTGTACAAGCTCACGGAATACGCCGGGTCGGGCCGATTAAAACTGTCCTCGGGCAAGAAAATCCTTCCGGGCAAAAAGCAGGTATACCGGCAAATGGACGATGGGACAGCGGTGCGGGACATCATCGGCACGCCGGAGGAGGAGCAGGACGGCCGACCTCTGCTTGAACCGGTCATGAAACAGGGACAGCGCCTGCCGGAGGCAGACGACACCCTCAACGAAGCTCGCGAACGGGCCGGTCGTCGTCGGGACGAACTCCCGAAACGCATCCGGGGCATCGAGCAAGCGGATCCTCCGTATGAGGTGGAGGTAAGTGACCCCCTCCGACAGAAACAGACAGAGGTGACCGACCGGGTGGCGGATCAAATTCATTGACGTTCCCGGTCGCCGAATCGTTCGCAACAGTACCGGCACCCGGGAGGTACGGTTTTCTTTCGTCGTGCCGTTGACCCTCCATCCAACGCTGTCATCCAAAACGACCGGATGGCTACCCCGTCTCCCCGAACCGTTCAACATGAGTCGACATCCTCTCCATAGGTTCCCCGATGGATGAACCCCCCTCCGGAATGAACATGTAAAGTCGCCCCGGACTGCTGGTATCCTGTATGCCGTACGGCAACGAGAGCATGTGGGTCCGGACCGCGGCCTATCGCCATACGGCAGTCGAAACGACCCGTTTTCATACACCCGATTTACCATGCTGATACGCAAATGAAATGTCTCAACTGTGAACAGGACCTCATAAAGCACACCATTCGAACCACAGAGCAAGAGGTGTATTACTTCCTCTGTCCCACCTGTGAAAGCCTGTGGCTCCCCAGAGGACAACTCGATCGCATGGCGGATCAGGTGGAGGGAAGTGTTGAAGTGTCCACCCGTACGGACGCCAGCGCGGACGTCAACCCGACACGTCCCTGTCCGTGCTGCGAGTCCGGTCCGATGAAAAACGTCCATTTCCTCGAGTACTCGGACGTTCTGCTCAATTTTTGCGAGCACTGCGAGGGGTTCTGGCTGGACGAAGATGAACTGGATGAGATCAACGAGGAACTGAACAAGATTATGGAGGTCCGGGGGAACGGCTTCTCCGATTTCATCAATGAAATCCACCGGCCGTACTGGCGTCATCGAATCCAGGAGGAATCGACGGATGATTCGGACGAAACACCGGAGGAGGCAGAAAGCGACGCCCCCCCGTTTCGACCGATCCGTGATGCGGAATGGATCAAATCAACCGACCTGAGCTGTCCCGCCTGCGACACCGCACTGGAACGATATGAAGCGTTCGGCATTGAACTTGAAGGATGCCCGAACTGCTACGGCATGTGGCTGAATGACGACGAACTCCGGCAGCTTAAAGATCGAGCGGAAGGGGAGAAGTGGACGGATCTTCGATGGGTGGACGACGAACTGGAAGCCCTGCAAACCACATACGGCATGCCCTCCCACCGTCCGTGCCCGGACTGCACCGACCAGAACCTGGTGACCGTACAGTTCGGACAGTCCCGTACGCACCTGGACATGTGCCCCAGCTGCGAAGGGAAGTGGCTGGACGCCGGTGTGTTTACGAACATCATGGAACACCTGAAAAAACAGGTGGTGGAGCTGACTCCGGGGGAAGCGGCCAATCGTCTGAAGTACGAACTGGCGGAAGTCGTCAGTGGTCCGGAAGGCCCCCTCTCCGAACTTCAGGATGCAAAAGCCGCCGCTGGAACCCTGATCAGTGTCTCCCTGTTCAAACACCCTCAGCTCAGGGATACCCTGCTTTCCATCGCCTCCCTTTTTGATTAACACGCGAGTGCAAACGGGCCATGTGTACCTCGAGCATTCAACAATTGTTGACTTCGTTTGTATCCGAAAAGTAACGATCAGTTTCATCGATTGAACCGAACCCCCCAATGTGGTGCTTCTTCATTTTTATTACGTTCGGCATCGTTCTGATCACAATCGTCTACACCGTGTCCCGGCAAAGTCGCACGGACGAGACCTGGCGGGAAACGGCAAGGGAACTGGACCTCCGCTTTTCCTACGGAAGCACCTTCCTTTCCGGCCTGCTTTCGGAACGCTCAATGACCGGAACCTACGAAGGATACCGGGTTCGGATGTGGACGTACTCGGACAACCGAAACTCCAACCAATATTTTACGGCAGCTCGAGTTCAATTATCGGAAATTCCATTTTCTTTTCAGCTTTCCTCGAAAGGGTTCCTGCAAAGCATTGGAACGTTCCTCGGCGGGCAGGACATAAAAATCGGGAATGAGTCATTCGACAATGAAATTATTGTCAAAGGGCGAAACCAACAGCAAATACGTTCATTTCTGACCCAGGAACGCATGACAAAGTTCATTCGCTTATTTCGATCCTATCCCCATAGTGAAATTACAGACACGAAAATTGAACTGGTTCAGGAAGGGGTCGTCCGTAACCAATCCCAACTGAAAAGCATGCTCGACCAGGCCATTCGAACGGCCCGTCTGCTGGAAGGTGAACAAACGGATCAGGAGCGGAAGGCGGACGATGAACTGCATCAGGGCATGCGAGAACAGAACAACGGAAATATACCGGAGGCTCGAAAACAGTACGATAAAAGCCTGGACGCGGATCCGGAAAACGTGGATGCCCTGACACATAAGGCCTCCGCGGAATTCATAGAGGAGAACTACAACGAGGCCGCAAGCCTGTACGAAGAAGCACTTCGCCAGGAGCCGAACGACCCCATGCTTCGAGCACACTATCAACGGACCGCTCGGAAAGCCGGCATTCCGTCCGACGAAATACAGGCGGTCATCTCCGAACACGTTGGTGATCAAAAGTCCGAGCCGGATCCTGCTGAACACCCGGCCGTCGATACATCCTCCTCCGACGACTACGACCCGGCGAACCAACCACCCTCCGATGCCACACCTGCCGATCAACCGGAGGAACCAGAACCGTCGTCCGCTGCGGATACCACGCCTCAAGAGACCGAGGCCCCACCCTCCAGTAGTGATTTCGAGACACAACCGGACAAGGCGAAACCCGCTGATATTCCAGAGGTCTCGTCACCGGGAGAACCACAGCCCCCTGAACAACCGGACGGGGACGCCGAACCGTCTTCCTCAAATCAATCCACACCGGATAAGGAAACCGTACTCACCGACAAAACCACCGTCATTCAGGAGCTGTTCGACCCCCGTACCACAAGCGTGGATGCGGGAAACCGGTTTGAAGAAACGTACAAAGGAAAAGAAGTCTCCTGGTCCGGCAAATTTCAGGAAGCCAAAACCCTCTCGTTATCGATGAAATTCGGAGGGGATCGGGAGGGCGGCCTGATTAAAGTGCTACTGCACAGTGGAAAGCAGGGAACGGAGGTCAAACGGGATTGCTACGCATTTGTTCACCTTCCGGACGGTGAGCCGGAAGGACTTGAAGAAGGAGACGACGTGCAGTTCCGAGGTACGCTGTTTCAGCTGGACGAGTTCATGCGCAACCTGTATATCGCCGACGCCACCATCAAACCGGAAGCGACCCGACGTACGTAACTTCAGTGCGGATGCATTTTTCTGTTCGCACGGAGAAAATCACAGACGATGCAAAGGGAGCTCCAACGGAGCGACAGCAAATAGCACAGGGCGTGAGCCCTGTGTGTAAAGAGACGATGAATTGACAAGCCCCAACGGGGCGACACATGATGAACGCTTAACAGGTTCGATTGTTATACCGGGAGAAAAAAAATGTCGCCCCGTTCGGGGCTCTCATCTTTAGAGCCCCGTTTGTACATGGGGCTTACGCCCCATGCTATTTGCTCTCGCTCCTTCGGAGCTTGTTAGACCTCGTCTGAGGAGCCCCTGCGCATTACAATAATCCTTCATTCTGTCGAAGCGGGTATTCCAAACTTGACGGCCCATTGTGGGACGTTTGTGTCGTGCTCTTATTCACCGAACGACGGACGTGTTGTCGCCCACTCCTTCACCTGTTCCGGTGAGAGTACGCCCCAGTAGACCCGGACGTCCCGTAAATCTCCCTTGAACGGACGCGACCCGGACTGAGGACCCACCCGTGAACCGCCGTCCGCCCCGACATCCAGATCATCGTTCGGATTGACCGCAATGGGATGCCCGTCGGACGAACGGACACGTTGGCCATTGACGTATATGTGCAACTGCTTGTTTGCATCGAGTACGCCCGCCAGATGAACCGGTGTGTCAA
>CAZQNZ010000123.1:0-7085 GCA_964594615.1 uncultured Planctomycetia bacterium
TAGGCAGATCACGCCCTTTCCAAGGGCGCCCATTTAACCACTCTGGCACCTCTCCAAAGATCGTCGTTTCAACCAGTTTTCTTACCCGCTGCCGTTCAATGAACAACGACAGCCGTCAATCGTATGATTGTACTGCATGCAGAAAAATTTTTCATCCTCCCGACATCACCTGCTCCCCGTCGCAACCCCGTTCCGGCATCGGTTACGGCACGATGACACAAGCGGGAACTGAAAAGCAACTCAGTTCCGCCCGGAGGAGATGTCAAACGTTGCCTGTGCATTCTATCAGCCAAAACAGCACCGGACGGTCGTGCATTGATGTAATAGCAGGGGGAGAGGGATTCGAACCCCCGGGGCGCTGACACGCCCAACGGTTTTCGAAACCGCCCCATTTGACCACTCTGGCATCCCCCTGTGAATGCCTCCGTCCCGGTATCTCACTCATGGATGCCAGTTCCAAAACGGCCCTGGCCCACCGGAACGAATAAGCAAGGTTGGAATATCGTATAAGATCTACGCGAAACAGACAAGTAACACCTCCCTGACCCCCAGCCCGAGTCCGTTCGGAGGACCTCCTCGTGTAATAGGGATGAGCGTGATTTCGCTGCACCATGTCGTTATCGCTGTTGATCGAAGAAGGATTGCAGGAGCTCCCTGCATTCCTGTTCAAGCACCTCTCGACGGATGTTCACGCGATGGTTGAGACGGTGATCCTGTACGATGTTATACAGACTGCCACAGGCCCCACCTTCCTCATCCGAGGTCCCGTAAACCAGCGTATCGATGCGTGACTGGACCAGCGCCCCCGCACACATCGGACACGGCTCCAGGGTGACGTACATCTGACAATCCTCGAGACGCCAGTCCCCCAGTTCATCCGCTGCCTGGGTCAGGGCAATCGTCTCAGCGTGGGCTGTGGGGTCGTTCAGCGTTTCCGTCATGTTGTGTGCGCGAGCCAGAACCCCCCGATCCGGATGGATGATTACGGCGCCGACCGGTACCTCGTCCATATCAAGCGCGGCCTGGGCTTCCTTGTAAGCTTCCCGCATATGGTCTTCGTCCGACGGATCAAGCACACCCATACTCTTCCTCTTCCACGGAATGGTTCAGAAAGTCACCACTCCTGAGTGCTTTGAGAAACTGGTCACTGCTGCAAGGATGACCAAATAAATACCCCTGAAACATGCTGCACTCCTGATCCTGGATTGTGCGTAGTTGCTCCCGCGATTCCACACCCTCGACCAGCACGTCCAGGTCCAATCGATCAGAAATCGTCCGGATCAGGTGGAAGAGGTCCACCACGTACGGTTCCTCCGAGATCTGCTCGGTAAATGATCGATCCACCTTCAGAAGATCCACCGGCAATCGCATCAAATATTCAAGTGAGGAATAGCCGGTTCCGAAATCATCAATCGCAATACGCACCCCCATTTCCTGGAGTTCACCGAGCATTTTGGTCCCCCGGTCAAGATTGTTCATAATCGTACTTTCCGTCAGTTCCACCTGAAGTTGATGTGGTTCGATTCCCGTTCGATCCAGGCTTTGCTTGATGTGTGGAAGGAAATCCGATTCTTGAATCTGCTGTGCGGCGATGTTCACGGAAATGTAAAGTGGGTCTTTGCCCCCGTCGCTCCATTCGACAATCTGCTCGCAGGCCTGACGGATCACCCACTTTCCGATCGGGACAATCAAGCCCGTCGCCTCCGCCGTGGGAATAAATGAACTGGGCTGGATCATCCCACGCTCGGGATGATCCCAGCGGATCAACGCCTCACAACCGGAAACCCTTCCGGTATCAGAATCAACAAACGGCTGGTAATACAGCTCAAACTGGTTCTCCCGAACTGCTCTCTTCATGTCATGCAGCAGTTGTAGTTCCTTACTCGTTTCCTCAAGGTCCCCCTCGATATAATACTCGTAAAACTTACTGGAACCGTCACGCGTACGTGACATCGCTACGTCGGATTTACCAATCAGCTCTTCCGGGTTTGAGCCGTCGTGCGGATAAAGTGATAACCCAATCGAACAATCCAGGTGGAACGTTCGTTCATTCAGTTCAACCGGCGTTTGAAGAACGTCCCGAAACTGATTCATCAATTCCTCCAGATCCTCCGTGGTCTCAAGATCCGGGAGAAACCCGATAAACTCATCCCCGGCCCATCGGGCAAGCAACCCCTCTTCAGGCATGCAGTTCTGCAATCGTTCCGAAATGGATACGAGGACCTGGTCACCGAATGAGTGACCCAGCACGTCGTTAATCTTGTTGAAATTATCAATGTCCAGATAGAAGACACCAATTGTACATTCACCCGCCTCCCCTTCGTCCATCTGTTCGCGGAGCTTCTGTTGAAAATACGACCGGTTCGGAAGACCCGTCAACTGATCGTAATCGAGCCGTCGCTCAAGTTTGCGAAGTGCACGTTTCTGACGGGTGACATCTCGTACGGAGACCAACCGAGCGGATGATCCTTCATATTTCACCGGACATGTGCCCAGTTCAACTTTCATGAGACTCCCATTTTTTGTCTCCTGAGGCAGCTCGACACAGGATCCCCCTTCCTCTTCACTTTCGAATGTAAGAAGCTCCTCCACTGGTTTGTCGTCGGGATGCAGATCATCCACAAAGAGACTGACGAACTCGTCCCGGGAATACCCATACACATTCTGAGCAGCCTGGTTGGCGTCGAGAAGGGCATGTGTATCAACGTCGTAAATCCACAATGGAACCGGGTTACGATCGAATAAGATCCGGAAGTTCACGTCCGATGACGAGAGTGAGTGATCCAGAAGCTCACTGATTTTCCGTGCGAAATGATGTAGCTGATCCAGGACCTCAGAACCGGAGGTCAAAGGAGATTCAGAAACCACGCAGAGGTAGTACTGTTGATCCAGCGCCTCAAAATGAATGGCAGCAAATCCACTCGCGTTCAACTGATGAAGAACGGAGGGGGAATCCACCTGAGCGATCACGTCGGAACGAAAATAGACGAATTCCTCGTCCACCAGTTCATAAATGTCCCCGTGACCTTCTTCCGCTACGGCCGTTCCATCGTCTGTTCCGCCGGAAAGAAATACGAGTGTCTCAGTAGAGGGCGACGCGGGATGTTCCTGACCGAGAAATACCACATCCACAGCTATTCGATTTCGCAGCGTGGATAATGTTTTCCTCAAAGATTCACGCTGAGTATTTCCATCTCGATACGGGGACGCTGAATCCGATTGCATCCCGTTCTGTACCGTTTGAAGCATGATAAACTGGCGACCGGACCGGTGAGCTGGATCATTCAGGAGTGTGACCTCCGCCAGTCGGTCTTCCCCGTATGCTTCCTTAAGAGGGAGAGACGTTTGCCTGCGGGGCGTGTGGAGATCGTTTATCAGGTCGTCCACGCCATCCAGATCGTCCGGAAACAGTGCATGAAGCTCGCGCTCAACCAACTGCTCCCGGTCCACGTCCAGCATCCGCCGTGCGGCCTGATTGGTCCGCTTGATAACGCCGTCCTCAAGTTCAAGAATTGCGTGAGGATGACGTTCAAACAACACCCTTAACCCATCACCGTCTGGTTGATTCGACGAGTCCATCCGTTTCTACGTTGGCGTAAGACAAAAAATTCATAGGGAGTATATTTGTAACGAATGATCGGCAGGATGTAAAGGTTTGAACCATGCGATTTTGTAATAATCCGTGATGCTCTGTTACATTGAATCACCAATGCCATGAAATTACCCGACCTGAACCCAAATCTGTACAATGGCCCGGCGCGGGTGGAATTCAATCGCTCCGTCAGCCCCCGTTACCTGCGCCTCGGTGTTTCCTTTGAAGCCTCCGGTTTTGACGTGCAACCGGGGCAGTTCGCCCATCTTCAGGTGACGGACGCGTCGGACCCGCTTCTCCGTCGACCGTTCTCGTTTCATGACGTTTGGATGGAGAACGACCGGGTTCGGGCGGATTTCTTATATGCGGTCGTTGGCAAAGGCACCCGGGAAATGTCCCGTTTATCCGAGGGTGATCAACTCAAACTGATGGGTCCCCTTGGAAACCAGTTCACACCTCCGGAGCCGGGGGTCCATCCCGTTCTCATCGGAGGGGGTGTTGGAATCCCCCCCATTCACATGTTTGCCCGCCAGATGTCCGGAACCCGTTCCGGAGATCAGCGAATCGACGTTCTAATGGGCGCTCGCCGAGCGGAGGAGGTGATGTGTGAAGAGGATTTCGATTATCCGGGCATTCGATTGCATATCTCCACGGACGACGGATCTCGTGGATACGAAGGGGTGGTCACGGAACTCTACGAACACCTGGATCGAGAAGATCAGTTCCCCTCTCCAATGAAAATTTACGGCTGTGGACCGCACGGCATGCTCGAGGCCATCCGTCAATTGACCCGCGAGCGGAACCTTGCCGGGGAGGTGGCCATCGAACGACAGATGGGCTGTGCCCTCGGCATCTGCCGTGCATGCGTGGTGAAGGTACAGGACCCGGCGACCGGACAAGCGGAGGTAAAAACAGTCTGTCGGGAAGGACCGGTGTTCGATGTGGACCGACTCTGCAGCGATTGGGACGCCTGACTTCTCCGTTGCTCTTCAACAGGGAACTCTGACGTTATCCATTCCCCGTCCCCTGATCCATGGCCTCATTCCCCATTCATTGATCGACGGAGATACTGCCGTCGCCGTTTGGATCAGGATAGATTTCTTCGCCGGTCTCTCGATCGATCAGATGAATGACGCCAATCCCGTTTTTGGCGGGACACCGCTGTGCGGCTTCCAGGTTGTCGTCGAATTCATCTTCCCCGATGAAAATCGATTTTACTTTGGCCTTTCCCGTACCAAGATCCATTTCCCAGTTCTCGGAAACCTGTGCACACTCCCCGGTCCCGATGCACGACTTCCCTTCAAAGATGATCCGGTACGGTTTGTCCTGAACGGATGGATTGGTCTCGGACGTGTCAGCAGTCATCTTCCTGTGGTTACCCTTCTGCAACGTTGTCAGAAACTTAAGACCGAAACTCTCGTAGTGAGGAAAGGACCTGTGCGGGAGCACCCGATTCCAGCACCTCCTCCGCTTTCTCCAATCCATGACGGATCGAGGTGGCATCCCCCCCTGCGTAAATCCGAAGTCCGGCGTTCAGAAGCGAGGCCTGCCGGAAGGGCCCGTCCAGATCATTTTCGAGAATGTTCTGCGTAACCTCCACGGAATCACCATCGGTGTCATCAACGTAAAGAGCCTCGTTTTCAAGGTCCATCCCGTACTCAGCCGTTTCGATTTCATCCTCCGATATACCTTGCTCCGGCGTCCACTCAGCAAGTTTCGTATACCCCGGACGAAGATCATCGTACCCTTCCATGCCCTGGAACATCACTATCCGCCGGACGTCCTGATCCTCACTTCCACTGAAGGTATCGATGGTTTTCTTCGCGAAGGGGAGATGATAAAAACTTCCGATGTGTACCGAAGCGTTCGCCGGATTGGCGAATGTTTCGATCGTATTGAGCACCGTGCGCACCCCAAACTGGTTTCGAACATCCAGCAGGTTGTGAATGCCGGGATTAAACCGGGGCTGATAGTAAAAGCCAAACCCGGTCTCATCCACCATCCGTGCACTGTCTTCCGGTTCCAGGTCCGTTTCCACACCAAGACCATCCAGTACGTGTTTGTACGTCGTTCCATGTTTGGTGGGTACACGATCCCCACTGTGTGCAACGATGGGTGTGCCGGCTGCTGCAGAAATGATCCCGGCCGCCACGCTCAGCACGGTACTCTTGACCTTCCCATCATAATTCGCCCCGCAGTCCACCGGATCGACGTCCGGTTCAGCCACACGCACGGACTGCTCTCGCATGGTTTCCGTGTAAGCAAGAAGCTCCTCCTGCGTGTTGGTTTTCCAGCGATTGGCCAGGAGGAACACCCCCAGCGTGGCGGGATGAACGTCGTTGTTTAACATCTGGCGCATGGCACATGCCGCCTGCTCCGGACTGAGATCACCCGCGCTCTTCGGTCCTGAACCGATCTCCTGCTGATTTAAATCGAAAATCGACCATTCATATGTGTCATTCATGGTTTAACAACGTATTTTAGCTGTAAACAACATCATTGCGAGATCTTAAAGCTGTTCCGTCGATGCATCCAGAAGATGATCCACGAAGGAATTTTGTTCCCGAACCAGTTGATCCTTCACCCGTTCCCGCAGGGACACCACCTTTCCAAACACAAAAACGGCGGGGGGCGAAACATCCTCCTCCCGGCTCCGTTCAACAAATTCGTTCAGCGGAGCGGTAAGGACGAATTCATCCGCATAACTTGCCCTCTCAATGACACCGGCCGGCAGATCCGGAGAAACGCCCTGTTCGAGCAATGCCTCCACGTTCTGTTCAAGACGTCGAACCCCCATCAGAACGATCAGCGTTCCTCCCGCTTTCACCATTTTACCGATGCCCTGCCAGTCCAGCGCACTGTTTTCTTTCGAGGGGTCCTCGTGACCGGTGATCACGGTGAAACTGGACCCGAGCTCTCGATGCGTGAGCGGAACCCCGGCGACCGCCGGTCCAGCAAGTACACTGGAGACCCCCGGCACAACCTCAAACGGAATGCCCTTTGAAGCGAGGTACTGGGATTCTTCTCCACCTCGGCCAAAGACATTTGGATCGCCTCCTTTTAATCGAATCACCGCGTGCCCCTCATCCGTTTTCTTTTTCATGAGGCGATTGATGGCCTCCTGTGACACCCGTCCTCCCCCTTTATCTGCGGGCTTTTTCCCGACGTTGTGGATCTCCGCCGTGAGTGGCGCAAGGTTAATCACCTCCTCCTGGGTTAGTGAATCGTGAAGCAGGACATCCGCATTTGATATCAGGCGATGTGCACGGACGGTAAGCAGCTCCGGGCTCCCCGGTCCCGCTCCAACCAGGTAAACCATTCCATCTTGTGTAATCGCCTGATCGCTCATGTGTGGTCGTGAGAATCGGATGAACTAACAACGTCTCGCGCTTCATTGATCATCACCTGACAGGGTTCCCGACAGGGCATTTCACCGTCGCCGGGATCCACGGAGATCTCTTGCTCCGCCGTTTCCTGCCAGCGCCGTCGCTTC
>CAZQNZ010000124.1:0-7068 GCA_964594615.1 uncultured Planctomycetia bacterium
GGAGCGTGAATCGGACGGGTTGGGTCATGGGATTTCTGGTTTAAGGTGTTCACAGACGAACGAATGCAGCTACATACGTAATTCATCAAAACGGATTACGGACAGAATTTCATTGAGACCGGACGTTGGAAGGAAGCCCGGTGTTCAAATTCTGATTGGCTACCTTTCCTTCGTCCTCCGTCGACGCCGGCCGTCACGCCCGTCAATACGCTTGAGAAGACATTTCGCTGGAGGGGGAATAAGCAGTACGCTTCGTTCTCAAATCGGATGATGACGGGTCATCGGACCCATTTCGGGAGGAGGTGAGGGTGGGGCGGAGCACAATGAGAGTGGTGTCGAATTACATGTAATCCTATCCTCGACGTCCAACGGATCGACGACCAAGGCGGTTCACGTACTCTACCCGCAATATTTTGAAACAGTTTCCCGATCAGTTAACATAGTCACCTGAAAAATCCCTGCAGGCAGGGAGGTTTTTCCGGTTCGGTTTTGCAATTGAGCACGGGCTTTCAATTGATCGGCTCCGGACCGTTTCTTGCCCTGTAACCCGAACGGGTCTTCCCTTATTTCCGTAACGCATCCGGTTCGTTTATGTGGAAATACCTGATCAAGCGTGGATTGACGATGGTCGTGACGTTCCTTGGCATCACGATCGTCGTGTTTGCCATCCTTCGACTGGCCCCCGGAGATCCCACCCAGCAGAAAGTCAACTTCGGAGAACGCGAACAGGATTCAAGTCGTGCCCAGCAACTGATTCGCTTCAAGCAGGCGCATCATCTGGATAAGCCGCTTTTTCTGAACACGAGACCGTATCGTGATTACCGGAAGGAGCTGTTGTTCTGGGTGGACTTCCTCACCTGGCACACGCCCCGTCGCGTGCGATACCTCCGTAACGTGAGCGGATCGGAACGTGATCAGTTGCTGGGGTATTTCGATCGGATCCGACTTCCGGCGCCGAAAACCGCACTGGATGGACGACCGTTTGAAGTGCGTCAGGCTGCACAGCGTGCAATCTGGGAGACACTTCTCCTCAACCTTGCCGACCGGGACACCTGGTTGCTCCCGCTCCTGATGGAGGAATTTCATTCCGTCCGTGATCGGTTTCGGGAACTGGATGGACACGTTCAGGAATTTCGCGACCGGATGGCGGCTCTTCAGGATCAATTCGACGAACGTACGGAAGGGACAGCCCAGGTATGGGAAGATCAAAAACAGGAGATCCGTCAGCTGGAGGAAAAGGTCGGTCGGATTCGGGTGCCCACCGGGGTCGCCTCCCTTGATCCGACGGTTCACCTGCATGGAAACATCCTGATTCTCCGCGCCTCTCTCTCTCACCCGTCAGCGAATGGCACCTCCTCCGGCGAATCGCGAAACGCTGCAGAAGACCTGCTCCGCTTCCTTACGGAGACGGAGCAACGGCTGTCCACGGAGGAGCTGGCCGATGCCGAACGGAACAATCTGCGGGATCAGGCCGCGGACCGAATTGAAACCTTCATCGATCAGCATGGGGATCTTTCTCTGAGTGCGGATCAACTGCTTCTGGATCCGGACCAACCGCCACGCTTCAATCGCAGCGTCGCCGGCCTTTTTGCCTATGGAAGCCGTCGCCGGCTGGATGTGGTTGTGCGTTTGCTGAACAACCTGACGGGTGATGCATTCGGTGCCACCTTCCGCTTGCCGGATCGCAATCTCTCTGCGACAAAGCGAGCCGAATTACGCAGCGATGCGGAAAATGTCGCCTTTCTGTGGGCGGAGGGCTGGTGGCAGGAAAACAAGCAGCAATTCGAGGAGGTATCGCAGGCCAGGCGCCGGGAATTATCAACGGTCATGGAGCAGTTGCAGGAGGAGTCGGATGACTTCAGACGCCGACGCATGATCCGGAGTGATCTGGGGAAATCTGATCTTCCCTACATGGTTGACGTATTAAACGATCCGGACCAATCACTTGCCAGGAGGGCCATTGCCTCCCAGGTATTGATCGAATTTGCCGATGCACCGGAACATTATCGGATGGACGTGTTTTCATCACGTGAAAGCATAAAAAGCTGTATTCAGCTCTGGGAACGGTGGTGGGAGCAGAATCGCTCGGACTACCGGTTCACCTCTGTGGGTCGCATCGGATACATGTTTGCACAGACGCAGTATAGCCTGTACATGTGGAATCTCGCTCGGCTGAACTTCGGAGAGACGATGTCCAGTCCGGTCGAGCCGGTTTATGACCGATTAAAGCGGGCCATCTGGCGTACCGGTCCGCTCATGCTGTTAGCCACGCTATTTACGTACCTCATGGCGATTCCCCTGGGCGTTATCTGTGCGGTGACGCAGCGGACGCTTACGGACAGAAGTATTTCAGTGTCCCTGCTGATGCTTTGGGCCATCCCCGGGTACGCGGCCGCGATGATTTTGATTTATTTCTTTGCCAACCCGGGAGATGGCGGACTCATTCAGCTCTTTCCCGCGCGAGGGCTTGCCCGGTACGACCAGGTCCTCTGGCACCTCTTCTGGGCGTTCACGGGCGGTGGAAAGGAAGCCCTTGGATTCACCGGTCACCTGTCGTCCTTCTTTAACGGTACGGTCACGTACCTGTACCATGCGTTTCTACCGATGTTCTCCACGTCCGTGTTCGGCATGGCCAGCCTGGCACTGTATAGCCGGGTGTCCATGCTGGAAGTCAGTCGGAAGGATTACATCCGTACCGCTCGCGCGAAGGGATTGTCGGAATTCAGCGTGATTGGAAAACACGTCGTGCGCAACGGGCTGAATCCGATCATTACCCTGTTTGCCAATCTGTTACCGCGCATCGTGGGCGGGTCGCTGATCATTGAAATTATTTTCGAAATTCAGGGGGTTGGAAAAATGTTCTTCGAGGCCGCGCAGGCCCGTGATTACAACGTGATGATGTGCTTCCTCCTGATTACTGCCGTGCTGGTGATGGTGGGCATTCTGATTTCCGATCTGCTGTACGTGATCGTCAATCCGAGATTGGATTTCGATGAAGTGGACACGTAATGTCATCCAGATCCGACCGTTCATCGACCGGAAACGGAGCGGAAGACGTCCCTGACGTGGGGGAGTCCTATTCCCAGAAAATCTGGAAGGAGTTTCGGTCTCACCGGGAAAACATGATTGGATTGTACCTGGTGCTGTTCTTCTTTCTGATCGCTCTCACGGCGCCTCTTCTGTCGTCCAGTTATCCCTTCTACTGGTCCACCGCCGAACAGACCCGGTTTCCCTGGTTTACGCAGTTTTTCTCCGCCCGCCTGGTGGATAAGTTTTACAACATGTCGTTGCTCTCGCTTCTCATCACCGGGGTGCTGGCGCCCGGCTTTGCGTATTTCTACTGGCAGGGATCGAAATGGTCCCGGACGGTGGGACGGGTGGTGTTCCCGGCACTGATCGCCGTGGTCTGGCTCGTCAGCTGGATGCTTGCAGGAACCACGTTCGTGTCGATCCTCGGGGTTGGTATCGAGGTGCCGTTGCCCGGGACCCTGCTGTACGGCCTTGCGACGGTTGGGGCCTTCATGGTCTGGCAGATGTTTGATTGGAGTCACTGGTGGCGGTCCAGTTTTGTCGGCTGGTGCGTGGCCGTGTTTTGTCTGTTTCTCCTGGCTGGAATGTTCACGTTTCCGGATTATTTGATTACGGTCCGGTCGGGGTCGCTCGTCAGCAATTATCCCGAGCGGTATGATAACGCGAGTCCGGGCGAGGTGACGGCGGTGTTTCCTCCGGTCCCGCGACTGTATACGCAGCAAAACATTCAGTCACGAAACCATACCCCCTTCAGTTATCCGCTGAACAAGGAGGTCATCGATCTCATTCAGGCTGAAAAATGGAAGGAATTGGTCCAAATCGTCGCGCAGGCCCACCAGCCGGAGCTGACGGAACCGGTTCAGGCTACAGGGGCTGAGTTTCTGGAGCAGGCGGTTCAGCGGTGGCGTGGCACGGGAGGGAGTCCGGCGGATGAGGAACTTCGGTCGGAAATTGAAGGAACGACCGGAATTCCTGCTGATCAATTTGGATCCCTGGTTGAACGAATTCCGAATGGATCTTCACCGGACGACGCCTTCAATGATCTGCGTGATCGGGATCAGGAGGTGCAGCGCGTTGCGGACGAACGGACCATCGAATATCTCGGCCTGAGTAAAGAAGAATACACCGGGACGGAACGGTACCGGGTGTATCGCGAAAATCATCCCATCGAGATGCATATGTACTTGCTTGGCACGGACCGGCGGGGAAATGACATGTTCACGTGGGCGCTTTACGGATCGCGTATCTCGCTGTCGGTCGGATTCGTGGCCACGTTCATTTCTCTGTTGATTGGGATCATTCTCGGTTCAATTGCCGGCTATTTTGGAGGCTGGGTGGATCTGGGGATCAGCCGGTTGCTGGAACTGGTCATTATGTTTCCCCAGATTTTCCTGATCATCATTCTTCTGTCGATGGTGGAGAACAAGCAGATGTTCATTTTCTATATCATGGTGCTGATCGGTCTGCTGAGCTGGCCCGGCACCTGCCGGCTGATTCGTGGTACAAGTCTTGAGGCACGGGAGGAAGAGTACACGATGGCCGCCCGTGCACTGGGTGCGGGGAATATGCGCGTGATCTTCAAGCACGTCCTGCCCAACGCCATTTATCCCATCTTTGTGAGTGCACCGTTTGCCATTGCGGGCGGTGTGATTCTTGAAGGGGGATTGTCCCTCATCGGGTACGGAGCGCAGCAGTATCCCAGCTGGGGCCGGATGCTCGGGTTCGCCCGGGAGAATAGTGCGTTTTATCACCATCCACATCTGATTATAATTCCCATCGTGTTTCTCTTTTTCGCCGTGCTGGCGTACATCCTGATTGGCTTTGGCCTGCGCGATGCCGTCGATCCAAAAATGAAAGCAAATTGACGAGGCGTAATCGGTGAGAACATCATGACACAGACGGTCCGGGAAACGGACGAGGAAATACCTCGGCCCGCGGAGGAAAACCTGTTGCTGGAGGTCAATGACCTGCGTACGTACTTCCATACGGGAGATGGGGTTGCCCGGGCGGTGGACGGGGTCTCCTGGTCCATTCCCGAAGGAAAAACACTCGGCCTCGTCGGGGAAAGTGGCTGTGGAAAAAGTGTCACGGCTCTGTCCATTCTTCGGCTGATTCAATCTCCCCCCGGCCGTATCGAGGGAGGGGAAATTCTGTACCGCGGACAGAATATCCTGGACATGGACGAGGACGCACTTCGGCACCTGCGTGGAAACGAGATCTCCATGATCTTTCAGGAGCCGATGTCCTCGCTCAATCCCGTCTACACGATCGGGAATCAGATCGTCGAAGCGATCACGCTTCACCAGGACGTTTCACACGAAAAAGCACGTGAGCGAGCGATCGACATGCTCCGCAAGGTCAATATACCGGACGCGGAATCCCGGGTGGATTCATATCCCCATCAACTGTCCGGCGGGATGAAACAGCGTGCCATGATCGCCATGGCCCTCTCCTGCAATCCGCAGGTGCTCATCGCGGACGAGCCCACGACGGCACTGGACGTGACGATACAGGCCCAATTGCTCGAGCTGTTGAAGGATCTGCAGGAGGAGCTGGATATGTCCATTCTGTTGATCACGCATGACCTGGGGGTGGTGGCGGAACTGGCGGATTACGTCGCCGTGATGTACGCCGGTCAGATTCAGGAGTTCGCTCCGGCGGAGGCCATTTACAACGATCCCCGGCATCCGTACACGAAAGGATTGTTCCGGAGTCGGCCGAACGCGTCGGGTGGGAAACAGCGGCTGGAAGTCATTCACGGATCGGTGCCGGACGCAACGGAATTTCCCGACGGCTGTCGGTTTCATCCACGCTGTCCGGACGAAATGGATCACTGCTCTACGGAGGATCCGGCGATGTTGCAGGTGGATGCGAATCACTGGGTTCGTTGTTTGCTGTTTGAAGACGGAGGTCCCCATGACGGATGAGGAAGCCCTTCTTCAGGTTCGCAACTTGAAGAAATATTTTCCCGCCGACGAGGGGCTCTTTACCGGCCCGACCTCATGGGTGCGTGCCGTGGATAACGTCAGCTTTGACATACGAAAAGGGGAAACGCTCGGGCTGGTTGGGGAGAGTGGGTGTGGGAAAACCACGGCCGGTCGAACAATACTTCGGCTGATCGAGCCGACGGAGGGCTCCGTGATGTACGATGGAAAGGATGTGTTCGAACTGCCGCCGAACGCGCTGCGCAGGTTACGACGCGAGATGCAGATCATTTTTCAGGATCCGTACGGATCGCTGAATCCACGCATGACCGTGGAGCAGATCGTGGGGGAGGGGATTGAAATCCATGGACTGATGAATGCAGCGGATCGACGGGATCGAGTTCGTGAACTTCTGGACCTCGTCGGATTAAATCCCGGCCATCTCAACCGGTATCCTCACGAGTTCAGCGGAGGACAGCGTCAGCGCATCGGCATTGCCCGTGCACTCGCGCTCAACCCGAGTTTCATCGTGTGTGACGAAGCCGTTTCCGCACTGGACGTTTCTGTACAGGCACAGATACTGAACCTTCTGATTGATTTGAAAGACGAGTTTGATCTCTCCTATCTGTTTATCGCACACGATCTGTCCGTGGTCCGTCACATCAGTGATCGAGTGGCGGTGATGTACCTCGGGAAACTTGTGGAGATCGCGGAGACGGAAGAACTGTTTAACAATCCCATGCATCCGTACACAAAGGCCCTTCTTTCTGCGATTCCGAAGGATGCACCACAGGAGGAAAAAGAACGCATCATTCTGGAAGGCGACGTGCCCTCACCCATGAATCCGCCTTCAGGATGTTCGTTTCACCCGCGCTGTCCGGAGGCGTACGGTCCCTGTGACGAGTACGAACCCGAACTGATCGAGGTGGAGACGGACCACTACGTCTCCTGCCACGACGTTCACGAGGAACACGGTCTGGACGTACCGGCTGAACCATAAAAGCACGATGTGTCCACAGATCTTGGGGATCTCCGGGATCTTAGAACATTATACATGGAGCCTCCATATGAACTGGTTAGATTCGTTGAATTATTATTGGACGCAGACGTTGAC
>CAZQNZ010000125.1:0-6933 GCA_964594615.1 uncultured Planctomycetia bacterium
GCTCTCGACGAAGTGGGTTCAGTACAAGCGGTCATCAATTCGGACCCGAACGAGCGACGCTGGTTTGCCCTGACCCCGAACACGGAATTTCATACGGACCGGCACCTGATGAACGTCTCCTCCTTTCGTCCGGAGCAGGGGCCTTCCGTGGATGCAGGGTCGTTTTCGTCCAAAAACGGGATACAGACCACCTCATCATCCGACGGGGGTCGCCTGATCGGATGGATTAAGAATGGGGATCGCGTGCAATACAGAAAGGTCGACTTTGGCCACCGCAGCTCAACCATCTCCTTCCGGGTCGCCTCGGCGACGCGAGGGGGACGGATCGAGATTCGGCTGAACAACCCGGACGGAAAACGTCTGGGAGCCGTTGACGTCTCCAGCACCGGTGGCTGGCAGAACTGGACCACGGTCAAAACCGATATGAAACCAACCGGAGGCAAACACACCGTCTGGTTGATCTTCCGAAACCAACCCCGAAAAACCCTTCAACGACCCGAGGACCGAACCGTCATCTGGGCCCATTTCGGGAAGAAGAACCCGAACAAGGAACGGGTGGAGATCACTACTCGACCCGCAATTTTCTATCCTTCCGAGACAGGTCGAGACTATATTACCGTCCGCGGATTTACCATGACCCAGGCGGCCACACAGTGGGCGCCCCCCACCGAAGAACAGGTTGGATTGATCGGAACGCACTGGAGCAAGGGGTGGGTGATCGAAAACAACACCATCCGGCATTCACGCTGTACAGGCATTACCCTGGGGAAAAACGACGACAACCTGAATGAAGAACAGAGTGCCCAGGGATATATAGCAACCATCAAGCAGGCGCTTGAAGACGGTTGGTCGAAGGAGCAGATCGGGGGACACGTGGTGCGCAACAACCACATTTCACACTGCGGCCAGGCAGGCATAGTTGGTAGCATGGGCGGAGCCTTCAGTACAATCACCGATAATAAAATCCATGATATTCATCGGACGGACGACTTTGGCGGCGCCGAAATGGCGGGGATCAAACTGCATGGACCGGTCGATACGTTGATTGCCCGGAATCACATCTACCGTTCCGGCCACCACGGCATCTGGATTGACTGGATGAGCAACGGCACACGTGTAACGCGAAACCTCCTCCATGACAACAAAGCGTATGACCTGTTCACCGAAGTGAACCACGGCGCCACGCTTATCGATCACAACCTGTTGCTCTCCAACCGAAAAGCGATCCGGGACTGGTCGGCCGGCGGAGCATATGTGCACAACCTGATACAGGGAAAAATAAAATATGGTCGACCGGGCCGAAAAACCCCCTACCTCAAACCGCATCAAACGGACATCGCGGGAATTGAACGCGTCGCTGCAGGAGACGAACGGTTTTACAACAACATCTTCTCCGGACACAACGGGCTCAACCCCTATAATTCGATCTCCGGAGAGGAAGGGGTAATGGCTGAATCAAACCTGTACCTGAACGGTGCGTCACCATCAACACATGACCGGAACGCAACCGTGATGAAGAATCACGACCCACAGATCAAACTCCAGACCGAAAAGAACGTGGTGCATCTACAGCTCGCGGTGCAGAACGAATGGTGGACCGAACATGCCTGCTCACCCGTCACCACTCACCGCCTCAATCCCACCCGAGCCCAGAACCAATCCTTTACCTGGAGGTCCGGAAATGAAATTGCATTTCCGGAGGACTACCGGGGCAAACGCCGGAATGCCAGTCACCCCATGGTCGGACCGTTCGAATGGGCCAGCGACGGAACAAAGACCATTCAGATCTGGCCGATTCAACATCAATAAAACCCCGGGACGCAATTGAGTATACGCCACGTCGAACTGGAAGTCATCGCCCGGCAGGGATTAAATTTGTCCGTACCGCAACAGTCGGGCAAGAAGGGAACAACCCAATACCCTCTTATAGTTTTTTAATTCATTCATGACCCAGCAAATCCTTCTTCTGAGTGTTCTATTTCTGATCGTCGCCGGTCTCTATTCGAGTGTGGGGCTGGGAGGTGGATCGTCTTACGTGGCCATTCTTGCCCTGTTCCCGATTGCTCCGGAACAAATTCCTTCGACCGCACTCGCCCTGAACATCATCGTAGCGGGACTGGCGTTCTGGTCATACTGGCGAAAGGGGGAATTTAACCGCACGCTGTCGATTCCTTTTCTTCTTACCTCCGTGCCCGCCGCATTTGCCGGTGGATTAATACCACTGACAGCCCAGACACTGGAACTGTTCCTGGCCGGAGTGCTATTACCAACCGGCGTGTTTCTGTTCATCCGAACCAGAACGTTGAAGTCCGATTCGGAAGTGGTTGTCGGGCGACAATATTCCGTATCGTCAATACTGGGAGTAGCAATTGGGTTCCTCGGTGGGATCACCGGCATCGGTGGGGGCGTATTTCTCATTCCCATTCTTCTACTGCTCCGATACGCACCGGCGAAAGAGGTCTCCAGCCTCGCCGCCGCGTTCGTCCTGCTGAACTCGATCGCCGCCCTGTCCGCCCATTTCGTTCGTTCAAACGTGTACCCCGAACTCATTCTTCCTCTTCTTGGAGCTGTGACCGTGGGTGGTCTGATCGGATCCCGTCTCGGAGCGGCGTTTCTGTCCCAGTTGGCGGTTCGTCGACTTGCCGGAGTTGTTGTCCTTCTGGCATCCCTGCAGATCCTCTACGGTTTGATCTAATTTTTTCTTCCACCCCTGCCAAACCCTCCCCCTTTGATTTTTTATGTCGTTTACTTCAATCTTTTCGAGCAGAAGTCCCTTAGGACAGAAATCTACATAATATGAACTATTGCACGACACAACCAGCGTTTCATTTCCCTCTTCTAAACGCGAACCAGGCATTCTCATGAGATCAACAAAGCTATTTCTTTCCGTTCTTGCGGCGTCACTGGCCGGATTTCTGTTTGGTTTTGACACAATTGTGATTTCGGGGGCCGACCAACCCATTCAGGAGTTGTGGGATCTGGGCGACTGGTTCCACGGAACGTTCATCATGTCCATGGCCCTCTGGGGAACGGTCATCGGGGCCCTCACCGGAGGCATCCCGTGTGATAAACTGGGTCGAAAAGCGACGATGTTCTGGATCGGGGTCTTGTTTCTTGCCTCCGCTCTCGGTTCCGCCCTTGCAACGAACCCGTATATTTTCTCGGTTTCCCGATTTATCGGGGGTCTTGGGGTGGGGGCCTCCTCGGTCGCCGTCCCGGTTTATCTGTCCGAAATCACCCCCTCGGATAACCGGGGATGGATGACGGCGTCATACCAGTTCAACCTGGTGCTTGGTATACTGATCGCCTATATTTCGAACTACTTGATCGGGTTGTACATCGATGCGAGCGCCTGGCGCTGGATGATGGGGGTAGAAGCCATCCCGGCGGCCGTGTACCTTCTGCTGGTGCTTGGTGTACCGAACAGCCCGCGCTGGATGGCACTTCGACAGGGGGATGAAGACAAGGCATGGAACATTCTGGAACAGCTGAATCCCGGTGAGAACATTGACCGACTCCTTGATGAAATAACGGCGTCCAAAGAACGGGCTTCACTTTCCGAGTTTCTATCGAGCAAATTTCAATATCTCATTATGCTCGCCTTCCTGATCGCCTTCTTCAACCAGGTATCCGGGATCAACTTCGTGCTCTACTACGCTCCGCGCATCATTCAGGAGGCCGGACTGGCAGAAACAGCTGTGCTTGGCGCGTCCATTCCCATTGGAATCGTCAATCTTGTGTTTACCATCGTTGGAATGGTCCTGATCGACAGAGCCGGCCGAAAGAAACTGATGTATATCGGCTCCATGGGTTATATCCTTTCCTTATCAGCTGTGGCCATCGCGTTTCATTTCCGAGCTGAGATATTGATCGTTACATTCCTGTGCTGTTTCATTTCTTCGCACGCCATTGGCCAGGGTGCCGTCATCTGGGTATTCATTTCCGAAATTTTTCCTAACAACGTCCGCGATTACGGAATGTCACTTGGATCCGGAACACATTGGGTCTTTGCCGCGCTAATCACCCTGGTGACCCCTACAGTTCTGAGTACCTTCACCGCCACTACCATCTTCAGCTTCTTCGCGGTGATGATGTTCTTCCAACTGCTCTTTGTTTGGTTGATTATGCCCGAAACCAAAAATCGTACACTGGAGGAGCTGGAGAAAGAACTGATGGCCACCGAAACCGACGTGGCCGATTCAGGCGCTGATCTGTAGCATCTTAGTATCTCGGAGAAACCACTCGTAATGATGGCCTGTCGGGTTTATGATCCGTCGTGAGAGGAAATACGGACCGACTTTCCAGCAGAATCATCCGACCAGTTGAACCGGCGCTGAAAGTACAACGCAAGGTACACCAGTGCCAGTAATACCGGCACCTCAATAAGTGGACCGATCACGGTGGTAAACGCCACCCGGGACCCGACCCCGAACACCGCCACGGCAACGGCGATGGCCAGTTCAAAATTATTCGACGCCGCTGTAAAACTGATTGCGGTGGTGGTGCTGTAATCTGCTCCAATCCCCCACCCCATCCAGAAACTGACCAGGAACATCAACACAAAATAGATGATCAGTGGCACGGAGATAAGCAACACATCCGACGGCCGGGCGGCGATCGACGTGCCCTGCATGGCAAACATCACCACAACGGTAAACAGAAGTGCAACAAGCGTGAGCGGATCAACCGCGGGCAAAAATTGATCTTCGTACCAGTCCGTTCCCTTGGCACGCTCCCCGATCAGCCGGGAAAGCACACCGGCCGAAAACGGAAGGCCCAGGTAGATCGCGATGGCGGAAAAGACCTGGTACGGCGTGATACGAAACGACTGAACGCCCTCCACCAGGCCCTCTAGCCCGAGCAATGATGGAAGCAAAAGAGCAAAGAACCAGATATAAACTCCGTATGTAAAAATCTGAAACACACTGTTGAACGCCACCAGTCCCGCCGCGTATTCCGGAGATTCCATCCGCCAGTTCATTCCAGACCAGCACCATCGCAATGCACCGGGCCATCCCGATAAAGACCAGTCCCAGAAAAAACTCCGGCCGGGCCGGCAATCCCGGGACAGCCCCACTGAAAAACACCAGCGCCAGAAGGACCATCAAGATCGGCCCGATGACCCAGTTCTGCAGTAAACTCAATCCGAGAATGCGCCATTCCTGAAACACAGCCGGTAGCTGTTTGTATTTCACTCGAGCCAGCGGAGGATACATCATGATCACCAGTCCGATCTCCAACAGGTGCCACTGCTGTATGGGATCGGTCACCCCCGGGACCACATACCCCAGAGCCACCCCCAGCAGCATGGCCAGCAGAATCCATACCGTCAAATATCGATCCAGAAACGACATCTCCGACGGGTCACCGCAGGAAGACACATCGTTGTGCTCAGAAGGCATTTCAGAAATTGATCATCTGGTAAAAAAAGGAATTCTTGTAGAATGGACGTTTCAGAAGAACCGGCGTTACCGGGAATGTTCAGCGGACCCTTCAATTTCGTCAAACAAGGCCCGAACCCTCTTTTTGATATCATCCCGCGTGCTCCGGACGGCATCGAGTTCCTCCCCATCCGGATCGTCCAGATCCCAATCCCGGTTTTCTCCCGTCCAGCCCGCCGGGCAGACCCCCTCCGCCGAACAACCCATGGTGATGATGTAATCCGTATCGACCAGCTCCTCCGGGGTGATGTGTTTCGGTACGCGATCACTGAGATCCATGCCCTCTTCGCTCATCACCTCGACCACCTCCGGGTGGACGTGGTCGGCCGGATCGGTCCCCCCGGTTCGAATGTCGACCTCAATAGAACGGTTCTGTTGCTCCCGCTCGGCAAACGCCGTTGCCATCTGGCTTCGACCCGCGTTCTGCACACAGACGAACGCCACACTGACCGTATCCTCTTCAGTTGGATGGTTTATGAATTTATTCCTCTTCCTCGGTTAACTGTCCGCGATCCGTTCGAAGGTCACACAAGTTTTTCCGCTTGATCCGGTCCAGCATGTCATCAACATCTTCATCCGACCCATCAAATAGCTGTTCGACAACCGCTTCAAACGCGTCGTCGTCCACCGCATAAAAAGTCCACTGCCCGCGTCGTTCGGAATCAACCAACCCGGCATGCCGCAGTCGAGACAGGTGCTGTGACACCGCCGGTTGAGACAAATCGAGAAGCTCATTGATTTCACAAACACACAGCGGACCCTTCATCAGGGCGTGAAAAATACGAAGCCGGTGCCGGTGCCCGAGCGCGTCAAATTTCTCGTGAGCTTTCATAGTGATTTAATCATATAATGAATTTCTTATATATAAAACATCGTGATCGCAATCAAAAAAAGCCCCCCCTTCCTCTCCCGCCATTCCAGAACGCGGTTAAACCGTGCCGGAATTGTCGCCACCGTCCCGGTATGAACTGCGATAGCGGACAGGCACCTCCTCACCGACCTCCTCAAGAAGTCCCCTCCGACTCAGGTCGTTCAGGTGTCCCGCTACCGCATAGCACATGTCGTGGTACACCTCCTCGGGCCATTCTCCCATTTTCGGACCGAGTTCCTCGCACAGTTCCGTCAGGGTTTTCTCGTCTGCGTCATGCAGTGTGCTCAGTATCTGCTGTGTGAGCCGGCGCACATACTGTCGGCTTTCGCTACAAAATGCTTCGATTTCCTCGCCTTCCTTTACCTCCCAGTGGCAGCCCACGTACGTATCCATGTCCAGATGCCGCAGGAACTGAATGGTCTGCAGATACGGACGAACGTACAGATACGTCGGACAGAGCGCCGGATTGCCCTCCGTGTCCAGGTAGACGGCTCCGTGAATTGCATCCGCTCCGTACACTGTGCTGTTTTTGCGATCCAGCAGACCGAGGTGGCCCCGGGAATGACCGGGAAGGGACAGCACCTCAACGGCATGATCCGGTCCCAGCCGGATCCGTTCCCC
>CAZQNZ010000126.1:0-4432 GCA_964594615.1 uncultured Planctomycetia bacterium
TTTCCCGGTCCCGGAAAAACAGCGTGTCACACGGAAAATCGTCCAGCCACCATTTTCGCGTTCCGATCAGAATGCTCCATGCTGAGGGCTCCTGCCAGTCGAATACCACCCAGTGAGGATGCTCTTCCTCCACGTAATTGCGCAGTGCTCCCCGGGAGCTGTGCGTCACCACCTGATCCAGATGAATTTCGTTCGAGATCTCATTGCGCATCATCTCAACGCGCTTTTTCAGGCCTTCAAACTCCTCCTCTTCCGGATCAAATCCGGAAAGGAAGGACTGCTCCGGCACTTCCACGAAATCGACCACGTCCAGCCGCTCCCCCTGGTCGCACAGCGCCGCCGCAATCCGTATCCGACGCTCCACGTGAAGCATGTCCCGATCCTTCAACCCGAAAAACGGCACGATCACCGACTCCCGATTGGTCTGATCCTTCGAACGGGCCTTGCGAAACAGCTGAATTTCCTCGTCGTTCGCCCCGGTTCGAAAGAAGGCCCCCTCCCGATCCACCCTCGACCGGGCATACAGGTAATACCAGACCACGCAACCTCCCACCAGTCCAAGCGCACCGGTTAACGGGAACAACCCCATAAGCGGGATCAATGTGAGACAGATCAAAAACCCGGCCAGCTGAAGAAACGGATAAAAGGGGGCCTCGAAATCCGGCTGATACCACTCAATCTCACTCTCACGAAAGATAATCACCGCCAGGTTGACCAGCCCGAACACCATCAGCAGAAACGCACTTGCCAGCTTCGCCAGCTTAATCACCGGAAACGCAAGCAACAGGAGCAGGATGGCTCCCGTCAGCAGAATGGACACGTACGGCGTTGAAAACGACGAACTGATCGAACCCATAACTTTTGGTAAAATGCCATCCCGTGACAGCGGTAGCGGGAAACGGGACGCGGCCATCAAACCGGCGTTGGCCATCGACGCCAGGGCAAGCACGGCGATCCCGGCCATGATCTCCATGCCCCAGTACCCCCCGAGCTGATCACCCGCCTGTACCAGCGGCATCAACTTCAACTCCGTCTGGCCGAGCTGATCCGGCGGAACCACTCCTACCACGACGTACACGACGAGCGTGTAGATCAGAATGCAGACCACCAGTGACAGGGAAATGCCCCAGGGAATGTTCCGGCTCGGGTTCTTGATCTCCTCGGCGACGCTCACGACCTTGGCAATTCCGGCGTAGGACACGAACACAAACGCCGTGGCCGCCAGGAAGGAAAATGCCCCTTTTCCGAAAAACGGATGGTAATGGGATCGCTCGACTTCGATGCTCCCCCAGCCCACAAAATCGATCAGAACGAACATGGTGACGATCACCAGCACGGTCTGGACCTGCCCCGCTTTCTTGGCACCAAACACGTTCAGGGTAATGAGAAATAGCCCGATCACCAGGGCGACCTGTTTGTCGTACGCAACGGGGAGATCCGTGAAAAACAGGAAGTACGCACCCAGCCCGATCAAGGAAAAGGCACTCTTCAGGATCAGGGAGATCCATGTCCCCAGTCCGGTGATCGTGCCGGCCAGTGGCCCCAGCGAACGATCCAGGAACAGGTACGGCCCGCCGGAATCCGGAAGGGACGTGGCCATCTCGGCCATGCTGAGTGCGGCCGGTATCACCAGCAACCCGGCAAATGCGTACGCCAGAATCGTCGCCGGTCCGCCGATCATGTAAGCAAGACCCGGAAGAACAAACAGCCCCGGCCCGAGCATAGCCCCCGTGCTGATAGCAAATACGGAGAACAAACCGAGTTCACGGTCTAACTTTTTCATAAACGAGCTCGTTCGTTCCTGCTTAAGTCAGTACGAAAAAGCAAGGAGAACCGCCAGCGGCGGAAAAAACTGAAAAAAAGGCGGTTCAGTAGAACTCACGATGGAGATGAGCGCATTTCTACAAACCGATAGACATGCTGACGTTTACTTCCCGCGGACCGCCAGTCGCTGATGATATCCTAACACGGCGAACACTTTGTTAAAAACAAACATGGAGGCACGCTCAAAGGCCGCTCAGTCGTGAATCAACCGATCCGTCTCCCCCCTTGTCTTCAACAATTCAACCGGCCTGCTTATTTGTGCTGTCCTTGCTCCCGTCCCCGTTTCGTCCGTGGGTCCGAAGCAGGCATTTTTCCAGGAATTCGAAGATGTACATCGACGTAATCATTCTTTGACTTGGGGTTGCTCAAATTTCGTTCAGGCTCCCGTGCCTCATCCAGCCGGGCCTTGCGTTTTTTCTCCGTCTCCTGCCGGACGTTTGTCGACCAGGAGGCGGGTCGCTCTTCAAGAAACCTCACCCACTGCTGAAGCACTTCCCGTCGCACACTCTGATGTGCTGCACCCGACACATGGCTATCGTTCGATTCGATATCGGGACTGGACGCGTCGTCGGTCCTCTCAGCCTGCGTCTCATCGTATCGACGAATAAACCGGAGTAGCGTGGCAATCGAAATTGCGTCACCGATGTTCCTGGAGCCGGAATCCGTGTCTGACGCCTGCTGACCCCACGTGGATCGACTTTGCTGGAGTCGGATGCTGGTCTGCTGGAGGGCAACAAGTGTCCGACGAACCTCCCCAGCACGGCTGGTGACCTGCTCATCCTCACGCTCTCTCGCCTGTTCTTCCCCTTCTTCCTGTTCCGTGCGCTCCGCGAGCCCGGCCTCCTTACCCGGGGCGAGCTGTTCGGTGCTGGTACCACGTTCCGGATTAGCGGCCAGCACGTCGGGTGACAGCCCTTGCTGTACAAGTGCACCGAGAAACAATTTTGCCTTCTCCTCCCGAAGCGTGAGCTCCAGCCGGGCATTTTGTTCCACGAGGGAGGACAGTTGTTCAGACGAAAGATCAAGTGATAACGTCCGAACGGTCCCTGTGGTTCCCTTCTCGTCTTCTTCCCCTCCACCGTATGCACTCCTCGGCTTGTCCGCCGCCCGGTTCTTCCCAGCAGGAAGAAACGCACGAAGTTCCACCCCGCCGGCGTCGAGTACGGAGAGTGCCGAGGTCAATGCCTTCAAAGAAGTAGCCCGCTCTTCTGACAGGCGCACCAGCAGCGGCGACGGCTCCAGTTCCTCCTCCGTCGGTGAGCTCGATGCAGATGAGTACGATTCTCCTGCCCGATCCGCACCGTCTGCCTCCACCTCAGCTGAGGCGGTCTTCTTGCTCTTCATATCACTGTTCTCCATCGGACGTGCGTTTCTTTCTTTTGTCTCGGTCTGAGTTTTGAATCCTCCCGTTCCCTCACTGGATTCGACCGGAGCGTCAGACGCCTCCTGAGCCCGTTCCCGTTCGAAATCCGCGGTGGAATCCGCCGCAGAGGACGATGTGTCCGCGCTGTCCTCATCCTGTTTCAGTTTCGCCACCGGTTCGGTCGATCGTTCCGTGGAACGTTGCATCACAAACACCAGTCCAGCCGTCACCGCCATAAGGAATACCGCCGCAGCGGCCAGACGCATCGGATGGTCAAACCCTCCTCCCGAAGAGGAAGTAGTCTCCGTCGAGCCGGTATCCCCATCATCGCGATCCGACGGCCGGTTCGACCGTACCGAACGCTCTCCACCGACGGTCTCCTCCACACGCTCACGGACGTCCGACACGAATGCATCCGGTGCCGACGGTGGATCCAGGGTACGCGCTGCCCCTCGGGCCTCCTGAAGACGTGATAGACGCTCCTCACACGGTTCACAGCCTCGAACGTGCTCTCGCAGTTCGTCCATACGCTCCTCGGAGAGCTCCTCGTCAACAAATGCACTGAGCAGCTCCGGCTCTATTGAGCAGGACGTATGATCACTCATGAACCAACCTCATTATGCAGATAAGACCGCAAAGCGTTCGACCGCATTAGACGCACACGTTGCCGAAAAGTTCCCTTCTCCATAGAATGTATCACGTTTATACCTGATCGAGAAACGCGTCAAGTTCCTCTCCCAGCCGCTTCTCCAGCAATTCACCCAGCTGATCCCGTGCGCGGTACAGCCGAGATCGTACCGTCCCAACCGGAACCTCCAGCATCTCGGCCATCTCGTCGTAGGTATGCCCTTCAAACTCCCGGAGCACCAGGATTTCCCGGAACGATTTCTTCATGTCGAAGATCGTTTCCTGCACAATCTCCTTCTTCTCCCGCCGGGACACATCGTCACCGGGGTTCGACGACGGATCCCGGGGCTCGGGAAAGGACGGCTCCTCATCGGATGTATTATCCGGGCTTGTCGAGTAGGTTCCAACGGGTTGTTCCCGGTTCCGCCCCTGTTTGCGGTGATAGGAGTAACAGAGGTTCTTCAGAATACGATACATCCAGGTCTTCAACGACGACCGTCCTTCGAAATTGTCAAGCCCCTCGTATGCGTTAACAAACGTTTGCTGAGCAAGATCTTCCGCTGCCTTCCGATCATCGACCTGGTAATACACGTTACGAAACACGTAGTCCTGATAGCG
>CAZQNZ010000126.1:4532-6885 GCA_964594615.1 uncultured Planctomycetia bacterium
CCCCCGATCCGTTTGACGTTAATGCTTCTCATCAAACTCACGCCAGCTGAGTGGAGTCTCTGTTGCTGACGCGTCCGTGGAACCAGTCACGATTGGCGGACAGATTATTGACCTCGGTCCGAAACCGGGGTTCGCATATGTTTACCCGGATACACCTCGAAGTTGTCAAAATAGGCAGTAACGGTGGTGACCTGACCGTCCGGATCCGTCGGTGCCCATTTCTTGCTGCTTCCACCATGGAACGTACTGAAGAGGAACGATTGAATACGGCTTTTCTTGTTGTCAACGGTTCGAAACTGAATCCCTTGGTCCACATGCACGTGTTTTCCATTGATAAAAACGACGGACAGACCGTTTTTCTTTTTCGGGGGCTGATTCAATCGGACGTACAGGGAAACGGTCATGTAGGTTCCACGGTGATGATTAAATGCAAAGCGGTTCGTAGCACGACCACTTCGTCCCCATTTCGTGTCCTTGTTGTGACAGTACGTATAGGTGCTCATCCGTCCGTTCGATTTGAACATCATTCGCGCACTCCATCCGGCGGGGGTGATGTCACCTCCACCGGTCACCCGGTTTGCCGGACCGAAACCATGTAGTTTCCCTCCCCGAACAAACTGAAAGTCCCGGGGAAACAACACGTCGAAATGCAGCGTGGCATGGTGTAGTTTCCGGGGCAGATCGATCACACGGATCACCCGTTTGCTCCCGCGGTCATAGCCCACGTAATCGACCTTTAATGCATTGCTTCCATCGACGCCTTTGCCACGAGCCAGCGATGCCCGCTCATTTTTGAGGATGGACGTAGCCGCGGAGCTCCCGGAATCAAAATCAATCTGGAGGAGCGGGCTCTTTTGATCCCCGTTGCCCTGTGTTTGTGCCCGTCCGAACACGGTGAGGCACAGGCACATCCCCCCCATCATGAACACCAGGAATACGCTGCGGGACACGTTTTGCACCCGGTCGAAGTTCATCCTGAACCTCTGTTTAAGTTCAATCATCATTCGGATCTTCATTCTAGTGGAAGATGATGCATATCATCCAGCTCGTTCCATCGATGTCGAACGGAAAACACCCGATCTTTCCCGGAAAGACAGGCGAAGATGGACCGTACAAATTCCATAACATCACCTAACATGCACGGGCGGAACGTCCGGCAACGCTCCCGTTTTTCACAGCTTACTGACACAAAAGCGGACTGTACCTTGGAACCAAAGCGCCTCGCTTTTGTGACGTTTTCATCCGTAATCATAGTGAACATCTTCTTTTCATCATCCCTGCCGGAAATCGGTTACGGGTGAAACGTTCCGGAAGGAACACGTTCCTCAAGATGTACCTCCGGAAGGCGTGCAGTTCATTGGAGTGAAAGCGCCCTCGCTTTCACACAGTTTCACAGGACTGAACAAGGTGTTACCGTCACGCTTTGAGGGTTCAGCCCCGGCGATCGAACGCGAGAGGGACGTCCGATATGGTTCGGAATCTTCGTCGCTCACCGCCACGAAAGCGAGTCGCTTTCGTTCCCAGTGGGAGATGTTCTTTCAGGGCAGGGTCCGTTCGGGACGATCATGAGGTGACCGATGGGCGGACGCTTCCGGTGGCACGGGCTGGAGAGCCCGTGCCACGTCAACGCCGGATCGGATGCCTATCCTGGACGGACCCGGACCGTTCTAATGGGATCAACCATCGTAGAACAGACGCTCCCGTCTGTTTACCAATACCTCCAGCAACTCGGGAATCACACATTTGGCGATATCCGTGGCCGGTTACGCCGCCCCGACAGGCACGGCATGATACAAGCCCCCTGTTTCAACAGGGGGTACCCGGGCACAAACAATCGCACGAGTCCCGCAAGGGACGGCTGTTGATTTGCGTACAATTGATCTGATCCCGGTGGTTACATCATCTCGGCTCGTTCGGGACGCGGAGTACGGGAGACAACCGCAGGACGTCTAGGAGAAATGGGAGACACACCTGTTGGCCCCCGGAACATATCGACGTTGGTACGGAAGGCCTACGTGATCATACATAAGATGTTACGTCAGAAGTTTTCAGGCTCCGGCAGGAGCCGAATTGTCCTAGCAATAGAAGGACACCTTCAAACTTCAGCGAAGTGGCATGGGCCTATGTTGGGAATCCCCGAGATAATACATTCAGATACACAAATGAACACAATGAATGTCGCGCTGTCAGGGGAGGAACAGCTTCAGCACCGATCATGCCACCCCTCCGGAGTTCCCGTTCCCATGTATCCCGTTTGTCTTCTAAGACGATTCGGCTCCTACCGGAGCCTTGCCGCCGACCCGCATCTCCTTATGGTGTTTCGATACGCCACGTTTTTTCTTGGGTCGAAGCG
>CAZQNZ010000127.1:0-6868 GCA_964594615.1 uncultured Planctomycetia bacterium
GTGGTGAGCTCTCACAGATGGCCGAGACCTACGCGATCTGGGCGCTGGGCCGTATTGGTCCGGACGTGGACCTGTTTACCCACCTTGCGTCCGGGAATGGACAGGTTCGAAAGAATCTACGCATTCAGGCGATTCGGATTCTCGGTGATCAGGGGGTGACCCGGGCGGCGGACGTCGTGGCCGATCAGCTTGCGGACTCGCAACCACGAGTGCGAATGGCGGCGGCGTTAAACATCGACGACATCGGTGGTGAAGACCACATCAAACCGCTTGCCGCGGCGATGAAGCAGGAAACCGATTCGACGGTGTTCTACGCGCAATGGAAAGCACTGAGGAAACTCGGCTCCCGAAAGAAATTGATTTCTCTGCTGAAGCAGTCCGACTCCATCAACGTACAGGGCGGTGTGCTCTTCGCACTGAAGAACACACCGGATGCGTTATGTGCACATCTGTCCATATCGGGCCAGAAGGGATTGAGTTCGGTCCGGGAGATTGTGGTCAAGAAGTTTAAGAATAAATGCCAGATTTCGTTCGAGCCGGGGAATAAACGATTTGAGGGCAAACTGGAAGTGAACATCTCCGGGCCTCAGGGAGATGGCATGCACATCCGCTATGCGAAAAACAGCAAACTGACCTCGAATAGTCCCATCTACAAAGGTGAGATTGACATCGAGCACGACACGCGACTCCGAGCGGCGCTCTTCATGAAGGGAAAGCGCCTGGGGCCGGTTGTTGAAGCCCTTTACGATTCGGCATCGGACGATACCTGGAAAAAACTGGTTGTGACGGATCTGGAGGTCGCCAATGGCAAAGCGTATCAGATCCGGAACGCAGCACTTTCGGCCGGGGAAAAACTGTATATCGATCGTGATTACACCTATGAAACGGTACCGAAACCCCTTCGGAACACCACGTACATCCAGACCGCGAACGACGATGCAGGGGCGGGCGCTGAAGAGTTCCTGCGGTTTTCCATTAACAAGCCAAGCACGGTGTTCATCGCTGTGGATGAGCGAGCGAATGGTGTTCCCAATTGGATGAAGCAAGCGGGATTTGAGCAAACGGACATGTCACTTGAGACCACGGACGTGATGTTTGAGCTGTACCGCAGGTCGTACGAGGAGGGTGACGTGGTGCTGGGAGGAAATCACGGGAAGGGCGCATCAAATTACCAGGTGATCATCACTTCTGAAGGACCGTAATCTCAGATGGACCCCTGACAGTCGAACCACCGAGGGTGAATCGGTGATAACTGTTCATACAGTTGACCTGTCGGGTACATCGTAAACCATTGTCCTCGTTACAGAACAGCGTAGTTACGTATCCGGGAGAAACATGTCAAACGAGAATCACGAGACGCAGAACGACCCTCCACTGACGGATATCAGTGAGCTTCTGGATGAGAAAAAGGCGGTGACGACGACTCACCGGCGGCGAAGGGAACGGGAACTCACGGATCTGGAGACCTTGATTAAAGATGGCGGGTCGGATACGCGCGTATCAGGCTCGGCACGTCCGGAAAAACTGGATGACTCCAGTGCTTCCCGAACGTTCCTGGACGAAATGGATGCGAAAGACCGGAAAAAATGGTCGAAGAGGCTGGTTCTGATCGGATACGCACTGGTGGGGGCCGGTATCATCCTCATGCTGCTCCTGCCTCAAACGACCACCGGGATTCTCCTGACATCCACCACCCTGCTGTCAGGGGTTCTCGCCCTCGGTCTTTCCTTTCTTCTGTAGGCATGACGGATCTCGTGCCGTCGACTGCCATCGGGGGAGCGTCTTATCGATTGAGATCGATTCCTTCCTCTTCTGCTCTGTCGAGGGCATCCTGCAAGTGATCAATGACGGTCTGCGGGTCCTTGCTGATCAACGTGTTGATCAGCTTTTTCTTCTTGACGTTGGAACGTTTCAAATTCGAGATGTCATCAGGAAAATCATATTCCTCCTCACCGCAGGAGAAAATGGCGAGGAGCAGTTTCAGGTTCGGATACGACACGTCGTCCAGAAAGTCCTTCAGAAGTTCCTGCTCCATTGAATTTACGGACCGGGCGTAACTCAGGAACTGCTGCTGGTTGGTATCGGAGCCGGCCGGCTGGTGTTCATCAGTGAGTTTTTCTTTCTCTTCCAGAACCCTCTCGCACCGATCAATGTATTCACGAATCACCTCTTCAATGTCCATATTGCCGGATCGTTAATTTTTTATATAAATATTGATGAGCAATTTATTATAAACTATAACCTCCCTCATGAGCAAGGATCCGGACGGCGTATCCATAACCGGCTCCTGAGCTAACAAACGGCGGTTGCCGCCGAACCGGTCGTTGGTGAAACGGGCTGATTGAAGCGAGATTCACCGGAGGAGGTCCAGAATTGCCCTGTACAATCGTCGGCTTCGTATGGGCTTCCGCAGGAACTCATCTGCACCGGCCTCCAGACAGCTCGTTTCGACGTGTTTCATCGCCTTCGCCGTGTGAATAAGAATCGGTATCGAGGGCAGCTCCTGTTCCTTTTCTTTCCTTCTGATCCGTTCAGTCGCTTCCCGTCCGTTCATCCCGGGCATCTCCAGATCCATTAACATGAGGTCCGGTGTTGTGGCGAACCGTTCCTCCACCGCTTGTTTGCCGTTTGTGACAAACGTCAGTTCTTGCGTGATGGGAGAAAGCAGTTCGTTCAGGAACTTCCGGGTATTTTGATCGTCGTCGGCAACCAGGATCTTGAGAGGTCGGGAGTACCGGTTGCGTATCTCGTTCTTCAAGTGTACCTGTTCATTTTCCTCCCGTCGTCCTCTTTGAACCGTGGATTGGACGGCGTTGATGAGCGTGGATTCGTCGACCGGCTTTTCCAGAATACCAGCACAGGGAGTTGAGCCAAGCTGTTCCCGAATTCGTTCGGACGCATCTCCGGAGACGATGTACACCCGTTCCGGACCGATCGCCGCTTCCGTTTCGCTGACCTTCTTCAGAATCTCCACCCCCGTCCGGTCCGTCAGTCGCTGGTCCAGAAACACCACATCGTACGCCGTGTCGCCCCCCATCAGTTCCTCAAGGGCCTGATCACCGGATATACATTCAGTTGCCTTGATGTCGTTTGTCTCCAGATATTTCAGAAACACGTTTCGAACAAGGGAATTGTCCTCGACAAGAAGCACATGCACACCGTCCATCGAGACGGGTCCGGATTCCTGCTGTTGCATCGGTTTTTCCAGTTCGATCGTGAATGAAAACGTTGCCCCCTTCCCCGGTTCACTCTGTACCTCGATCTTTCCGTTCATTTCCTCAACAAGATGTTTGCAGATTGATAAACCGATACCGAGCCCCTGAGGAGAAACGGACCGTTCTCGGACATTCGTTTCGTGCGGCTGAAAAATGGTTTCCCGCTTCGATTCCGGGATTCCACACCCGGTATCGGACACGGAAAACGTGATGGGGACGGATGTGTTCTCCGGGCCATTTCGTTCGACCTGCAGTTGTACGTATCCTTGTTTGGTGTTCTCGATGGCGTTGTCCATCAGGTTATACAGGATCTGTTTCAGCCGATCCGGATCTCCAATGAGCCATTCAGGAACCTTCTCGGACACCTCCGACGAAATGATCACCTCCGGTTCCTCCTGCCCGTGGCTGTACATGGAGATGATGTCCTCCACCAGATTTCGAACGTTGAACCGCTCGTCTTCAAGAATGATTTCCCCCCGTTCGATCCGGTTCAGGTCAATGATGTCGTTCGTCAGTCGTTCCATGTCTCGTGAGGCATTCAGGATGGTTTTAAGGAGGTTGGTCTGTTTCCGGGTCAGATCGGTATCCATCAGAAGCTCCCCCATTCCGGTGATCGAATTTAATGGGGTGCGGAGGTCGTGGGTCACCTGTGTAACAAAGGACGACTTCCGTTGATCCTGCTCACGAATCTGTCTAATTTCAGACAGGTCCCTCATGCAAACCAGCACGGCCTCGGTGCCCTCGTACTCGACGGGCGTCATGCTTTTTGCCACCGGCACCACGGAACCATCCTTTTTCACGTAATGCCAGTTGTGTAGCGAGGTCCCCTGTGTATTCAGACAGGATTGCACAACCCCCTTTTCATCACACTGTTCCCTGAAATCCGGAGGAGTGATGTTGCCGATGCCCATCCCCTCAAGCTCGTCGCGCGAGTAACCGAGGGTGTTACAGGCGGATTGATTCGCCGCAAGCACCCGGTCATCCAGGCTTTCAATGAGAAAGCCCTCGTTGGCCTCTTCGAATAGGGTTTGATACAACTTCTGGCGTTTCCGGAGTGCGATCTCCATCTCCTTTCGTTCAGTGATGTCCTCCGCCACCCCCACAACCCGGACCAGTTCCCCATCGTCATTCTGAATGGAATACGCTCGGTCCCGGATCCATCGGATCTCCCCGTCGGGGCGGACGATCCGGTATTCTTCCTCGTAATCCCCGGTCCGCTGGTCCGGCAGAGCGGTTCGTATACGCTCGCGATCCTCGTCGTGAATGGCGTCAAGCCAGGATTTCGGGTTCCTGTAGAGCTCGTCCCGGCTCCGTCCCCAGATCTCCTCGTATGCCGGACTGATGTAGATCATTTCCGACTTGTCGGGTGTTGTGAGCCAGAAGACCTCCCGTATGTTTTCCGCCACCTGTCGGAATCGTTCGCGTTCCTGGTGAAGCGCTTCTTCTCGTTGCTTTCGTCCGCTGATATCCCGGCAGGTGGCGATGACCCGTTGATTCCCATCAATTTCGCCGTAATCCGCGTGGACTTCCACCGGGTACGTGGTGCCGTCCCTCCGCCTGTGGCGCGTGGTAATCGTGATCGGACCATCCTCCCTGAACCGTTCGACCAGTTCCTGCCAGTCGAGGTCGTCTCCCAGGGAAGGACAGATCTCATGGAGGCGCATGGAAAGCAGTTGGTCACGGGTGTAATCGAGCGCTTGCCCCGTCTGTTCGGACACGTCTAAAATTTGGGCCGTTTCCGGATCCAGAACAAAGATCTCATACGGACTCTGGTCCTCGGCTCGTTTAAAGATTTCGAGCTGCCGTTTCTCGACCATCTCCTGGGTGATGTCTCTGACCGTCCCGATGAACCGTTTCTCCGCGTTCGGCTTTTGTTCGACGAGCGTTCCACACGTCTCGAGCCAGTGCGTGTTACTGTTCCGCTGGATTCGGTATCGCTGATGAAACGGTTCCCCGTTCTGCACCGTTTGATCGAAAGCCGATTTCACAGCTTCTCGGTCATCGGCATGAACCGTTTCAATAAATTGTTGAATACCACTTCCACCCTCCGATGAGAATCCAAACAGTTCAGCGGTGCGATCATCCCATGTGCACCGATCCTCATCCATCTTCCACTGCCAGAAACCGATTTTCGTGGCTTCTCGTGCCAGTTTCAGTTGTTCGTGTGCCACGGAGGCCGAGTGGTCGGTCATGGGCCCTGGAAACCGAGAATTGTCTAAAAGAAATATAATTCACAATCTTTCTATTATACAAAAATTCGTTTTCATTATACAGTGCATTGAGTCAGTGGGCGTCTTTACGGAAGCTTCATGAACCCGCCCTGCTGACAACGAACGAGGGGGGACTATTTCTTTTCCAGACAGGTACACGGTGGTTGAGCAGATCTGCCGCTACTGCTGTTCACTCTCTGTGGGCTCTACGACTTCGGCGGACAGATGCACGGTCTTCCGATAGTAAATGGGAATGAGTTTGAGCGGATTCAGAACCAGACCCAGGTCAAGTTCCGGCGGAAACCGTGCGGTCGTCACGTCCATGGACCGGCTCACCATGTATTCTCCGTCTTCAAGATCAGCTTCCGCAATCAGGTCCCGCCGGGCTCGGTCAAACAGGTGCATGTCCCGGGGACCGATAATCCCCAGAATGTACGTTCCCCGGGCCGTTCCAGCTTCAGTTCGTTGAATTTCCACCGGGTCATCAATCTCTGGCGCACGGTCCACCCAGCCAATGTCCCCTTCGTGCGTACTCGTGCAGCCCGAAAGCAAACCAAGTGCAAGTACCAAAAAACTGAAGGAAATGGAAACAGACCGTTTCGTTCTCATGTGCACGTGAGATAAATCAGGCTGATGATCGACCGTTCGATGCCCTCTCTCCTGGCCGAAAGAAGAAGTTCAGCAAATGTCATATCATGAACCGAACCATTCAAAATTTGTCGAGTATAGTGGGGGCAAACCAATACACAGTCCATTGGCCACTCTACAAAATTTGCAAGGGTGAAAAACCCGTGGCCAGAAGGAGAACCCGTGAATCGAGACCCGGTTCGTTTACCGACCGGATGAATAACAGGAAACGCACTCGGCGAAGCAGGGGAGGATGAAGCGCCAAACGTATGCAAAACCCAACACAAGTTCCTGAACAGGAACCCGAAAATGGTAAGATGGCTGGGTGGAAGGCGGATAATGGGCGGTGGAGGACTTGAACCTCCGACCTCATGGGTGTGATCCATGCGCTCTAGCCAGCTGAGCTAACCGCCCGGATTGTTGATATTTCAATTTTCAACATGTTCGATGCTTCCCAATTCTCTCGGAGCGATGGGGGAAATTTACCACTTATTTACTGCTCGAGAGTGCGCCCCGAGGTCGACTGTTACCCTGCAGAAGGCGGATATAACGTCAATGAACAGAATGAAGTCCACTCATCGATTTAAAATCGTAAGGATATTGACGTTCAGAAGCAAGGAGAACGGGAAGGTTGCTGAGATGAGAACGTGAATGGATTCTGGATTCAAGCGGGACGGGAGAGATACACCCGTCGTGAACATAGAGCAGGGGGCGCTGGTCTCCGTCCATGAGATCCGGTACGTCTCCTTCTGCGAATGTAAAATCGAATCGGTGCCGGCGTGTGTTCTCGGATAGATTTTGCCGGTCTTTGCCCTT
>CAZQNZ010000128.1:0-6837 GCA_964594615.1 uncultured Planctomycetia bacterium
GCGGACGGAACAAATGCATCCGCACTGACGCTACAGGGGTTTTTCAGCAGTCTCCCAGGAGGGTTCGATAGATGGATTTCGTGTTAGGTTAAAGGTAATCCAGAGGAAAGAACAAAAATTGAACTCATTTAGAGGCGCTTACAGAGCCTATAGGTATTATATTCTACGGATCGGAGATCATGGGAATCAACGAGCAGTTTTGCAATCCCCCCTCCCCCCATTGAATTGAGCGTGAAGGGAATCACATAATAAATACGTCCCATTGCCCCCTTAGCTCAACTGGATAGAGCGCGGGCTTCCGGAGCCCGAAATCGGGGTTCAAATCCTCGAGGGGGTATTCCACTCCATTTGACCCCGATGGGTCTGGTCAGGTGCATGCAGTGGAAAGGAATCATGTCGTATTCTCGGAGCTGACCCTGTCCGTGAGCAACAACCAGCTCCCGGACCCGGAACACTCCGTTCGTACTGGACTTGATGTGTTCGATGATAGAGGGTGGTCATCGAGTCTCCAGTTGCCGTGGTGTGTCCTGGTCAGTATCTGAATTTTGAGGGGGTCAAACGGCATCTGCTTCCAGTTGCCATGGGATGGTCCCTTGACCATTGACCAGCATGGCATCGCTCTCGTTATCACCAGCTTCTGATGGAGACATATTCTTGATGGAAGGCTTACTTCAGCATCTGCGCTCGATCTCCGAAGGGTACAATTTTGAGCAGGTCGAACTTGCACCGGGGGTCACTCTGCATGTGCAGACATCGGAGCGATTTAAGGAAGTGACCTTCAAGTTATATGAGCTGAATCCCCTTGATCGCTGGACGTCCGAGCGAGCGCTAATTCCCATGGTCTTGCGGTGTGGCTGTCAGGCGTACCCCACACGAAAGGAAATTGCTGTGCGGCTCCAATCCCTGTATGGGGCGACGATGAACGTGAGTGCGGTGAAATTCGGACACGTCCACATGCAGAAATACGAACTGTCCTGTCTATCTTCATACTATCTGGACAGTGAGGAGGATGTGCCGAAGTCAGCCATCTCACTATTGTGTGATGTTGTTACAGATCCCGTAACGGACAATGAGAACGGGAACGAGACACGGGATTCCCGGCAATTTGATCCGGAATACATGGATCGGCAACGGAAACAGCTGCTGGATCTCATCGATGCACGGAAGGAAGATCAACGGTCATATGCCATCTATCGGTGCATTCAGCACCTGTATATGGACGATCCGTATCGTCGATCACGGTACGGAGATCGGTCTCGAGTTCAGGAGCTAAAAGCAAAGCCATTGTACGATCGGTTTCGAACCGACCTTTCAACATCGCGAATGGATCTGGTCGCGGTGGGAGATGTGGAGTCCGATGATCTTCAGGAAAGACTTGGCAAGGGATTGGTTGAGCGTCTACCTGATCGGGATCCGGTTGAACTGGAGACCGTCTCAACCCCCTCACCGGGGCAGGGCGTGCGAAAAATCGCCGAACCGGGAGACGGAGATCAGAGCTGGTTGATCATGGGATATCAGACACCGATCGTGATGGGGCATCCGGAGATGTACGTTCTCAGTATGATGGCTGGATTATTTGGTGGTTTTCCACACAGCAAGTTGCATCGTCAGGTACGTGAACAACAGGGGCTGGCATATGACGTTCAAGCCTCGCTAAAACGCTCCGTCGGATTGCTTCTGGTGACGGCGGGCATTGAGAGCAGCAACCGGGAAAAGGCCGTGGACGCCATCAAGGCATGCAGGGATGAGATCGTCCGTGGTTCCTTTTCAGAACAGGAATTACAGATGACTCGACGTAAACTCATCGATCAAATTGTGGATCTGGAGGATTCACCGTCCCAGAAAGCGGATTCTTATCATAACCGCGTCCTGGCCGGTCACGTTGAGCAGTTGCAGGACATTGCAGAAAAAATCATGCAGGTGGAACCGGAACAGATACAACAAGTCGCCGAGGAACTTTCCCTCGAGATCGAGTACATTCTGGAATAGGGGAGGGACGGTTGGATCAGGAGGCGATCTCATCCGTCTTGGCGGCGAAAATGAAGTCGGCCTCGGTAAGCCCGTCCACACTGTGCGTCCAGATGGTCACTTTGGCCTCTCCCCAGGTCAGGTACAGGTCCGGATGATGATTTTCATTCTCAGCGAGTTCTCCGACGTCGTTAATGAAGTCCAGGGCCTGCTGAAAGTCGTCGAAGTCGAACTTTCGCTCAAGGTGGTGATCATCGACGACCTCCCAGTCCTCGTTGATTTGAGGCGTGTACTCCGCGATTTCATCCGCGTCAAACGAGTCATTGGCGTCCGCACAGGCCTCGCACATTTTCTCCGTAAGTTCGGACATAGGTGAATATGACAGAAAATTGAATGAGATTTCGATTCGCTATCATCATTTTATAGGCAACCAGCGGACGCTTCCAGTTTCAGGACGTGGTCGGTCCGAAGTCAATGCCCTGGGCCAGCGGGAGATCGTCCCCCCAGTTAATGGTGTTCGTCTGACGTCTCATGTAGGAGTTCCAGGAATCACTTCCCGCTTCGCGCCCCCCTCCTGTTTCTTTTTCTCCTCCGAAGGCCAATCCGATTTCCGCACCGCTGGTGCCCGTGTTGACATTGGCAATGCCACAATCCGAACCGCGTGCACTGAGGAACTGTTCGACTTCCCTGAGATTTGTAGAAAAGAGGGCCGAGGATAAACCCTGTGGGACATTGTTATGAATGCGTATGGCGTCTTCGATGGAATTGTAGGAGAGCACATAGAGGATGGGTCCGAATGTTTCCTGTTGAATGATAGGCATCGACGGTTCGGCTCGAACAAGTGTGGGTTCCACGTAAAATCCACTTTCGTACTGCTGGCCGTTGAGCACATTTCCTCCACAGAGGATATCCCCTCCCTGATCCTGAATTTTATCGAGTGCCTGCCGGTAGTTCTCGACAGCCTCCTGGTCAATCAACGGACCCACATGGACATCGTCCTGGAAGGGATTCCCGATGGTGAGCTGACGGTACGAATCCAACAACCGGTCGGTAAACTCCTCAACGATGGACTCGTGAGCAATGAGACGGCGGGTGGTGGTACATCGCTGACCCGTGGTGCCGACGGCGCCAAAGACCACGGATCGCAGAGCCAGATCCATATCAGCATCCGGTGTGACGATGGCCGCGTTGTTTCCCCCGAGCTCAAGAATGGTCCGTCCGAGCCGACCGTGGACTTTACGGGCAACGGATCGACCCATTTCACATGAGCCGGTCGCGCTGACCAGCGGAATTTGTTTATCACGCGCAATCCAGTCGCCCATACGTGGACCCGTTCCCACTCCGAGGTTCATCACACCGGGATAACCCGCCTCTTCGAAAACCTCATTGCAAAGCGTTTGAACGGCAATGGAACAAAGGGGGGTTTTCGGGCTGGGTTTCCAGATCATACTGTTCCCGCAAACCGCAGAAATCATGGCGTTCCAGGCCCATACCGCGACCGGAAAGTTAAAGGCCGTGATAATTGCGGTGATGCCCAGGGGATGCCACTGTTCGTACAATCGATGGTTTGGACGTTCACTGTGGGTGGTTTTTCCGTAGAGCTGTCGTGAGAGTCCAACGGCGTAATCGGCGATGTCAATGGCTTCCTGCACTTCCCCTCGTGCTTCCTCAAGAATCTTGCCATTCTCACGTGTGATGAGTCGTGCGAGATCTTCCTTGCGATCTCTTAGCCGATCACTGAGTTCCCGTACAATCTCGCCTCGTTCGGGAGCGGGCACCTGGGACCATTCGTCGAATGCACTTTGTGCCGTATTCACCATTCGGTCGTACTGGTCCCGACCGGATTCCGATACCTTGCTTAGCAGGGAACCATCGACAGGTGAGTGACTGGGGATGGATTGTTCCGTTCCGTTTTCCCAGGAGCCGCCGATGCAGACCCCGTTTTCCGATTCCTTGAAGGTGAAATCAGTGTTCATGGGTGATTACGGGTATGGTGAATCCTCTTTCTTTTCAGGGGACGATTCGGGTAAAATGTATGTCATGAAATCGTAGTTTACGCTTGAAAAGCCGTTCGTTTCAATGCTGTGACCAGAGAAGATCGGTTCTTCGAGTCCGTCTACTCACTTCTAACTGTTTCCGGTGGTCCCATGAACGTTCAAAAAATGTGTACGATTCTGCTGGGCGTCTGCTTTCTGGTTTCTGCTCCCTTTGCTTCTTCGGCGCAACAAAACACATCTTCAAAAACAGCCGATCAGAAATCTTTTCTGGGGGTCCGAGTGGGACCGTTAACCGATCGGGTACGGTCCTTGAACGGAATCACCGCAGAAAATGGAGTGGTCGTCAAACATGTCATGCCAGAGACTCCTGCAGCGCGTGCGGGTCTGAAATCGCTGGATGTCATTCGAGCACTTAATCAATCCCCGATCACGTCCGTCGCGAAACTACGACAGCACATTAGTTCCCGCTCTCCCGGTGATCACATTGCGCTGAAGGTTCATCGCTCCGGCGAAGACATTACAATGAGTATAATCCTCGCCAGTCATAAGAACCCGCAGGGAGACAAATCGATTTCCGGCGGGCCGGATCAGGGGAAGCGTGAAACGATGAAGAAGCTTCTGAAGAAGATGGGGGAGATGGAAAACAAAGAACATTCCGCCGCTGGAGAACAGGATCGGTCTGCCCGAACGCCCGGGGAATTACGGGAGAAAATGAAATCATTTCTGGAGAACAACGGGATTGAGTCGACCGGAACCAAAAACGATGAATCAGATGAGGACACTTCATCGAATGAACAGCCCGGTGAATTCCAACGCCTGTATCAGAAACTGAAGAAGTCGCTTCCGAAGGACGTCGTGGAGCGTTTAAACCCGGAACATTTGCGAACCCTTACCGAGAAGACAAAAGAGTGGGTGCGTGAAACCTCCGCAGAGGATGTCAAGAAGAATGTGACCCGACTCCTGGATGAGCTGAAAGATCGTGTGCGTTCGTGGGACGGTCAGAATGTGGAAGAGGTTAAACAATGGAAGAAGTCCATTCAAAAAGGATTGAGAAACCAGATGGAGACGTTTGAAGAAAAAATGGAGAATCGGCTGAACCGGTTTGAAGACCGGATGACGAAGCAGATGAAGCGATATAACAGTCAGCTTCAGGAACAAATCGAGCAGCTACAAAAGCTGAGGGACGAACAGGAGCGGGGTAATGATTCGAATGAGGATGACAGGGCCAATGAATCCTCAAATGTGAAACCATATCTTGGTATTCGTCCGTCTGAAGCGCCGTCCGGTTCGGGCATCGTTGTGAGAAAAGTCAAAGAGAACTCTCCGGCATCACGTGCCGGGCTGCAAAAGGGGGATGTCCTTCGAAAAATGAATGGCACTTCGATCAAGAGTGTGCAGGCCCTTCAGAAACAGTTTTACCAGGTTCGTCCCGGGGATAAGATTTCGCTGCTCGTGGAGCGAAACGGGTGGACGAAAGAGATGAAAATCGAGGTTGGGCGCCGTTCGGAATCGTCTGACAGTCGCTCGTCCGGCAATGGGGAGAAAGAAGACCGTGGAACTTCGTCCTCCCTGGACGAAGGCAAATTTTTTCAGTCCAGGATCATGAACGATGGGAGAGAAGCGTTCTGGATGCTTGAGATGATGACGGATTACAAGCATGGCCGTTATTTCAGCCTGATGACGAACGGGGTCAGAAAAGGGATACAGATGTTGAAACAGCAACTTAAAGAACAACCGTTGCGTATCGAGGGCCGTATTCGCCTTACCGATCAGGAGAGCGGTGAGGTTCTTTTCTCATGGCCCCTCCATGGTGATCTGTCTGAGGCGGTCAGCCGATTTGAACGCCTTGTCGAACCGTTTCTGAAACAGACCGCTCTAAAACCATCCGAATCTGATCACACTGACTTTTGATTCGTTTGGTCAGAAGAGGGATAGGACGGTCAACTGGTCCCTCTGGCGTGCCAGCCCCATTACTGGATCGTGATCTCAGGGGCATAAAGCCGTAAAGCCGGGTTCGGCAAGGGATGAATCCAGAACTCTCAACAGTCCGGTTCAGATCATTTATCGGTGATGGAGCATGAATTTGACGTTCAAATTTTTTTTCCTTATATTATTCCAAACGTGGAATTCCTCAGAATCAGGATGAAGGTCTGGTTGCAGAGAGTGAATACACTGATGGTTTGGTGATGGCCGGGGTCCCATCTTTGCCACGGCTGAGTTGTGGAATCCGGAACGTTTCCCTCGACTTTATCCTACGTTGATCTGAACCAACGAATTATTGTCTCATGATCCAGGTCGATCAAATCACGAAAACATACGGTGACATAACCGCAGTTGACCAGGTTTCGTTTAACATTCAGACCGGGGAGATTGTTGGGTTGCTGGGACCGAACGGAGCGGGAAAAACCACCGCTCTTCGGATTCTTACCGGTTATTTACACCCCGATGACGGCAGTGTGGAAGTCTCCGGACATGATACGAGAAGCGATCTGATCGCAGCGCAGGAACAGATTGGTTATCTTCCGGAGTTTGCACCGCTGTACGAGGAGATGGTTCTTCAGGATTATCTGGAATTCATCGCCGGTTGTCGGAACATTCCACAGAGTGAATGGGACGATCGCATTGAAGAAACGGCAGTAAAATGTGATATCACCGATCAGCTTCACCGCCGTATTGAATACCTGTCCAAAGGATACAAGCAGCGTGTGGGACTCGCACAGGCGCTACTTCACGATCCGGAGTATTTGATTCTGGACGAGCCGACGACGGGACTGGATCCAAACCAGATTCTGGATTTTCGGAACGTCATCAAAGAGGTGGGCGAAGAACATACGGTGTTGCTGTCGACGCACATCCTTCAGGAGGTCACCGC
>CAZQNZ010000129.1:0-6808 GCA_964594615.1 uncultured Planctomycetia bacterium
TGGTTCGATCTTTTCCCTCCAGCGGTATACGGTCGGTCAACAGCATGGATCGGAATCCGGTGGAGAATCCCAGCCGTCGAGGGATTCCCGAGCGCCATGCCTGGAGGGCGGTACGAAATGATTTTGGAAGGATGAGTGCGAGGGAGTAGCGTTGTACCCGTACTTCCTCCGGAAACGTGGTGGATTTCGTCTCGTCTAACGGAAACACGCGATGGACAAAAGGACTTGCCTGGAAAATGGTTTGTACGCTTGAACGGCATACCACGTCTACGTGATCCAGCTCCAGATGTTGGACAAGGGATTGAAGAAAGGGGAGGGTCATGACACAATCTCCGAGCCAGTTCGGAACACGCAGAATTACTTTTTCAAGATCGACGGGTTTTAATGAGTTGTTGGACAGGTTATGCAGCAGGTCGCTCGCGGAGTTTTGAATCCAGTTCGGTAGTCGAAGGGCTTGGTGTATCGGCCGGGAGTACGTTTCGGTAGAGGATCGGTATCCTTTCAGAAAAGCAGGTTTGTCGTACGGGTCGAAGCCGTATTTGGAGAGAAAACGAAAAAAGCGGTGCTGGCGTTGCTCGCGTTTGATCAGTGGTACTGTGCCGAATTCAACGGGGTCGAAGTCGATAATATTGACGTCTCCCTGTTCGTCGATCAGTATGTTGTCCGGTTTGTAGTCCTGGTGATCGATTTCATGATCGTGCAGTCGGGCAAGTATCTGACCCATTTGGAACATCAGATCCGAGCCATTTTCGTCACGAAGATACTGTGTGGCCCTTCGGCCGTCAATCCACTCAGAGACGTAATAGCCTTGAAACGTGGAGTTGACCTGCTTCCAGAAAACCCCCACCGGCGTCGGTACGGGAATCTCCTTCTTATCAGCACGAACCGCTGCAGTCAGTTCCGCTAAAAATCGGTCCGGGGTGGGATAAGAAGTATCCCCTTGATCCGCAAGTATTCCGCCACGATGATACTGTTTGACAAACCATTGTGTGTTGTTCCCGGGGGATATTTTCCGGAACCGCCCACCTCGTATATCCCCGGAAAAGCCATCGTTTGACGCTTCATTTTGTACATGCTTCTGCGGATCTAGATGTTGTTTTTTTTGATCGTACACCGCTGTCCATGTGTCTGATTGGGCGTGGGTAAAACCCTGTGCTTCCAGTTGTTGAATGAGGTCGTTATTCATGGTTAGATTTTGCGATTTCCGGTCGAGCTCGTTTCGATTTCCTTTTGAAGTTCTTGGTACGCTTGATAAACGCGGTCAACTGGAATATCCGAAGTGTGTTCTTCTCCTTGTTCTCGGGTGGCCATACGATAGGGGGCAAAGAACGGGGCGTTGACCCGGGTTTTCCCAACCCCAAAAATGGTCACAACCGGGGTCCCAAGAAGATCGGCAAAATGAGCCGGTGAAGAATCGATCGTTATTAGCATGCGTGATTTTTGAATAAGAAAGGCCAGGTTGGTAATGGGATTGGTTTCCGGGGCGACCTGTACCTGTTCGGGGAAAGATTCTGCAATTTGATAGGCGGTGGTGTGTTCTCCAGGTCCCCATGTGATCAGAATTTCTCGAGTGGAGTCACTCAGAATTTGTCGAATGAGGCACCGGAAGTTTTCAGTTCCCCAATCTTTTTTTGTGCCGTAACGTCCGGCACTTGATGAGGGATGGATCAAAATGGGATGCCGGTTCGCAATTTCACGAATGTCGGACCGGACTGGACGTATTTGTGAAAATACGGGGGTTAGGTTTGACTTGTCCAGTGAACAATCGGGTAGAAACGGGCGTATGAGTTGTAAATACGTTAAAAGGCGAGGTAAATCAGCGGGTAACGTTGAGATGGTGTGATCCATGAAAACCGAATTTGCTTCTTTTGCATTGGACGAATGATAGCCAATCCGGTGGCGTGCTCGTATTAAACGGGACAAAACCCCACTTTTGAGAATGCCATGACAGTCAAATACCCAGTCATAAACCGTGTTTCGTGCATTGTCGATGCGGGTCAAAATATCCGTCAAACGAGTGCGCCAGTCCTTTAAAGGGATCGAATGGATCTGATCAACGTAGTCCGTACACTCCATTATCTGGTTCGCGGGAGGCTCTACCGCGCAATGTAGTACCCCATCGAAACCGTTATTTCGTAGAAAAGCAGTGGATGGAAGTAGACGGATCGCATCTCCGATTCCTCCCAGGCGAATAAGGAGCACCCGGTCATTGGAGGAAATCATCTCATTTAGCGGACACGTTACGTCGCCCAGTGCGGTTTCGAGGCGATTCACGCTACGATAAGGGGTATCCAGAACCAGCCGTTGATCGGAATTCATAATAGACGGAGCGGTCACAAACTCGAAGGATCGAATCAAGATAAAATATGTGCTGAAGGGTCGTATTTACCGTTATCCACTTCTAAAGAACCCCCACTTTCTTTTCAAACGTAAAATCTATTTAGATAGAGTCAAAACTGTATTCCGACCGGTTATAAAACGTCATTTCAGGCCGAACGTTGAAGCGACGTTTTCATGCATTTGGGGTCGATTTTTTGTTCTCTGAGTATGGTTTGACCGTCTGTTTGAACGGTGCTTTAAATAACGTATAATGTCAAGTCAATTCATTAGAAAATTGAACAAAATTGGGCGTGCAACGAAGGATCCGGAGATCGAGTAGCAGTGTCACGTCCCTCTTTTCCGTCGATTTATAGGAGATAGTCGTTATGCCACCGGAAGATCTATTGTATACCGAATCCCACGAGTGGATACGAGATGAGGATGATGGATATCGCGTGGGGATCACCAGTCACGCCGTGGAAGAACTGCAGGATCTTGTCTATCTTGATCTCAAGTCGTCCGGTACGGAAGTGGAACAGGGCGAACCGATTGGTGAAGTGGAATCGGTCAAGGCAGTGGCGGATATATACGCTCCGGTTTCCGGTGAAATCACGGCTGTAAATGAAGACATTACGAGTGATTTAGACACGCTGTTCGATGATCCGTATGAACGTGGATGGTTAATCGTCCTTGAACCGTCCGACGAGGACGAAATTGAGCAACTTATGGACGCCGAAGCATACAGTTCGTTTATCGCAAACGCCTGACACCGCCCCCCTCTCAACTTAATCCGTACTGTTCAAACCACTGAATGACGTCAATCCGTTATGTCATACCTTCCTCATACCGATACTGAACTTCAGGAAATGCTCTCCGAAATAGGTGTGTCCACCTTTGAGGAGTTACTGGATTTTATCCCGGAGGACGTTCGCTTCCGGGGGGAGCTGGACGTGCCCGGGGCACTGTCCGAACAGCAGTTACTGAAGCATGTTCAGAACCTCGCTGAAAACAACAAGGATTTAACGGAATATGATTCGTATCTTGGCGGTGGGATGTATCAGCACTACGTCCCGGCTCTGGTGGAGCAGGTAACCGCGAGAAATGAATTCTACACAACGTATACGCCTTACCAGGCCGAAGCGTCCCAGGGGCTGCTACAGGTGTTTTTCGAGTACCAAACGCTGATTTGCGAGTTGACGGACATGGAGGTCAGTAATGCGTCTCACTACGACGGGCCCACGTCCCTTGCTGAGGCGGTATTGATGGTTGCCGGTACACAGGAAGGAACGGTGCTCGTTCCCGGTCAGCTCAATCCGGAATATCGCCGGGTGCTTGAGACGTATCTTCAGTTTCATGATCTTCAAATTGAAACGGTGCCCGGGCAGAACGGAGTGCTGGATGTAGACAAGCTTAATGAACGAATGTCCGATGAAGTAAAAGCGGTTGTGGTGCAGCAGCCAAACTTCCTGGGATATCTCGAACCGGTACAGAACATTGGGGAGATAGTTCAGGGACATGAAGCGTCATTAGTCGGGGTTGTTGATCCGATATCATTGCTATTTCTTGAACCACCGGGTCAGTGGGGGGCTGACGTGTCTGTGGGGGAAGGTCAGTCCCTTGGTAATGATCTCAATTTTGGCGGTCCCACGTTCGGGTTTATAAGCACACATGAGTCCAATCAGCGCAAGATTCCGGGCCGCCTCGTCGGCCAGGCGGAAACGGAGGAAGGAGAGACGGCTTACGTGCTGACACTTCAGACCCGGGAACAACACATCCGGCGTGAAAAGGCGACGTCCAACATCTGTACCAATCAGGGGTTGAATACACTACAGGCGACGGCATGGATGTGTGCACTTGGAAAAGATGGATTGACGGACGTGGCCAATCACTGTGTGCAGAAGAGCCACTATTTGCACGAGCAGCTTTTGAAAATTGACGGGATCAATAACCCGTTCAGCACTCAATCCTTTTTTCGTGAGTTTACTGTTGATCTTCCCGGTTCGCCTTCAAGCATTAATGAACAGTTACTTGAGGATGAGATTATTGGGGGCCTGGATCTGTCCCGGGAACTGGAGGCGGTGGAAAACCCCTGGCTCCTGACGGCGACGGAATGGTTGGATCGTGAAGACATTGATCATTTTATTGAACGGGTGGAGCATCATGTCAGTTGATCGTTCCCACACAACCGAGCAGGAAGAAGTGAAGGAACCCCTGATATTTGAACGAAGTCAGCCCGGACGTACGGGGGTGGATCTTCCAGATCTTGACGTTCCGGATCGTCCCCTGGACCATCACCTCCCCTCGGATCAGTTGCGGGATCAGGAACCGGAACTTCCGGAAGTATCCGAACTGGACGTGGTGCGTCATTTTACCCGGCTTTCACAGAAAACATTCAGTATCGACACGAATTTCTATCCCCTCGGGTCCTGCACGATGAAGTACAACCCCAAAATTAACGAGAAGGTAGCCTCCATGCCCTCGTTCAACACCTTACATCCGAGTCAGCCGGATGAAACCGTGCAGGGTATACTGGAGGTGATGTACCGACTTCAGGGGGCACTGGCGGAAGTGGCCGGGATGGATTGTGTTTCGTTAAACCCGGCCGCCGGAGCACATGGTGAACTGACGGGATTGATGCTGATCAAAAAGCGGTTGATGGCGGAAGGGAAGTCGGACCGGGACGTCATATTGATCCCGGATTCCGCACATGGCACCAATCCGGCCTCCTGTACATTGTGCGGTTTTGAAACAGCTGAAATTGAATCAAATGAAAACGGGCGGGTGAGCCTTGACAATATCGAAGAGCATCTGGACGATCGTCTCGCGGGCTTAATGATCACCAACCCTAACACCCTCGGACTGTTTGAGACGGATATTGAGGAGGTGTGTAAGCGGGTACATGACGCCGGTGGATACGTGTATATGGATGGAGCAAACATGAATGCGATCATGGGGGTGGCCCGTCCGGGGGACTTTGGTGTGGATGTGGCTCACATCAACCTTCATAAAACGTTTTCGACTCCACACGGTGGGGGAGGCCCCGGTAGCGGACCGGTGGTGGCAAAGGAAGCATTTCAGGATTTCCTTCCCGTTCCGGTTGTTCGATACGATGAAGAGGCGGATAAATATCAGTTAAGTGAAGACGTGCCGGACTCCATCGGAAAGATGAAAGGATTTCAGGGACACCCGGCCGTACACCTTCGAGCGTACAGCTATATCCTTGCCCATGGTGGCGAGGGCCTTACGAACGTAAGCAAGCGGGCGATTCTGAATGCGAATTACCTGAAGGAGAAGTTGTCGGAGGTGCTTCCCGTGGCTTATGAGGGACGCTGTATGCACGAATTTGTTCTTACCGGTTCTCCGCTTCGAGAACATGATCTACGGACGCTAGACGTGGCCAAGCGCCTGCTGGATTATGACATTCATCCGCCCACGATCTACTTCCCACTGATCGTGAAAGAAGCCCTTATGATCGAACCGGCTGAGACCGAGTCCCGTCAAACCCTCGACCGGTTTGCCCGGGTGCTTACGGAAATTGTTGAAGAGGCGAAAGAACATCCGGAAAAGCTGGAGGAAGCACCGGTTAATCGAAGCATTGGACGGCCGGATGAAGTGGAAGCCGCACGGAATCCGATCCTTCGATGGCATTCTGAAAAGGAAAACTAACGTTCTTACCCTCGAAATCGCCTGCCGATCTACGCTTCTTATCCGAACGACTCTTACGATTTGGCGTCCGGCAGGGGGGATTCCAGAAAATCGGACTGACACGAGGAGCAAAGATTAAATTCCATCTTCTTATAAACCTGCTCCTTGACCTCTTCTTCGGATAACTCCTCCAGCTCCTTCAATGTTCGGTCCATTTCCTTCTCGTGGTTTTCCGAGAGATCGTCGTCCGTAATTTCCAGCGGATCATAGGCCGCCTTTACTTCAATTTCCACTTCGTAACGGACGTTAGAATCGATTAGAAGCCCTTTCCCACAGCAATCACAGCTAACGTCCAGTTCATCGATCGAATCCGGAACGTCCGCTTGTTGATCACTCATGGGATCCAATATGAAAAGGGTATTGACAACGAACGTCTCCACCGAGCCGTTTTTTTATCACCAATTCGTGCCGTTTGCGAATTTTATACGTCGAGGCGTGAAACGTCGAGTGCAAACTGTTTGATGAATTCGCGCCGGGGTTTGACGGCATCGCCCATCAGAATGTCAAACAACCGCTCGGCTTCGGCTGCGTTTTCGACTTTCATTTTTTCCAGGACTCTTGTTTCAGGATCCATCGTTGTCTCCCACAGTTGTTGAGGGTTCATTTCTCCAAGTCCCTTGTACCGTTGAATTGAAACCCCTTGTTCTCCATTTTCCTGAATGGATTCCAGGAGACCGGAGAGGTTCCAGATCGCGTGTTCGTCTCCGTTACAATGCAGGACAAATGGTGACTCCTCCGGGTTCAGTTCCTCATTCGAAATCGGTTCATCCTGCTGTTTGGAAAA
>CAZQNZ010000130.1:0-6750 GCA_964594615.1 uncultured Planctomycetia bacterium
ATAACCACGTCTCCGTTCCCTCCAGAAGGCCGCTGCTCAGCAGCGGCCTTTTTTTTAACTCTGTCATAGCGCTTAAGATCGAGTACAGCTGAGACAAATGTTTGTGTAAAACATGTGAATTTTGCTGCGCACACAGTTCATTGAAGTTTGTGGCGGTGGGTTGATTTGATGAATACGTCTGGCTTATTGTTCCTGCGATTCGGTCAGATAAGGGGAAACCTTGTGAGAACGAGCCCGGTATACGTAATCCTCACGGCACTGGTTCTAATCCTCTCCTTCCTCCCGCTGAACGTGATGGCCTCCGGTTCACATGAATTGAATCCGGGGGTTAAACAACGAGTTGCACAGGCTGATACAAAAGGGGCACCGAACTCGCAACCAGCTGTCGCCGGTTCTCAAACGACCGAGAATCAACGGCGAGGCACGTCGGGGATGACCACTTCGATTCAGTTTATGTTGATCTTCGTGGCGGGGATTGTTGTCCTATTTCTCTGGGAGCCGGTGCCACTATACGTGATTGCTCTGTTGATTCCGTGCGTGCTGGTGGTGTGTAAAGAGGTGAGCGGCATCAGCGTCGAGCAGGCCCTCTCCGGGTTTTCCAGCGAAGCCACCATTACAATCCTTGCTATGTTCATCCTGAGCCAGGGGATCCAGAACACAGGGTTAATCCAGATGATTGGTGAAAAGATCTCTTCGTTCACCGGATCCAGTGAAATCCGACAGCTGGGGGTGATTACCGCTCTGTCGGGACCCACGGCAGGGATTATTAATAATACGCCGGTGGTGGCCATTTTCATTCCGATGGTGTCCAACATGGCACGGCGGTTGAAGACGTCTCCCTCCAAGCTGATGATCCCTCTATCGTATGCTTCGATGATGGGAGGCACCCTGACGTTGATTGGAAGTTCTTCGAATCTGCTGGCTAGTGATCTGTCCGAAGATCTGTTGAATCATCCCATTGGATTTTTTGAATTTACGGTTGTTGGGGTGGTCATTCTTGTGACCGGTTCGCTGTATCTCATTTTTCTGTCGGGGTGGTTGATTCCAGAACGAATTGATCCGGAGAAGGATCTTGCGGAGGAGTATGAGATGGGGAACTTGCTGACGGAGCTTGTATTGCATGAGGACTCCTCCCTGATCGGACAGAGCGTCGGTGAGAGTTTTGCGATGTTGAATGTGGATCTTGATCTTGTTCAGATCATCCGTGATGACGAGAAATTCATGGAACCCCTGCAGGAGAAAACCCTGCGGGAGGGGGATCGGTTGATCGTGCGGACGGGACGTGCTCACCTGATGGAACTGTTAAATATGGACGGGATTCGTCTCTGGTCCCGGGATCGTGTGACGGAGGAACAGCTGGAGGAACCCGTCAAGGGACAGACCATGATTGAGACCGTGATTCCGTCTGGATCGTTTCTGGAGGGCCAGAACCTGAAGGACGTCAATTTCGTGGAACGGTACGACGCGACTGTGCTGGCCGTGCGTCGCGGTGAGGAACTGACGCATTCACGCATGGATGAACTCACGATTCACGCGGGGGACGTTCTGCTTCTGATGGCCACCGAAACCACGCTCAATCGACTCAGGGAGAATCAGAATTTTATTGTCGCGGAAGAAATTCGCAAGGAACAGTACGAACAATCAAAAATACCCATTGCCCTGGGTATTTTCGGTGCGGTCATTGCTTCGGCAGCGACGGGAATGATGCCCATTTCCATCTCCGCCCTCGGAGGGGGGATACTGATGTACCTCACCGGGTGTGTGGAGGCGAATGAACTTCACGAATCCGTGGATTGGGAAGTCCTGTTTCTTCTCGCGGGACTCATTCCTCTTGGTATCGCCATGGAGCAAACCGGTACAGCAAAATACCTTGCATTGAAGGCCCTCCCTATTGCTTCTCAGCTATCGACACTAGGTGCACTGGCGCTGTTCTACCTCATCACCGTTGTTATGACCAACCTGATCCACAAGAATGCCAGTATCGTGTTGATGATTCCTATCGCCGTGGATGCCGCGGCCCGGATGAACCTGGAGCCGTTTCCGTTTCTCATTACAGTCATGCTGGCTGCCAGCACGGCCTTTCTGACCCCGGTCGGAAATCATACGAACCTGATGGTGTACGGCCCCGGTGGATATCGATTTACGGATTTTCTGAAAGTGGGAACCCCCCTGCAAATTCTGCTCGCCATCGTGACCCCCATCACGGTCTGGTTGCTGTGGATGTAGGCCTCCGGGAAGCAGGTGAAAGGTGAACTTACCCGAGACCGGCCATAGAAAGGAGGCAGGAGTTAGAGCAATGGGCGACAGAGCATCTGGGAGGACTGAAGGGGGGCTTGATATGGATCGCGCATGGGTTCGGAAACGGGGAGGAGGACGGGTCAGCACGTCGAGTGGATGAGAGCACCGACCTCTTCGTCACCGGCCAGATCGTTGTAGACTTCCACGGCCTTGTTTGATTCCATGACGTCGACTTCAATGCCCTGTTCGTCCAGCCACTCCATGGTTTCGGATTTAACCTGGAGCCGGTTGTTCTGTCCTCTGGAAAGAATGACATGCTTCGCACCCTTCTCCACCAGTTCACGCACGTCAGCGACCTGTATGCCCGGTGTATGGGAGGTACCGGTTTCATTCCAATTCCAGTTCCGGCTTCCGCCGGGCCACAACTTTGCGTCTCGATACTCGTGTCGCTGATCTGCTTCTTCAACGGTCACCTGACCCCAGGACAGGTCCCGGACTTTTGGTGTTGGTTCACTCATCAATCCGTTGCACAGAAGATGAGGTTCACGATCCAGGCGAATGAATTTATATTTTGAGGTGAATGGGGTGGTAAGGCAAGTGGATGCAATCAATCGCAGGGTGGCACGTTATGATAAACACCGCGTGGGGAGATCATTACCAGGGAGGTCTCCAGTGACAATGGTGACTTTGTCACCTGGAGAATTCCGCGGATAGATGCAGGGGTTTTGAAAATCTAGTTGTATGCCGGCCTATTTCGATGGGGCCTGAGGCCATGGTGTTTGTTCCTGGTTCCAGCTTCTTGCCTGTTCCAGGCGCTTCTTTTTCACGATCTTCTTGAGCCATTCCGGTGCATTCCGGTTTTCTTTCTGGCCGTAGATGAAGGGAAGAGGGGGCTCCATCAGAGTAGGATCTTCATCGGGATAATACCGTTCTTCTCCCGCTTCCTGCAGCCGCGATTTCAGCTTTTTGACGAGCTTCGGATGATCCGAAGCGATGTTGTTCGTTTCATAGGGATCCTCAGCGATGTTGTAGAGTTCATCTCCAATGAGTTTGTAGTCCCCTTTTCGAATGGCCGGTGTGCGCACGCTATCCTTGACCTCAAAGATAATTTCTTCCCGCGGACTGTCTGCACCATTGACAAGAACGTCAGTCATGTCATGGCTGTCCAGCGGTTTTTCCTGCTTGAGGCTACCGCCGCCGGCAGAGATAAACGTGGCGTACAGATCGGAGATGAACATCATCGCATCATTTTCCGTGCCGGGTTCGATGTGTCCGGGCCATTTCGCCACGGCGGGGACCCGGACGCCCCCTTCGTAGTTCGTGTTTTTCTTGCCACGAAACGGGTCATTCAGATCGGCGGTTACACCCCCGTTATCGTCTGTGAAAACGACGAGTGTATTCTCGGCAAACCCATTGTCCTCCAGGGCGTCGAGGATCTGACCGATGCCGTCATCCAGGATCTTGAGGGCCGCTTCGCGTGAGGTATACTGATCATCATACCGGGGTACCCGGTTGATCGGCCCGTGCACGGCGTTGAACGGTACGTAGAGGAAGAAGGGTTGGTCGTTCGATTGTTCAGAAATCACCCGTTCGGCTTCGTCCGCGAACAGATCCGTTGCGTATCCCTTTTCTTTCAGCGGCTTCTGGTTACGGTGCCAGTCGTACATGGCGAATCGGATGGGGGCGTTGTGCGGAATCATTTTGTCGTAATAATCCACACCCCAGGCATAGTGACCGTACTGGTGATCAAATCCCTGAGCCATCGGCAGGTGGCGCTCGAACCATTCACCCAGGTGCCACTTTCCGACGATGGACGTGAAGTATCCCGCTTCGCTCAGCGCTTCAGCGACGGTGCGTTCATCACTGTCAAGTGCGTATATGCGACGCGTGGGCATTCCTTGATCATTGATCGGAAGTTCCAGACCCATTGCCTTGAGAAAGCTCGGTTTCCCAAAATCCTCCGAACGCCAGTCCATGCCGGTACGGAACGCGTAACGGCCGGTCATGAACGCGGCTCTTGTTGGCGAACAGGCGGCGTTTGTGTAGAACTGTGTCAGCTGCACTCCCTGGTCCGCAAGCCGATCAATGTTCGGCGTCAGTTTTTGTTTCCCTCCGTTAATTGACGGTTCGTTCCAGCCCATATCGTCGGTCAGAATATAGACGATGTTCGGCTTGTCCCCCTGATCGGATTGTGAAAACGCGGACGGTTGCAGCAGGGCGAGAGGGAGCGCTACGAGCGTGAAAAGGAAGACGAATTGGACGACGTTATTGACCGAGGTGGTCAGGAGGCGAAACAGCGTTTGGTGATCGGCGTCAGTGTGCATGGAAGAGTGCATAGCAATTCGTGGTTAAATTCAGGGGGGGGATTCGTTCAGTAATGTTCTGACACGTGAATGACCATCTCTCAGGAGTGATTTTCGGAAATGGAGGCATCAATGCTGTACGATCCTCCACCTGTGAACATCAATGCGAGGAAGACAATGGCGTATCCAAGCGCCAGTTCAGCACTTCCGTGTCCCACCCAGCCGTCTCCACCGAGGATGTGCGTTAGTGCGGCAACACCCATGGTTCCGAACAGGAGAAGCGATGCAGCGCGAGTGAATAAGCCGAGCGCTACCAGCAAGGAGCATACAAACTCCGAAAACGCTGCAAGGAAACCCCAGACAACGGGAAAAAACGTGATGCCCAGCACGCCCATTGCTCCACCGAGATCGGACCATTCCCCCGGACCGGCCGTTATTTTTCCGAATCCATGTCCGAAGGCCATGTAAGCGCCGGTGAGTACTCTCAGTAGAAAAAGACCAACATTTTTTCCCCATGAGCCAAAAAGCCGTTGTTTCATAGCCTATCTTTTGAAAATCAGAGAGACGGGTTGAGCAACGAATTCCGTTCGGACGGAGGTGTCACACTATGACATGCAGGAGGAAAATGAAAGATCAACGCCAACGTGATGTCTTCAGGAATTGTTTGTGGAGGAATCCTGCAGTTCGTTTTTGCACGGATGTTGGAACGATTGGTTGTCGGTCGAAAACGGTTCTTGACGGGGGTTACTCCACGTGGTCCGGCAGTTCCTGGTTTTCCATCTGTGAATACATCCATTCGGGGTACAACACAGGCGGATGAGTGATTTCATTCAGCGAGGAGGTATCTTCACTCGAGAGTTCGAGATCCGCAGCTCCGAGGTTGTCTTCCAGTTGCTCCATGGTTCGGGCGCCGATGATCACGGAGGAAACCCCGGTCCGATCGGACACCCATCGAAGGGCGATCTGCGGCAGGCTCGCTCCGATGCGCTCACTGATGTCGCGCATGTGATTGATGGCGTCGTACCCTTTATTCTCCTTGACGGGAGGGAAATCAAAGTCCACGCGGCGAGCGTTTTCCGGCGCATCGGATCCACGTCCGTATTTGCCGGTGAGAAACCCACCGGACAGCGGCGACCAGGGCATGATTCCAAGTCCTTCTTCATTACAGAGAGGAACAAGCTCATGCTCAAGGTCCCGGTTTGCGAGTGAATAATACGCCTGCAGGGATTCGAAGCAGGCCCAGTTGTTCGCGCGACAGATGCCCAGTGCTTTCATGAGATGTCGAGCGGACCAGTTCGAACATCCGATATACCGGACGTAACCGGAGCGGACGAGGTCATTCAGTGCAGATAGTGTTTCTTCAAGCGGGGCGTGCGGATCCCATCCATGAACCTGATAGAGATCAATGCAATCGAGACCGAGCCGTTCCAGACTTGCCTGGCAGGATTCGAAGATGTGTTTCCGTGACAGGCCCACATTGTTTACGTCTCCCGAACCGTCAGCTGCATCTTCACTCATGGGGCCGCGCACCTTTGTTGCCACCACCACATCCTTCCGATCCACGCCGATGTCCCCCAGCGCGTTCCCGAGAATTTGTTCGGATTGTCCGTAGGAGTAGATGTTGGCGGTGTCGAAAAAATTGACACCCGCTTCCAGAGCACGTTCCACCATGCGCGTCGCAAGGTCCTGACCGACTTCTGCGATGCTGTAAAAGTTGGAGCCGAATGTCATTGTGCCGAGGCAAAGTTCAGAGACCTTGAGCCCGGATGTTCCAAGTCGCCGATATTTCATGATGTGTCGAGTGTAATGCGGATGAACTTAAGACACTAACGAAGGTGTAGACGGGCACGTCTTCAGCAGAGAGAGGGGCCGTCACGTTCGAGTACAGCCGGTGTGACCCGGGAAATGGAAGGAAGGAATCGTTCCGGGGAACAAACCCGGCCGTTCCTCGTTGACCGTGGAGTGGAAATATCAGGTATGAGAGCTCCTCGGGCAGGACTCGAACCTGCAGCAAGTCGGTTAACAGCCGACTGCTCTACCAATTGAGCTACCGAGGAATTGGCGGCTGACATCAATGCGACGGGCCAGCGAAATCAGATAAATGTCAGTGTGAATAATTATACGAGAGCTGGATATTTCAATCAACCGGAAGAAATCCATGATCGGGCCCGTTCCACTTGGGGGATGATGCCAGTGGAAGGTGTTCCTT
>CAZQNZ010000131.1:0-6703 GCA_964594615.1 uncultured Planctomycetia bacterium
CGCGCCCGTAGCTCAGACCGGATAGAGCAGTGGTTTCCTAAACCACAGGTCGCAGGTTCGAATCCTGCCGGGCGCATTCCACCTCATTGGTAACGAGCGTCGAGCTGGACGGACGGTGGTAACATTCCTGATAGACAGACGTAACCACCTCGGGTTGGGAAACACCCTTCACGTCATTCAAGTACCCAGATCCGAGAATGATTTCCGGATCTGTTTGTTTCGCGTTCCTTTATTTCCCTTTCTGCGGTGAGGAGGTGCTGTTGCTTCCGGAAGTGGACTGTCCTTTGTTCACGTTACCGGATTGTGTGCCGGCCCCCTTGTGACCGCTTCCCTGCAGCAGCCGGATTTCCACACGCCGGTTCTTGGCCCTGTTGTCCGATGAGTTGTTGGGAACTCGTGGGCGATACTCTCCGAAGCTTGCGATGTACATGTTCTTCGGATTGATCCCCTGTTTTTCGAGGAAGAGAAACACGTTCAGCGCACGGTGTGCTCCGAGTTCCATGTTTGTATCGGTTTTCCACTTGGGTGCCGATGCCTGGATCGGCTGGTCGTCCGTATGACCGGCAATCATGAGGGTTGCAGTCTGTTCCCTGTTCTGAATTGCACTGGCCAGTTCGGAAAGGGCTTGCTTGGCACTATCCTTTATTTCAGCACTACCGGGAGCAAACAGCAGGTCTCCTTTCAGTCGGAGCTGGCCGCGGTCGCCAATGGTAAATCCTTCCGTCTGACTGACGACCTGTTTGATGTCCGATGTGACGGGAGCAGATTCCGCGAGGTCCAGTTTGGACCGCAGGGTTTCAATGTCCTCCTGCAGTTGCTGGTTTTTCTGTGAAAGCTTTTCAATGGACTGCCGCTGTTCCCGGTTCTTTTTTTTGAGGCCACGAATTTCCGAATTTTTTTGTTCGACCGTTCGATCGTACGCGCTCGACGACACACAACCGGTCAGGAACGGAAGGCCGGATGCAAGTATTGCAAAGAGAAGAACGTGATGTATCGTGCGCATGAATATTCCTCGATTTCGTTATTCAGTGAATGAAAAAAGTTGTACGGGACGGTTGCACCAACCAGGAGTTAACGGAACTATTCGCCGCCGGTGGAAGAGGAAGAGGCCGGCGAGGAGGAAGCGTCCGAGGTTGCATCAGGAGTGATCTTTCGATCACTGGACAAGTTCAGCATAAATTCGGCGGGGGCGGACGTGGCCCATGGTTCAACCTGTTTCTGATCGGTGGTCGTACTGATGCGGGCCATGTCCACACCGATCAACAATCCTTCGAGGGAGATGATGACACCAATGATGAGCACGGCGATCCAGAGTTTGCTGAGTTCCGTTTGAGAACCAACCGCTCGACTGCGCTGCCGTCGGGTTTGCGTCGCAGTCCGACGCGTGGTGCGCGTTCGGGTTCGAGACGTTGTCGAGCTGGTTTCACTTCGCTTTGTTTTTCGGGTCGATTCTCCCTTTTCATCGAGGGATTTATCCGTCACCCCCGAGTCCATCTGCATCGTTTCTCCGGGATCAACGGCCGAGCCCGCCTGCTGTTTTTGGCTGGAACCGGCGGATTCGTCGTCCAGCTCATCGGGATCGAGCTCGATGGCTTCCTCACCGGTTTCATCCGCCGATGCACTGACGTTTTCTTCCTCGAAAATAATTTCTTCATCCGCATCGTCCTGATCCTCCTCCTCTTCCTCGGAGGATTCTTCTTCGTCAAGCATGAGATCCTCGGCCAGTTCTTCCAGTTCATCATCCTCAACGTCGATGTCGTCGAGGTCCAGTTCTTCTTCTTCCTCGGCCGTGTCCACCTCACGGTCGACGGTTTCGCCAATGTCCGTCATTTCATCATCATCGTCTTCTTCGGCCTGAACATCCTCGGAGATGGACTGATACTGATCGGATTCCGATAGGGCTTCAAACTGGGCCGAATCTTCGAGGGACGAGATGTCGTCCTCTCGGAATTTCATTTCATTATCCGATCGGTAGGCCCTGAGCTTGCCCTGAGAGACCATCTGTTCAAGGTCATCCTTATCAACTCCAAGTTCGCCCATGACCTCATTCATGGACATGAATTCTTCCTGTTCCTCGTCGTTTTGATCGTTGTTGTTTTTTTTCTGTTGGTCTGCCATGGTGTGGGAGTTCCTTATTGTTCAGGTGACGTAAAAGCAACGAACGTGAACAAGACCGGGTTGGTCAACGAACCTGACCCTGACCCTGGCCCTGACCCTGTCCGGACTGGTTCTGACCGCTTCGGTAATTCTCTTTCATTTCACTTACCGGTGGGAAGGTCTTGCCTCCCTGAGAACGCTGGGGGCGGCCGAAGGCGGCGTCAATGACACGACGATCATAACGAAGGTTCCTTGCCCCGACCAGGCTTAGTTGATAGTTCGGGGATGTGTAGGACAGAAGGACGGGTTCACCGTTGTCCGGGTTCGGCACGACGACATAAAGAATGCTTTCGCTGTTCTGGTATTGACCGGTCACCATTGCAACGTTCTGGGTACCGGAGGCCGACGATTGTGCCCGGGCATCGTTAAAGGATTGTACCATCAGGATCGTGGAAAGAATAAGGACCGATCCCGTGAGCAACCCGTATATATAATAATGTACTTGTTTCATCACTCTCCCCCGTAAAATAATTCTGGACAACCATAAGAGGTGGATATTATACGCAGGTTGTGCAGTAGATGCAAGGAGATTTGGTCCCTGTGTTCACCGGGGGTTGTTTCGTTATCAGTGTTTTTTCTCTGTGGAATATGTGGGGGAGTGGTGCTAAGGATGGAAGGTTTTGAAGCGGTTTGGGCAAGATATGTAGGCGATGGACCGAGTTCTCCTCCATTGCCCATTGGACCGGCGTACGGAGCGGAATCGACGGTACCTGACCTTTTTCCTGTACACATACCAGCGGAGGAACCGGGTCGGGACCATTTCTTGGGTACGAGGAGGATCTCCAAATGACCCCTCAGCATCCCTGAAAGCATCAGAGGTCATGGAGGGAAACGGGTTCCTCCTTGGAGTGCCCGTATGAGGGTGTTTCGAAGTCCGTAAAGCCTCTACGCATGAGGTATTGAACATCTACTTGATGTGGGAATCGTTGTTCTGGAGGAACGAGGGAGCAGATAATCGGGGTTCCATCCGGAAATGAGAGTGGGATTGTCAATTTTGTTCCGAGTGAGTCGACGAGTTTGCAGGATTTGGGTTGTTTCTATGGCCTTCTAACGCCGTTCAACGGATACAGATGAATCAACTTGTTCAAAAGAACGATTTGAAACGGTTCTATATCTCGTATAGGATTCGCAATGAATCCCGAGATGTGGGATTCGATGTGTTCGCCATCCCATGGCGATCACATTTGATGTGGTGGTACCCTCATGACGGATGGATCTTTAGAGGGGAACGTTCGTTATGAGTTCACTGACTTATCATCGTTTTTTAATAACAAGAGGGGATCATGAGCGAACAGAACGCGCCTGCAACGGCTGAAACGGACGAGAAGGTTGATCAGGGCAGCAACCGGTCAACCGGTTTGTCCTCCAGCAAAACAAAAGACGGCCTGTCGTTCGACCGTTACTTCACCAGGAAGGGGGTTCATCCCTATGAGGAGATCGAATGGGTGGAGAGTGATATCGGCATCACGAACGATAAGGGAGAAGTGATTTTCGAGCAGGAAGGGGTCGAGCACCCGAAATCCTGGTCACGCCGGGCGGTTCGGATCGTGTCCAGCAAGTATTTTTACGGTGATCCGGACAAGCCGGAAGAGCGGGAGTCGTCCATGCGGGAGATTGTGGACCGCGTGGCGAAAACGATGCGCCACTGGGGCGAGAAAGATGACATCTTTGCCTCGGAAAAGGATGCTCAGATCTTTGAGGAAGAACTGACATGGTTGCTGATTAATCAGCATGCGGCTTTCAACAGTCCGGTCTGGTTCAACTGCGGTCACTGGCACGAAAACGATATCACGTCCGGTGAAATGAAGGCTTATCACTGGGACGATGAGAAAGGGGAAGTGGCCGAGGTGAAGGATGAAGAAGGGCCGTACAAGTATCCCCAGTGTTCGGCCTGCTTTATTTTGGATGTGGAAGACGACATGGAGTCCATTCTTCAACATGCCGTCGAAGAAGGTCGCCTGTTCAAGTACGGTAGCGGTACGGGGACGAACTTCTCATCGATCCGCTCCAGCAAGGAACCGGTTTCAGGTGGAGGTGTCGCTTCCGGTCCGCTCAGCTTTATGAAAATTTATGATTCCGTGGCGGGTAGCATCCGCTCCGGCGGGCGCACGCGTCGCAGTGCCAAGATGGACATCCTGAACGTGGAGCACCCGGACATCGAAGATTTTATCTGGGTGAAAAAAGAACAGGAGGATATTGCACGAATCCTGGTTGAGGAGCATGGGTATGATGATTCCATGGATGGCCTCGTATACCAGGACACGGTGCGTTTCCAGAATTCCAACCAGTCCGTACGCCTGAACAAGGAGTTCATGGACGCATATGAAAACGGGGATACGTTCTGGACCAAAGAGGTGACGACCGGTGACCGTTGCGAGGAATACGAGGCGGAAGAGCTCATGGGGCAGATTGCCCAGAGTGCCTGGGACAATGCCGAGCCGGGTGTGCAGTTCGATGATACGATTAATGAATGGCACACGTGTAAGAACTCCGGTCGAATTGAAGGGACCAACCCCTGCAGCGAGTACATTTTTCTTGACAATACGTCCTGTAACCTGGCGTCTCTTCGTCTGACGCAGTATCTCGACGAAGACGATCAGTTTGACCTGGAGAAATTCAAGAAAGCCGTTCGGGTGATCTTTACCGCCCAGGAGCTGATTGTGGACAATGCCAGTTACCCGACCGAGGAGATGGTGCGGGGTAGTCATGATTACCGGACCATCGGACTCGGTTACGCGGATGTCGGTGCGATGCTCATGAACCTCGGCATCCCGTACGATTCCAAGAAGGGAACGGACCTTGTGGGGGCGATTACCGGTGTGATGACCGGGGAAGCGTACCGCGTGTCCACGGAGCTTTCAGAAGTGGCCGGTCCGTTTCCGGAATACGACAGGAACGAGGAGCCGATGCTGGAGGTCATCGAAAAGCACAGGGACCTCGCGGAGGACCTCTCGGAAGAAATGAGTTCTTCGTCTTATCCGGAAACCGGCAAGTACGCCGGACAGGACTGGAGCTACATCGCCGAGGAGTCCGAAAAAGTCTGGAACAAGGCCCTGGAGCGGGGGAAAGAGCACGGGTTCCGGAATGCACAGGCGTCGGTGATTGCTCCGACCGGGACCATCTCCTTTTACATGGATTGTGATACCACCGGCATCGAGCCGGAGTATGCACTGGTGAAGTTCAAGCAGTGCAGCGGGGGTGGGTTCATTAAGATCGTGAACCAGATGGTGCCCAATGCTCTGCGGAACCTGGGATACACCGAGGATCAGATTGAAGACATCTTTGAATACATGGCGGGAACCGGCACGCTTGTCAGCAACTGTCCGGTAAACCGTCAGAGTTTGAAGGACAAGGGACTCGAACCGGACGAAATCGATGCGGTGGAGGACGCCCTCGAACACTCCCGGGATCTTCAGCAGGCGTTTTCTCCGCAGGTCCTCGGTGACGATGCACTTGAACGATTCGATATCGACGAGGACGACGCACACAGTGCGGACTTCCATTTCCTCGAGGAAATCGGCTTCCTTCAGGAGGAAATCGAGGAGTCCAACCGGGTCATTACCGGCACCTTCACGATCGAAGGGGCGCCGCACATTCAGGATGAACATTTGAAAGTGTTCGAGTGTGCCAATGAGTGTGGTGAAGGGGATCAGTCGATTAAGCCGATGGGCCACGTCAATATGATGGCGAGTGCCCAGCGGTGGGTCAGCGGCGGTATTTCTAAAACCGTCAACCTCCCCGAGGATGCTACGGTAGAAGACATTGAAAACATTTACTACAAGTCCTGGAAGAAGGGCGTTAAGTGTATCGCGGTCTTCCGTGAAAATTCCAAAGGGGCGTCCGTGATGTCCACCGGATCGGATGATGATGACGAAGAAAGCGAGGAAGAGGCAAGTATCTCGGTCTCCGGTCCGAACGGTGACGAAAAGACACTCACGGAAGCTGAAGCCGTGCAACACTACCAGCAGAAAGTGGAGGACCTCCAGCAGGAGCTGGAGGAAGCCCGCGAACAGCTGGAGTCCCGCGGCGGACACAGCCCGATCCGAAAACGTCTTCCGGACGAGCGTGAATCGATCACCCACAAGTTCTCGATCGGCGGACACGAAGGATACATTACCGTCGGCATGTACGAGGACGGCTCACCTGGTGAACTGTTTGTAACGATGGCAAAGGAAGGGTCCGTCGTATCCGGTTTGATGGATACGGTGGCCACGTCGACGTCCATCGCTCTGCAGTACGGTGTGCCCCTTGAAGTGCTGGTGAAGAAGTTCACGCACACACGGTTTGAACCGTCCGGCTGGACCAATAATCAGGACATACCACTCGCAAAGTCTGTCATGGATTACATCTTCCGCTGGTTGGGGAATAAGTTCCTTTCAGATGATGAGGCGGAAGATGCCGAAAAAGCGGCATTAAATAGTAAACCACCGAAACGGCCTTCGGAGCTCCCGAACGTGGAGCAGGAGGAGCAGGAGGTCTTTGATAATCAAGCCGACTCGCCTCCCTGCAGTCACTGCGGGTCGATTATGATTAACAATGGCACCTG
>CAZQNZ010000132.1:0-357 GCA_964594615.1 uncultured Planctomycetia bacterium
TCCGAACGGAGCGGCAGCAAATAGCCCCGGGCAAACGAAGTGCAGCCCGGGGTTTTAACGTAGACGCGAAACGGATTCTCGAGCGAACGCGAGAGAATGGATCGATATGGAACGCTCCATTCTTTGCGCTCCCGGTCCTGTTGTTCAACGGTGTTTGGGGGCAGCGTGACGGGCAATAGCTAAACCATCAGGTTTCGCTTTGGAACCTGTCCCGATGAGCTTCGTACTCACGGATACCCCTTTGTGGAACGGTTCAGCGATGCAGTACGGATTTTACGTCACGTCATCTTTCATCGTCCTACGGCCTTCGGCCTCCTTGCCCTGGGCTTAACTGTCCCGGCCCTTCGGGCCGTAATT
>CAZQNZ010000132.1:367-6619 GCA_964594615.1 uncultured Planctomycetia bacterium
ATGGGACGCCCTATAAGCGCAAAACAAGATCGGGTGAAGTCGAAAACAAAATAGCCAAACCGCCCCAGCACACTCTGACGACCCGGATATGGTTCAGATCAGTATGCAAAATTGAACGTTGTTACCGAATCGTCTTCAGATGTTCGACTATTTTTCAGAAGACGATTCGGAATCACTCGACTTCTGTTCTTCTTTCTGCTCTTTCTTCTGCTCTTCGGAATTATCTTCCGTTTTCAGCACGCGTTTTGCGCGTTTGAGAAATTTTTTCTTCGACGCTTTTCCATTCAGAGAGGCGTCCGGAAGATAATTCCCCTGAGCATCGATGAAAACGTACATCGGTAAGGAAGCGGACTTGAATACGTTTTGTTTCAACTTCGAATTCCACCCGGATCCATCGGTGGTATCCAGTTTAATGTTCACGAAGTGTTCATTCATAAACACCCCCACGTTCGGATCGGAAAACACCGTTTTGTCCATCTGCTTACAGGGAATACACCAATCCGCGTAAAAGTCGATAAAAATCGGCTTGCCCTGCTGTTGAGCAAGCTGGACGGCTTCTTCAAACGAATCGATGTTCGATGTTCCCTGAAAACCATCACTGCTCACAGAAAGCCACTCCGGAGCCGGCACCAGAAAATCACTTCGAATCACGCCTGCCAGGCTGTAGTACGACCCAAACAGTAACAACAGCAGGGCCAACCCTTTCCCGGTCGCACGGAGTGCCAGCCGATCTCCTCCCTCGACCTCCCCCTGCACACTCACACTCCAGAACCAGAATCCGAAGACAACGCCGAACACGCCCAGTAAAAGCGGTGTCACCCAGCTGGTACTGGCTTCCAGTCCCACCAGTGCCATCCAGAGGTCAATAAAATAAATCGTCACCCCCAACACCACAAAGCCCCAGAAAATTTTCACATTCTTCAACCAGCCCGTACCGGAGGAAAGCGCAGCGGAATACCCACCAAAAATCGCAAGCACAAGGAACAGCATACTCAACCCCAATCCGAACGAAAACATGCTCGCGAACCCAAGCAGGACGTTGCCCGAAGCGGAAATAAACGCCAGTATCGCAGCAGCAAACGGTCCCACGCAGGGAGCAGCGATCACGCCGAGAAACGCGCCCATGGTAAATGCACCGATCACCCCCGGTTTCCCACCGGCCATGCCCTGAAGCGACGATGGGACGGGAATCTCAAATAGCTCCATCATGCTCAGCCCCAGCAGTATAAACAGCACAATCAAAAAGCCAACAAACCAGGGACTCCCCAGTGCAAGCCCCAGTTCAACCCCGATTAATGCCACAATCACTCCGAGAACCGCAAATGTCAGGGATACGCCAATCGAAAACACAAGTGCGAGGCCCACAACCCGTCCGTACGGTTCAGATTCCTCTTCTTCCTCACCGGAACCCTGAGACCCAAAATAGGACAGGGTCAGTGGAATCATGGGATACACACAGGGGCTTAAACTTGCGAACAACCCCCAGACAAACGCCACAAGAAGGGCCCAGATCAATGAATTCTGTATGGTGTTCATGAACGAGGACGTCTGGGTTTCCTGAACGGTGATGCCCAGATTTTCGATGACCTCACCGGGCGGACGCTCCGGTGTTTGCTCCGGAATCAGAAACTGAATGCCCTGCTTTCCGGTGTCCGATTCCCCTTCCACTTCCTCGGACCGTTTTTCAGATGCGTCCGGATCCGTCGATTCCTCATCGGAGCGTTCCACTTGCTCATTCGAATCGGTTTTCCCATCGCCCTGTTTCGAATGCGGTTCCCCCTCTTTAACCGGCGCCTCCACTGTTGCGGTCCAGGTACCGGGAGGCAAACAGCGTTTGTCATCGCACGCCTGCCCACGCAATTCCATCTTCAGGGGAACTTTGCCACCCGATTGAGCGGCGGTGGGTACGGACACAACAGCTTCCACTTTGATCGTTCCTTCATAGACATCCAACTCTCCAAACCCCGGAAGTGAAATTTTGTGTGCGTCCGGAAACGTCGTCTTCGTGATTTTAGCTCCGTTCGGAGAGATGACTTCCAGAGTCGTGGGAACCAGGTTATCCTGAGTTTTATTCGCCTGAAGATGCCAGTTCTTATCAATCTCAATGATCGCACGAATGTTCGTCTCTCCCGGTTCACCCCCTTCTCCAATTGCCTCTACTGAAAACGCCGCTCGATTCGAGGAATCTTGAAGCTGAGCTCCAACCGGATGAAGAATCAACAGCGACAGCAGGAGGATAGAGCACATCCCGAACAACTGCTCAATCAGTCTACGGCTGGTTAACAATGAACGAGCGTATGCAATCATCTGTGATTAAGACGGAATGAAAGATTTATTTTCAGTGATTCGAGCAATGCAACTCCAAAAACGCCAGCAGTATATGCAAACAGATCGGGAACCAACTTCTCGAAGATACATCAGATCATCGACCGACGACCAGAATCCATGACTGCATTGGCAAATATTATAACGAACTCACCCATCATTTTATTTCCATTGTACAGATCAAACGAATCAGGACAAGATCCTTAGAGATATGACAAACCGCTCCTCGGCCGTTAAACGAAAGTGGCGAGGAGCAATCTACACATGATTCCGAAGTGATAGTTCTTCCGGATAAGGGGAAAGATAGGTCTGCTGCATCACCCAGTCGACCGGATGCTTTCGAAAATGATGTTTGATAAGCGTCACCGGCACAATCAACGGAGTCGTCCCCTCCCGATATTTATCAATTTCCTCCACAAGTTCCTGTTTTTCATCTGCGGTCAGATGTTCGGAGACGTATCCCTGAAGGTGATCCAGCACGTTTGCCTGTCGTCCTCTCGTGGTCTGGATTTCCATGGTTTCCATAAATTTCGTTCCGTAATCGTCCAGGCGTTGATCCAAATCACCCGATCCGGCGTCAGAAACGATCTGGCCGAGTTTTCGATTCGCATCGGGATGATGTGCCATCAACGTCATCTTGTGAGCGGTATGGAACGCCACGAGATCTCCCGGTTCCGGGTTCGACCGAAGCAGATCCTGCCATCGCTTATACGCAAACACGCGTTCGATGAAATTCTCCCTCAGATCCGGGTCATGCAATCGCCCCTCATCCTCCACCGGTAACAACGCCATTTCTTTAAGCAGCTCCCGCGCAAATAACCCCCTGGATTCCCCTACGGGATCCCCATCCTCCCCCAGCACGTGCATGGTCTGAAACGAGCAGGACGGCGATCCTTTTTTCAAAATATAACCATGAAGATGTTCATCCTTCAGCTCATCAAGACGATTCCGGGCGTACTCGAGCATACGATCCGTCCAATCCTCTCCGGACTCGATCCCGACCATACGTGGTTCATCCGGATCCCCCACCAGTCGCACTCGCTCACGGGGCACCCCCATTCCGACCTCCTCCTCCGGACACACCGGAACCCACTCCACGTATTGCCCGAGGGTGTCCGTAAGAAAATTATCCCGGGTATGCCCACCGTTCCAGCGCACTTCCTCCCCCAACAAACAACTGCTAATACCAAGACGAACGGTCCCATCGGAAGACAAATCGTCTAGCGGATAACCAAACGTCGAGCGAACCATGTTTACCTTTCGAACAACTACTTTAGGATCAAAACAAGTTAATCCGTCACTTCATTCTCACCGATCCGACTCCCGGATGCAATCGGAAAAGACATTTGGCCCCCACGTTCAGATCGTTCGGTGACTCCCATCTCGTTTGGATCGACTGAAACCCGATGAATTCATACCAGCGTCGACTGAAGACAGCCACATCAACGATCGCGAATGACGGGTAGACGGGGGACATTGGAACCCGACTTGGTTGCTTTTACCCAATAAACCAAATTCCGAAGACGTGTTTTATAACTCACACTTATAAGCTACTCATTTGACCGGCATCCAACATTCTATTTATACTGAATTGGTAATAGTCAACTTGGCCTTAACCACAATGTAATCCAATAAATCTGAGAAAAATACTCGGACCTGAACGGGCAAACAATTTTTTTAGCTTATGTGTGAGAGAAAAATAATGCTCAGAAGCTCCGGTGACATCCCGATTCCAACGAATGAAAACGAACGGCTTCAAGAGTTAGATTATTATGACATTCTGGATACGCGCCCGGAACAGACGTTCAATCGGTTAACGGAGATCGCTCAGGAAATCCTTGACGTGCCGATCGCAGGTATTTCCTTTGTGAGTCAAAATCGCCAGTGGTTTAAAGCCTGTGTCGGGTTTGGGAAACAGGAAACAGATCGGGAAATTTCCTTCTGCACCTACGCCATTCTTCAAGACAATGTGTTCAAAGTTCCGGATGTCACGGAATCTCGTCTCTTCGAAAACAATCCCCTGGTTCAAGGAGAACCGTATATCCGCTCGTATTATGGAGCCCCGCTGATAACGGAGAATGGAAACGCCCTGGGAAGTTTCTGTGTAATGGACCGTGAACCCCGCCATTTCTCGGAGGCCGAACTGAACGTGCTCGAACTTCTCCGGGACCAAGCCATGCTCCATCTGAAAAATCGATTGCAGTACCGTCAGGTCGAAAAACAGACACGGACCGACCCCCTGACCGATTTACCCAATCGGATGGAGTTCTTCAAAAAACTGGACGAGCAAATTGAGGAAGCCGAAAAGAGAAACCATGAACTGGTTCTGATGAAAATACAGGTGGAAAACGTCCGACGAATGAATGACGTGTTCGGCCAGGAAGCGGGAAACGAAATTCTTAAAGAGGTCGCGAACCAGCTAAAAGCATATCAAAAACAAGAAAATATGATCTGTGGACGCCTGGTTGGGGCATCGTTTGGAGTGATCCACACCTCCGATGACACCGACCAGAACCAGGTGCAATCGTTTGTTGAGGATCTACACAAACACCTCACACGAGAAATGACCTTGAAGAACAACTCCTTTCAGATCATGTGCCGCATCGGATACGCCCTTTATCCCCTTCACAGCACGGATCGTGATGAACTGTTCAGCATGTCCGAGGAAGCGCTTCAGAACACCTCGCTGGAGGAGATTGATCAAATTAACATGTACGTATCGGATTTTGAGTTGACCGACTGGGAGGCCGTCAGCCTTGAATCCAACTTCCGTAAAGCACTCGAACAGGACTCAATTGAACTTCATTACCAACCATTTGTTTCGTTACATTCCGAGCCAGAAATTACTGGAATGGAAGCACTGATTCGATGGCAGCTCCCGAATCACGGATACATTCCCCCTCCTTCCATCATCAACATCGCGCGTAACCAGGGAGCCATGGGAAAACTTGGTCGGTGGGTCCTCCGAACCGCCTGTCAGGATATTGCCCGATGGAACGAGGAAATGGATCGTGACTTAACGGTATCCGTTAACGTGTCGGCGATGGAGTTCCTCTGTCCCGAAACCTACGTGAACTCGGTGGAGGACATTCTTCAAACCTCACCCATTTCTCGGAAGAACTTGCAGCTCGAAATAACGGAAACGGAGGCGATGAAAGACATCTCCATCACGAAAAAAAACATGAGCGCACTGAAAGACATGAACGTTCGCCTGGCCCTTGATGATTTCGGAACGGGGTACTCCTCGTTGCGTTACTTATCCGATCTTCCCGTGGACCTGTTAAAAATCGATAAGTCGTTTACCTGGACGGTGGAAGACGACGAACCGTCCCGGGAACTGATCAAACACATGATCCAGATGGCGAACAGCCTCAACCTGGTCACGCTCGCCGAAGGCATTGAGACCGAAGAGCAACTCGAACAGTTAAATCGTCTGGGCTGCGACCAATTTCAGGGATTTTACATTAGCGAACCACTACCTCCCGACTCCCTTAAATCGTTTTTCGAAAATTACGTACAAAATTGACCGAACCCTCATCAGATCCTGTCCTCCCTGACCTCCGCTCCCGCCAGAAGACCGTTTTAACAGTTTTTTAACCATTCATTCACACACTGGGTTTCACTTGACCTCTGGTAGAGGAACCAAACGACGGATCGTTTTAGAATAAACGCTGTTAGTAATTGGAATACTGATGATAGGGGGAATTGTTGAACAGCCTCCCGGAACGAGAATACACGGCATGTCCGAACGTCAATTCCCCTCTACAAACGAACGTTTCCCTGAGCCCCAAAGGGGCGAAAGCAAATAGCACAGGGCGTGAGCCCTGTGTTTCAAGCGACCGTAAATTGACAAGCCCCGACGGGGCGACACTTAACGGTCCAGGGACCGTCGATTACGATAAGGATTACGATAAAGATTAAGAAGTA
>CAZQNZ010000133.1:0-6613 GCA_964594615.1 uncultured Planctomycetia bacterium
TTTCTAATCAAGCGTACTCATGAATGCAAAACAAAACGCATTGACATCGGCAGGACTTTTTTTGGCTGTCTTTCTGATGCTCGGTTTTAGTTCTGATCTCGTCGCACAGCAGAAGGAGGGGTTGAAGCCGATGACCGAAGAAGGATTTGAGACGGGTGACTGGCGAAATTTTCGGCCGCAGTACAACGGGGACGCGGAGGAATGGATTCGTCCTCGCTTCGAAATCAATTCGGACGATCCCCTGCACGGCAAACATTCACTTCGCTGGACGGGCGGGGAAAAGGCCCACAACTGGTACATGCTCAGCAATGCCTTCTACCTGAAAACCCCTTTGCGGATTGGAATGGACGTACGTGTGGAGGGGGATCAGGAGCACTGGGAAACGGGACTCGTATTGATGGAAAATCAGCAGAACGGGGCGGGTGTGTATGTGGATGGTCAACACATCTGGTTGGATGACGGTTACAACGACGGCTCGACCGATCAGACAAAGTTACCCCTCAACACTGAAAAACCCTTTCGTCTGGTCGTGAAGCTCGGTCAAAACGATCAGTTAACGGGTCTGATCAAGCAGGGGGGAAAGACGATTGAGGAGCTTCATGGTCGAACGGGTCTGGATCCCGGCGCCCTTGCACTGTCCGTTCAGACGGATGCGAATAGTGACGCCACCATAGATTACGATCAGCTGACGGTACATTCCGGACCGTATCGGATGCGATCGGGGCAATGGACGCGGTCCCCGCAATTCGTCGCGCTTCCCCGGCAACCCGACGTGGAACAGGACCAGGGCAACTGGGTGGGTGGCCAATCGGTAATGAAGAAGGACGGATCCTACCTCATGTGGTATCGAATTCGAAACAATGAAACACGCGGAGCCGGGTACGGATTCGCCCGGAGCAAGGATGGACTCAACTGGAAAAAACAGAAGAGCAACCCCGTTCTCACGTATGATCCGGATACGGTTCAGAGTTCCGAGAAAATTGATGTCCTGCACGTGGACGGTCTCTATCGAGCATGGTACACACTGAATACGCAGGGCAGCTGGTACACGGCGTACGCCACCAGTGAAAACGGAACGGACTGGACGAAACACGGACTGGTGGTGGACGAGAGGTACTGCAAGGACCCCACCGTCGTCTACCGGGATGGGACGTACTTCATGTATTCCATTCACGACCGGAACAAGATCGGCATTTATACCTCAAGTGACGGCGTGGACTGGAAACTGCAAAACGTCATCCCAAATGGAATGCACGCACACGTGGCGGCCACGTACGTCAAACGAACGGGCACGTTTCACCTGTACAGTACAGGAGGATTCAACGGTGTGCGTCGGGCCTCCTCCTCGGACGGCATTCATTTCGGCCCCTTCACTCAGGTCTGGACGACGCCCCGCGTCGGACTGGATGACTGGGCGGACGCCGGCATCACGTATTTCTCGTTCATTACCGACGGACACGGACAGATTCAGGACGATCGGACCCTGCCCGTGTATTACCAGGCGCGAAACGAATGGAACAATAACATTCCGGACTGGCTCTATCACGGTGGTGAGCGGGTGGTTCTGGCCGGCAAGTACGAACAGCTTTACGAGAACGTACCGGCACGCGTCCGGCCGGACGGAGGGTACGAGTACGAATCCTTTCCATTTGAGATGCCGGCAATCAATGAACTAACACTGCATTCCAGCCGACCCGTCCGGGTCGTTGTCAACAACTGGACCCCCGATCAACAAACCCTCGGTTCCGGAACGATGGAGCCGATGGGCTCGTTCGGATATGAAGACGAAGACCCGCTTGCGGGGGATTATGAATCCGGAGACACACAGGTGCAATGGGAGCTCACCGGACTTTCACCGGGCAGAACGTACGAACTGCTCTGGGATGATGAAACCATCGCCTCGGGTCAAGCCGATCGAAAAGGGAACCTGGTCTGGACCACAATTTTGCCGGAAGACGGCGAAAAACGAAACTTCCGGATTCGAGCCGAGAAATGAAGGGAGAAGAGCTGAGCCCGATTCGGAACCTCCATTGAGTGACATACAAACAGGTCAGGGCTTTCCATTCACTCACCCTCAGCAGTTCTTGTAAGGGATGTGATAGGTGTTCAGGCCGAACCTTCGACGTGTTTCCACCTTTGGATCGAGTGGTCGACCCCGTGACCGCGCACTTGATCTCGACCGCGTCTGATAAATGATCGGTTAAAAAGTGGGTCATTGAGGTCCAGATGTTGGGGCCGAAGGAAAATTGTTTGTCAGCCAGCCGTAATTGCGATGAGAGAAGGAGTGAAGATAGACGGAGGGGACCACGGTACTGTTTTTTACGCGTCACGGATCGTTTCTCCCTTGATCGGATGGCCGAACAGGATATACAGCAGAACGCCCATCATTCCGATCCCGGAGGCAATCGAAAACGCCAGTTGCGGGGACATCTCGTAAAGGAATCCACCGATAGCAGGTCCCGGGGTTCGGAGGGTGTTTCGAATCAGGTAGTACACACCGGTGGTCGTTCCCCCTTTTCCGGAACGAGACGGGCCGACAATCGCCGCTTTGTGCGCTGGGATACCCGCAAATCGCAGTCCGGAAAAGGCAAACAGTAACATCAGCACCCACCCGTTTGAGGGAGCAAAAATCAGCAGAACCGGAAACACCGCGTAGATCAAAAAACCAAACGCCACCACCGGCTTCTGACCCAGACGATCCCCGATCCGTGCGGCCGGGACCATCACACCCAGGGCCACCGCCATCTCAATCCCCAGAAGCACCCCGAAGAAGGAGGAGGGAGACAGGTCCGTAAACCCCAGTGCAAGTCCCACCTCGTGAAACTGCGTAACCGCCAGCACGAAAAACGAATAGACCATGCCGTTGGCGAACCGCACCAGGGAATCCCCCAGCAGAAGAGGCTTCAGGTCCTCCGGCATGCGTTGAACATCCGAAATGATGTCTCTCAGACCTCCCCTTTTTTGTCCTTTCTCCGTCTCCCGGAGCTGTTCAGCGGCCACACGATATCCACGAAATTGTAACACGGTCGCCAGAGCACTGACCCCCACCGCAGCGAAGAGAACCAGCTGGAACCCGGTCAAAAAAGAATCTGCCCACCAGAGCAAACCGGCCGCGATTAACGGGCCGAGCAGAAACCCCACCCGACGAAACACTTCCGTACTGGCAAATCCACGGGCCAGCCGATCGGGCGGAACCGCGTCTTTGACAAGCGCAAACGTGGCCCCAATGCCCAGTTCCTTCCAGGCCAGCACCAGAATCAGTCCGGCATAGATCCATATCCAGCCGGGCACCTCCACACCCCCCACCGATATGGTCCCAATCCATGGAACGATCGCCCACAGGAGAAATCCCGCTCCCGTCATCAAACCGAACGTGGTCAGGGTGGCACGGGTTCCAAATCGGTCCGACAGTTTTCCTCCCACGTAAGGGAAAAAGGAGTTGATGACCTCCTTGAACGTCCCAAAAAATCCGATGATGATCGCACCTGCACCGAGGGCCGAAAGCAGTTCCGGAATGTATCGGGTGGTCATCTGCATGGCCAGGCTGAACAGCAGAAACGCCCCCGAAAGGGTCATCACCTCGCTTTCGAGGGCCATCCACTCCTGCAGGCGTCCGGTGACAGTCGTTTGCTGTCGTGCCCGCTCCGGATCCGTCGAATCAGGGTCCTCAGTCATGGGAAGATGTTGTCAATCACGTCCGTATTCGATCGGATCCGTATTATACGGTAACCGGGGGATATCATCACCCGTTATCGATCGAGGGCGTAGACGTCAAATCGACGTCGGTGTTTCAGCCAAACTGGAAACAGGGGGGGACGATCTGGTCATTTCATTATGTATGGTTTGAGATATGTCCCCGTTTTTGGGAATAGCGATCCGCATATGGTCCCGTTCAAAGGTGGGGCCGGTGGCCCCTCAGACAGTCACTGAACCGAACCGATCCCCCGCTGTGTCTTCTCCCGGCGGCTTCCGTATCAGATCTAATCTCGGCGGGATTGCCGTGTCGCAACTCTTTGTGAAACCATCTCCGTCACAGATCCGTGAATGGGGGAAACGATGTGAAACCACCACGCGGAGGAGGCCGTGTATCAGGTCGGCAGGTTCTCAACGAGCACTTTGGTGTTCACGTACAGTTCCTGGGCCGTATCAAGGTCTTCCAGCCGTTCCGCGTCCTCGACAATTCCATCCACGGATCGGTCCCCGGCGAAGGATCGGACCAGTTGTTCGGGGAAGTGCAGTTCCACCTCTTCGTCGACCCCTGTTCGCACGTAAAGGGCATCCCGCAATAGGGCGCGCTGCAGCATCATGAAGTCCGAGAAGGCCTCTCGCTTCTTCGGAGCGCTGGATAGCCGGTCTTCCACCGCCTGTCGAAACCGCGGATCGTCGGCGCCGCCGTACGCCTCCACCTGTTCCATGAACCAGTTGCGCATGTCCAGCAGGTTTCCGTCGGCAAAGCGCAGGGCCACGCCGGGACGACCGCCGCTGATCCGGGCGAGAAACTGTTTTCGTTCGTCGGAGAGGTCGGTGTGTTCCGTCAGGATGTCCGACACCTGTTCGGGGGAGAGCGGATGAAACCGGAGTCGCTGACATCGTGAGGTAATGGTTGCCGGAATGCCTTCCCGGCTGGTGACGGTGCAGAGTAACAGGGTTTCGTCGGGCGGTTCCTCAAGGGTTTTCAGCAGGGCGTTCTGCGCATCCTCCGTGGCGAGGTCGAAATCGGACAGGACGATGGCTCGACGGGGGTCCTCCGACGGTTTCAGCGATAGCTCCTCGCGGAGGGATCGGACGGGATCAATGCCGATGGTCCCTGCACCGGACGAATCTTCGAACAGTCGGGGAAGCATGCCGGCCACCGGTTCGGGATCGTCCGGATCTCGCTTATCTTCCGACATGTCCGGATCAATCAGCCACAGGCCGTAATGGGATCCGGCCCGGATCTGACGACAGGCCTGACAATCACCGCAGGGACCGGCGTCCACCGGATGATCACACAGGTGTGCAGCCGCTCCCGCCAGCGCCGTCAGGCGTTTCCCCACGCCGGACGGTCCTTCGAGAAGCAGGGCATGTGCTCCCTTCGAGGAGGTAATCTGCCGGCGGAGGATGGAGATCGGCTCCTCATGGCCGAGGATGTCGTCGAAGTCGATCACGAAATTTACCCGTGGAAGTGGGACGTTACGAATCCAGGGAGGAATGGGTGCCGTCGCAGAAGGGCTGATCGTCGGTGTGCTTGCAGCCACACCACGCGACCGTCTGTTTTTCATCAATCTCGAGTTTTACGGGGGACATGCCCGTTCCTTCGTGGGATCCATCGCAGAACGGCTGATCGTCGGATTTACCACATCGGCACCACCAGTACTCGCCGGGTTCCATTTCCATGACGTACGGGCTGTCCTGAGCAACGACTGGTTTTTCGTCTTCGTCAGACATGATTCGGCCTCCTGAAAATGAAGAGGATGAGGGGCTTCCTTACTGCGAACGTTGAAGCGAGTATCGTGTCGAGTACATTCTCACGATAACCATTTTGTCTCCCTTCATCAAATTCTCCAGAAGGTTTAAATTCAGGAAACACGACGCTCAAAAACATCAGCCGTCTCCCGATTCCTTGTCTGTCACTGCCTCTGATCACGGCAGCGGTACCCGGAAAACATTCGCCGAACCTGTCCAGGAGCTTGCTGAAAAACCCCCCGATAACAACCATCTATCTCGTATAGTATCGTATTGAGAAGACCAGATAAGAAAATCACAATAGATACGGAATTCAAACAAATAATTTGAAAACGAAGACTTATACAGACCGATGCTTTCAAAAGAAGATAAGCAGAAAAGTTTTTTCGATCCGGATCAGGTATGCGAGAACCTGATTGATGAGGACACTTTCTATCACACCCTCCACAAATTCGGTTCGGCGATCATAAGTGACGAAGATTTCGAGCCGATGTACTGTGAGGATAATGGTCGTCCCTCCGTCCCGCCAGCGATCATGGCGAAAGTATTGCTTTTGCAGCGGCACGATGATGTCACCGACCGGGAGGCAGCCCGACGTGTCCGGATGGACATCGGGTGGAAACATGCACTGGGCGTGCAGGTCAACTGGGAAGGGTTTAACCACAGTCTGCTGGCGCATTTCAGAGCACGCTTGCTGGCTCACAACATGGAGGGGAGTGTTTTTGAAATGTATACATTTGACAAACAGGATTGTCGGGAATGCCCCCTGCGAAGTGAGTATACCAGTGCGAAAAGAGGAAGAACGATTAGCTTAAACTATAACGAAAAGAAGCTACAGGAGGACCGAGCCTATCAGGAGACGGACGAATTTGAGGAAACGTATTCCAGGCGAGGGGCATGTGAGAGGAAGGTGTATGAGGTAATGAGGGTGCATGGAATGAGGCAGAGCCGTCACATGGGCAAACGGAAAACCGAGATGCAGATGAAGTGGACGGCGGCGGTGGTGAACCTGAAACGACTACCCGAATTAATTGAAGAGACGGTCCAGGCGGTAAAACAGCAGGTACAGTATGTCCTTCAAGCGACAGTGAGGGGGTCAATTCCGGAAATGGTTCCGATATAAGCGAGAAAACCGACGAATTTTTCGAATTTTTCAGCAAAAGGGAGA
>CAZQNZ010000134.1:0-6475 GCA_964594615.1 uncultured Planctomycetia bacterium
CGAGGAGGCAATGCCGTGCAAGAGTGCATTGTCGACGAGTAAATAACGCCGTTATACGCCAAGACCGGACGTTCTCTTCGAACATAAGTTTCACACCCGCTCCCTCACGGTCGCGGCTCCCCTCCTGTATGATGGTTAGTCCGTTGGTCGAAAGAGGGGAGCCGCGACCGTGAGGAAGCGGGGCCGAGCATGGGTTTCCTGTGGTCGAACTCCTTGCGAAGCACTCGCTGAGGGCTCACTGAGTATACACCCCCTTTTCGTAACGGGTCTAAATCACGGGAGAAAAGTTATTTCCGTTCGACCAGTTGGAGGAGTCGGGAAGGGATTTTAGACTTTGACCTGAAGCGTATCCCGTCCACTGTTTTTCGCCTGGTAAAGAGCATCGTCGGCGCGATCGATGATCTGTTCGGCATCGTCCTGGCATTGAAGCTCAGTGAGACCGATACTGCAGGTAACCTGGAATGATCCTTCGTCCGATTCGAATGTGTGCTGTCGTTGTGATTCCAGAACACGTTCTGCGAATGCTTTCGCCTCGTCAAGGCTGGTGTTCGGGAATGCAGCAATAAACTCTTCCCCGCCGTATCGACCAAGAAGATCACTGGTCCTGGAATGCTCGCGGAGCAGTTCTCCGAAGACCTCAAGCACCTCATCTCCGGTCTGATGTCCGTAGCGGTCGTTGATGTGTTTGAAGTGATCCAGGTCAATGAACATCAGTGACAAGGAATGATTGTATCTACGGGATCGATCAATTTCGTTGGACAGCAGTTTCATTAATTCATCCCGCGTGGAAAGGCCCGTGAGGTCATCCGTCCGAGCCATTTCCTGCACGCGTTGTAGTAACTCCTCTTTTTCATTGTTTATTTTCTCCAGTCGATTTTTGGTTCGTTCAAGCAGTTCATTCTGCGTTTTTATTTTCTGGTTTGTTTTCTGGAGAAGGCTTTTCTGCAGTTCGATTTCGAGCTCCTTAAAGACTCGACTTGTTTCCCGGGCCGTAAATTGATCCAGGTCCGTCCATCGTTGACACTGCTTTGAAACGATCTGAGTCCATGTATCAAACGAATTACGGGGAGAAAGTCGACCCTCATCGTTGATGTTGACTGGATTTCGGGGATCTCCTCCCCACTCAATGGTTCGCTGATGTTCCGGGCGAAACCAGACACAATAGGAGTGCGCAGAGGAGGATAAACGCCAGGCAAGGAAACCGCTCAATATGGATGAATGCGTCCAGTTTTTATCATACTCCTCCACAATGGACCGTACGGACATGTTTTTTTGGTCCTGCAACTGTTTCTGAAGATCCGGAAGGAGTTGTTGGGCGGATTTCTGAATGGCGGAATCAGTGTAAGACCAGAACGATTCACCGTCGAGCTCAAGGTAAAAGCCGTTGGCTTCCATGAGAGATAGCACCGATTCGGAAGACCCCTCAAGTTTGTCAAACAGCTCCTCGTGGGTGGTGAATGACGTATCGAGTGATTCTCGATAGGCGATGACCTGCTCAAACTTTTTTTCGCGTTCTTGAGATGAAATGGTCGCAAGCTGCTGAGAAGTTGAGCGAGCAATGAATTCGCAGGCACTTTTCTGACTCCAGCTCAACGAATACGAAGAGGTTGCGTGACAGGAGATCAGGCCCCATAAATCATCCTCAGCCATCAGGGATACCGATAGGGATCCAGTGACCCCCATGTTTTTCATATACTCCCGATGTACAGAGGGAACGGCACGAAGGCTGGAATACGTCAGATTCAGTTCCTGTCGATTCCGTGGCCCGTCCGGTCCCAGGATCGGTACGGGATTCTCCTGCGCGTTCGGGATGATACGGAGTGGGTTTTTTTTGTACAGTCGACGGGCGGGTTCGGGAATGTCGGAGGCGGGGAACTGATGCCCAAGATACGATTCGAGCACGTCGTTCTTTCGTTCGGCCACGACGGTTCCATGGCCCTCTTCATCAAACTGATAAATCATCAACCGGTCGTACTCCGTGAAGGACGAGAGATATTCCAGCACCCGTTCGTAAAGTGAATCGCGGTCTATTATTCCCTGGAGGGCCTGTAATTGATCGTTGATGTTGGTTAAAAGTTCCTGTCCCCCTTCCCTTTTATCCTGATTTTCTTCAATATCAATTCCGACGGTAGGGGACTGGTTCCCAATTTGGAAGGCGTAAAGGGAAAGAGATGAACCGTTCTTTTGGGAAACGAAATGTTTTCTCTGGGGGAAATCTTGATTGATGTACGTTCGGAGTTCGTTCAGGGTCTCTTCGTTAAAACAGGTATCGAGGGACTGGCCAATGAAGTGTGAGGCGTCACCGTTTAGAAACGCGGAAGCATTTTCTGCGGCGGAACGAATGTTCAGTGTGTCCGGATCGACTTCCAGAAACGTACCGTGCGGCTGGATGTGAGCGGATTGATGAATGGGGTCGGTATGACAATCATCAAGATCAAGTTCGAGATCCGATTTGAGTGAACCGGTCGTTTCGAACGTTCGCTCACTCACTTCAGCCACCTCCTGTAAACATCAAACATTTTTCGTGCCGAGGAGATCGTTCGACTCAGCTGTTTCTCTCCCTGGACACGATTGTTGAACAGGGTCTGAAACGAACGCCAATTTGTTCGGGTCTCATCCGGATTGTCACGATAAAACGCATTTGCGGTGAGGGATTTCTCGTCCAACATTTCTTCAAACCGCCGACGAATAATGCTGCTTCCCAGCTCGGATCCTTCGACGACGTAAAGACATCCGAGTGTCTGATACAGATCGGTAAGTGTAGGAAGGACCGTGGACGAGACACAGGGGATTTCTGCTTGTTCTTCGTCGGTCCATCCAAGGGTTTTTAGATCAGAGGAGAGACGCTTTGCCCGTGATTCGTACGAATACGTGTCAAGATGGTTGCGAACGGCCGGGATGATCCGATTTTCAAGGGGTTTATAAAGGCCATACATGGTTTGCAGGATCTGTTCGTACTGATCCCGAGAGATGGACTCTTCCCCAAAGTAAAGACGGTCCATCTGCTCTTCCAGCTGATTGTGATACGTTGACGTGGCGTCTTTGATTCGTTTGATCGGTGCGGATTGTTCGGCTGGATAGGCCATGGTATCGATCCGTAAAATAAGATTCGGCAGGGAGCAGATGAACGGTTCGATCTTCATCTGACCATAACCGGGAATACGATATATATTCTTGCAGGAATTGAATGGTAATTTAAAACTAACGTTGCTTCCGGTCGGTTACTCAACCGGCTTATAGCGTGCCTTCGTCGCTGTTTTGAACGTCTTAAGGGGCCGTACGATCCAGTTCCGCTTCGTGATACGTACTGTCGTCCAGTTCCTGGATAAATCGACTCGGGTTCTGGAAGGAGTTTCCTCCCTGTCGCTGTGAGAATAGGGGGTAGGTCAGGTAGAGTTCGTCCCGAGCTCGAGTGGTGGACACGTAAAACAGTCGCCGCTCCTCCTCGATGTCTTCCTGGTCATCCGTACTGCGGTGATGGGGGAATTCTCCCTCCGTGAGCCAGATGCTGTAGACCACGTCCCATTCCAATCCTTTGGCCTGGTGGACGGTGGAGAGAATGAGGAAATCTTCCGAGTCCGGTTGGTCCGGATCCACCTGTTCGGAATCGACATTGGAGCGCAGGGCCATTTCACTCAGGAACGACTCCAGGTCCGGTTGACGATCGGCGAAGGATGCAAGCTGATCGATGTCCTCAATGCGTGATGGAGCGTTATCGTACTGACCTCGGAGGTACTGGCGGTAGAACTCATCCAGGATCGTGTCAAACATCTCCGCCGCTCCGGCATCGTCCTTATCCAGGTCCCGTAGCTTTCTCATGGTACTCGTCAGGTCCTTCCACGAGGAACGGTTTCGAGCGGTTAATGTGTCCTCGATGATTTCGGCGTCCATGCCATCGATCGGATGGTCCATTCGGGCCAGAGCGGTATACAGCTTTTCAGCTGTTTTCGCTCCAATGCCACTGTAAAGTTTCATGACCCGTTTCCAGGCAAGTTCGTCCGACGCGTTCAGCATGGCTTTCAAGAAACTGGTAATATCTTTGATGTGGGCCTGTTCAAAAAAGCGCAGACCGGATCGAACGTAGTACGGTATGCCCCGCTGAGTGAGTTCAACCTGGAGGGTCAGGGAATGATGGTGTGAACGATACAGAACCGCCTGGTCGTTAAAATCGATCTCCTCCTCCTGTTTCATCCGCTGAACGTGAGTGGCAATAAATTCCGCCTGTTCCGTTTCAGTTTCCGGAACGAGAAGCGTGGGTTGATAACCGGACTCTCGATCGGCCTCCAGTTCCTTGGGAAACTGGTATTCGTTGTTTTTGATACTGGAGTTGGCCAGAGACAGTATCTCCGGCGTGGAACGGTAATTGATTTCCAGCTTATAAATCGAGGCGTTGGGGTAACGTTCATCAAACCGTAAAATATTCTGAAAGTTTGCCCCGCGGAACGAGTAGATGCTCTGAGCGTCATCACCAACAACCATCAGGTTGTTCCCCTGTTCCGCCAGTCGGTCCACGATCTTGCTTTGTAGCTCATTCGTGTCCTGAAACTCGTCGACAAGAATGTGCTGAAACTTTTGAACGTATCGATTGCGCACGTCATCGTGTTCGTCAAACAGGCGAAGCAGATTAACCAGCAGGTCGTCAAAATCCATGACGTCGCTGGACTCCTTTCGTTTCTGATATGCTTCGATAATCTGCTCGAACGCGGGCACGAATTCCAGGTGATAATCAAATTGTTCTTTTACCACCTCATCGACGGATTTCATCGTGTTCTGAGACAGGCTGTAGATGGTGTGGATGACGGATGTGCCGGGGAGGTCCGGCTCCGATTCATCCATGTCGAGATCCGCAATTGCATCGTCCATCACGGTGCGAGCGTCATCCGAATCCATGATGGTAAATTGACGGGTATAGCCCAGTTTTGAAGCATGCTGACGGAGGATCTTATTTGCAATGTGGTGAAACGTCCCGCCCCAGATATCGTCCGCACGACCGCCAGTCAAGCGGTTCACGCGATTGACCATTTCATTGGCTGCTTTGTTGGTAAACGTGGCAAGGAGTATACGATCAGGTTCCACTCCCTGCTCAATGAGATACGCCGCTCGAAACGTGATGGTTCGCGTCTTTCCACTGCCGGCCCCGGCGAGTACGAGCATCGGGCCTCCCTGATGACGCACGGCTTGAATCTGCTGCTCGTTGAGTTCGTTCTCGTACTCAATACCGAAATCGTGTTCGGCTTCTCCCGAATCAATTGTAAATTCACGGTTCATAATCTTTATTCCTAAAGAGCGTCAATTTGAATTGGGTTACATCATCGTTCCAGGGATCATGTGGATGCGGCATGAAGTGGGAGGTGGATGAATTTTCACCTCTTGAGAAATCACTCTTCGCCGGACGATGATTGGTCAGGAGGAATGGTATGGACCTCCATGTCCGTGGATAAATTTTCGATAAGTGATTTGTCTTTCGGTACGGCAAAACTGAACGGATAATCTTCATCGTTATACACATTCGTTACTTTTAGCTGACCGAGGGATTGACCGTTTTTGACTGCGTACAGGATGGTGCCTTTTTCAACGCCATGCTTGTCAAACAGGTTCGTGACGACGCGACCCCGGCTGATATTAATAATGCTGCCTACGTACTTTTTATCGGGTTGATCTGGAGCGGACGCATCGGAGGCATCGGATGATGTTTGTGGGCTGGACGGTGTTGATTCTGAATTGGGTGATGAGCTCCCTTCGTTTTCTCCTGTTTCATTTTCGCTTTCAGTCGAGGAGTCGTCAGTAGAGGGGGGGCTGCTGGCTGACGTTTTCGCCAGCTGTTTTTTGAGCGATTGTACCCGGTTTTCCAGCTCCTTGATTCGTTCTTGTTTTTGCTTGAGTTTTGAACCGTCAGCGCTTGAGGAACCCAGTTGCTTGTTATATTTTTTTTCCAGCTGACGGTATTTTTCCTGCAGCTGTTCGTTCTTTTCCGTGAGTGACTTGACTGAACGTTGGGTGTTGTTCCATTTTTCTCGATACGAATTAACCTGTTTTTGCAGCCGGTTTCGGTCCGCTCGCAAACTGGAGAGTTTCTCCTCCTGTCGAGCGGATTTTTGTTTCACCATTTCCAGTTGCTGGCGAAGGGTGTCGATTTTAGAGTCCTTCAACGACAGTTGCTCGTAGAGTTTATCAAGCCGGCTGGTGATCTTCCGGAGTTGGCTTTCGATGGATTGAAGTTGCCGGTCGGACGAACGGGCATCGGGGGAGTTCGTCTGATTAGAGGGGGAGGTGTTTTCGTTCGAGTTGTTATGTTGTGGTTGAGAAGAAGGATCAGGTTGGGTTTCCTCGTTTCCTTCGGCGGAAGAGGGGGAAGTTCGTTTGGTTTCATCCCCATTGTTACGGGGAGCGTCGGAGGAGGGATCCGGCTCGGCTGACAGGGGGGAGAGAACAATTCCCAGGCAAAGCAGTAGCGTGAGAAGTGAACGTGTCAGGG
>CAZQNZ010000135.1:0-6444 GCA_964594615.1 uncultured Planctomycetia bacterium
AGGGAGCGGGTGCTCGTTTCTTAATGCACTGCCATTGGCACCCTTGCTTTCACAATCGGTCCCGTCCGAAAAAACGGGGCTACAAACGTCGGCCACCGTCTGATACCGATTTCTCTCACCGATCAAGTACCTGAAATCGTCCATTTCAGTCGCATGTTACCGGTGCAAACGCCGGGGGAACAATGATCGTGTCACAGGCTTTGTACATCCCACTCGGCAACAGCCCAGATCCGCCCTGTAATCTGGTAATTGCCCTTCCTATAATTCACCCGCGTTCCGTCGTTTACCACCGATTCTAACAGGGAGTTTCCGTTGGAAAAATTTGTCATTCAGGGAGGAACGCGCCTTGAAGGCACCGTTCGAAACTCCGGTGCCAAGAATTGTGTCCTCCTGTTGATGGCCGCCACACTTCTCACCGAAGAGGACTGTGTCATCCACAATGTGCCTGATCTTCGTGACGTCCACACCCTGACATCCATCCTGGAAGAACTGGGCGTCGAGGTGACGTTTGAGGATCAGACCCTGAGCACCTCCGTCGTCGATTCGTCGAAGTGCAAAGCGCCGTACGATCTCGTACGCAAAATGCGCGCGTCCATCTGTGTGCTCGGTCCGCTGCTGGCGCGACGCGAGCGTGCGGAAGTATCCATGCCCGGCGGATGCGTGATCGGCGTACGACCCATTGATCTTCACATCAAGGGCCTCCGTGCATTGAACGCGGACCTGACGGTCGAAGAGGGATACGTGCAGGGCACGGCGGAAGACCTTCGCGGAAGTCAAATTTTTCTGGGCGGCCCGTTCGGTTCCACCGTCACCGGCACAGCGAACGTCCTGATGGCCTCCGTGCTTGCGGATGGACGCACGGTCATTGACGAAGCCGCCTGCGAACCGGAGGTGCAGGCACTGGCTCACTTCCTCAACAAAATGGGGGCAAATATCAGTGGCATCGGCTCCCCGCGGCTGGAAATTGAAGGAGTGGACGAACTGCATGGGGCTGAATTTGACGCGATTCCGGACCGGATCGAAGCCGGTACGTACCTGATCGGGGCCGCCATGACGGGGGGACAGATCACGGTGACGGACACGAACCCCACCTACCTCGCTGCACTCAGCGATCTACTCGAAGACCTCGACATGGAGATCGAGACGGATGATCGGTCCATTTCCCTGAAAGCCCCCCGCCAGTATCCCTCGGCCCGCATTTCCACGCAGCCGTACCCCGGGTTCCCCACCGACCTGCAGGCCCAGATGATGGCCATGCTCTCCATGGGCGACGGGATGAGCGTGATTACTGAGAAAATTTATCCGGATCGATTCATGCACGTGCCGGAACTGAACCGGATGGGTGCACGAATTCAGAAGGAGGGTGAAACGGCGGTGATCCAGGGAGTTGATTTCCTGTCCGGGGCGCCTGTGATGGCGTCCGACCTGCGTGCCTCCGCTGCCCTTGTTCTGGCGGGACTGGTCGCCCGGGGAGAAACGGAGGTCAAACGGATTTACCACATCGATCGGGGTTATGAACAGATCGAGAAAAAAATCCGGGGACTCGGCGGACGCATTGAACGCACCCCCGACGAAGACGAGCCGTAACTCCGATCGGTCCCCTCCTCCCGGGTTCAATTCGGATCAAGCGTGTCCCGGGGCCGATGAATATTTGCAATTCAACAACCGAGCGGTAAAATATTAGTCACAAGTTGCCATGTCCTTCCACCCGTCCACCCGGTGATTGATCCTCGCAAGCGGTAGCCGGGTCCTTCGACCGTTTTCAACGGTTCCGTCAATACAGTTTCATCAAGTGCGGGGGAAGCACATCCTTCAACGGCGGTGTAGCTCAATGGTAGAGCAAGGGACTCATAAGCCCTGTGTTGAGGGTTCAAATCCCTCCACCGCCACTATTCGTCTATCGACCAACACACCGGCCGTTCGTTCCATGGCCCGGTGATCCACGACCATTGCCTTCTCACACAGTCTGAACACGTCTCTCGTTTTGACAGGAACTCATGCAACGCACACTGCTGTTAATCAAACCGGACGGGGTGCAGCGACAGCTGGTCGGCCGTATCCTCAGCCGGATTGAAGACAAAGGACTCAAAATCATCGGGATGAAAATGATGAACCTCGACCGTGAAACGGCCGAGCAACATTATGCACCGCACGAGGACAAGCCGTTCTACGAGGATCTGCTTGAATTTATTACGGCAGGTCCCCTCATCGCTGCTGTCCTAGAAGGTCCGGAAGCCATTCCCGTGACACGCAAACTGCTCGGAGAAACCTTCGGTCAGGAAGCCACGCCGGGCACCATACGCGGGGATTTCGGTCAGAGCAGGAGCTTCAACCTTGTCCATGGATCCGACTCGTCCGAATCCGCTGAACGGGAAATTTCCCTGTTTTTCTCGAAGGACGAGCTGGTCGAATACGACCTGCCCAACGACCGCTGGCACTTCAAGCAGGAAGACATCGACGCTGCGGACGAATCCTGATCACCCCTTCGCCAGCGCCCGCCTGGCAACGGATCAAAGCAACCGCGTTCCTTTGCGTTCCCCGGTTGCCATGCCCGACCACAGGAACATCCCCTCGCTTGCAATGCTCGAATGCCTTCCTTCAATCAGCGTCTTCAGCGGATTTCAGCAGGGAATCGCCAGAACGCCCCCCAGTGTGAATACCAGGAACAACCATCCGTACACCCCTGGAAAACCTCCGCTTCACGCGTGAAAAACAGCTGCAGGAACGCTCAGGAAGGGGCCTGCTCCGAATCGTCCTCATCAGCGGTCGGTTCCTGTGTTTCAGCGAACGCCTGCACCAGTTGGCTCAATCTGGTCACCAGTCGATAGAAAAGGTACAGTCCAAATAAAATGATCGCCGTGAGTCTGTAGGGATTGTCATACACGACGTAGACTCCGAAAAGACCGGTGGCAATCAGCATGAGCAGATAAAACAGGGGATAGACAAACAACAGAATCGTATTCGCCAGGGAGCGTTCCGAGTTCATGTTCTTTCCGTGAAGAAATGAAGTATGTAATAAATGTCGCTTCAGCCGGGACCCGGCCCCTTGACTATTGGAGCACCAGTCCCGCTGCGAACAGCAGCGAATGAATGAAAAGCAGTTTTCCCGTTCGTGAAAGCGTCTCGTTCAGCTCGGCTCCGCGATCGACCGTCCAGACGGTATACGTCACCGGGACCGCCAGTGGAACGGACAGAACGGGTAACAGTACGGACCACGAGTACGACCAGGACGGATCCACGACCATCCAGACCGGTACAACATAGGACAGAGCGACGAGCGACGTGAATTCCAACCGGGTTCCCGTCCGGCCGAGCAGCACGGCAAGCGTCATCTTCCCTGCCGCACGGTCCGTGTCCAGGTCCCGCAGATTGTTTACGACCAGAATGGCCGTGGACAGAGAAGCGGCCGGAATCCCCGCAACGATCACGTCCCATGGAAGGGATCCGGGCGGGATCTCGAGGGGAAAAGCCGCAACGCCCTGTGAAACGGCCTGTACAAAAAACGTGCCCGACACAGCCACCATCCCAAAGAACAGAAACACCATCAGGTCCCCCAGTGCATAGGAACCGTACGGCATCGGTCCTCCCGAGTACGTGATGCCGCAGAAAATGCCCACCACCCCGACCAGCAGAATCGGCACCCCGCCGAGATACACCAGATACACCCCCAGCAACACGGCGATCCCGAACAGAGCCACCATCCCCTTCAACACCGTATTCGGGGCCAGATAACCGGACGCAGTGACCCGGTCGAACCCGTCTCTTCGTTCGTCATCCACCCCCTTCTCCGCGTCGAAATAATCATTTGCCACGTTGGTCCCTGCCTGAATGAACATGGCACAGATCGCGGCGACGAGGACCGGTGTCAGGGCAAACACCTCATGATGAACCCCCAGCCCGGCGCCCACGACGACCGGTGAAACCGCGGCCGGCAACGTGTGCGGACGCACGGCCATCGTCCATGCCTCAATCGCCGAAACACTGCTCGATGACATACCCCTATGTACGCTCAACCTGTTTGCGACGTGACCGATTCACTCGTTCGGAGATCAACCAATCCAGACTGAAATGATAGGTATTGTAGTGTGCACGGCCCGCGGGCGCAACGACGACGGGCGAACCCCGACGGACGGAGGACGGTGCCCTTCTGATTTGACCGCACGCGATATGATCGTGTATACTCGTTTGAAGACCGGTGTTGTGAGAACGGTGACAACTTCTGACAAACCCGGTGATCTCGCCTCGTTAACAGGTCTCAACATCTCTGGTATCCAGATGTTCAAACAACAATCCCTCACGACCCACCGGACGAGTTCCGTTTTCGTTCTGTCGATTTTGCTCGGTCTCCTGCTGACGTTCGGCACGCAACTATTCGCCCAGCAGGATCAAGACGCCCCGAACACATTAACACCAGAAGAAAAACAGAACGGCTGGCAACTGCTGTTCAACGGGAAAAGCCTGAAAGGCTGGAAAAGCTGGAAAACGAAAAAACCGGTCGAATCCGGCAGTTGGCAGGTCATGAACGGCACGCTGGCACTCGCGGAACCCGGCGGGGGCGACATCTACACCGCTCGTTCGTTTGAAGATTTTATCTTCAAAATTGAGTTTCGTACCACCGGAAACAGCGGTATTTTCTTCCGGGTCAACCCCGACTATGAACGTTCCATCTGGCACTATGCACCAGAAATACAGGTATTGAATGACGGCCCCACTGACACCGGCACACATGACGCCGGCGCACTGTACGATCTCTACGCGTTCCCGACGGACGAGAAAACCATGCACACCGACGGCTGGAACCAGGTCATCATCAAGATCGAGGACAACCAGTACACGCACTGGTTCAACGGCCAGCGGGTGACCAAGGTCAAAATCGGAGGCAAAGACTGGACAAAGCGCGTAAAAAACAGCAAGTTCGATATGAAGAAATTCGGACAGAAGGAAAACGGACACTTCGGGCTTCAGGATCATAACAACAAGGTCCAGTTCCGGAACATTAAAGTCAAACCTCTTGATTAACGATGACTTCACAGCGGGATCTCGAGGAGGAACTCCGGACGCTGAACGAAATCAGCATCGCCCTCTCCTCTGAACGAGAACTTGACACACTGCTGGACCGGATCGTCCGGGAGGCCATGAACCTCACCCGCGCGGAGGGCGGAAGCCTCTACGTCGTCGAAGAGGATCAGCTCCGCTTCGCCGTGATGCGCAACGACGTCCTGGACCTTCATTCCACCTCCCCGGGATCCTCCGACGAGCCGATCACACTGCCGGTTTCCTCCAGCAGCATCTCCGGGTACGTGGCTCAAACCGGCAACGTCATCAACATCGACGACGCGTACGATCTCCCGGACGAGGTCCCGTACACGTTCGATTCCTCATTCGACGAAGCGCATGGGTATCGAACGAAATCCCTGCTGGGCGTTCCCCTTCACGCGAAAGACGAGAACGTCCTCGGTGTGCTGCTGCTCGTCAATGCCCGTGACGACGGAGACAACGTCACGCCGTTTCCACAGGAAAAGACCCGCATGATCCGCTCGCTTGCCTCACAGGCCGGCGTCGCCATCCGCAACGCTCAACTGAACGAAGAACTGAAAGACTCCTACATGGAATCCATTCAGCGCCTCTCGCTCGCCGCCGAGTACAAGGACCCGGACACGGCGGACCACATTCAGCGCATGAGTCACTATTCCCGACGGATCGTACAGGAAATCGGGTGGGCGGACGATCGTGCGGAACGGCTGCTCTACGCCAGCCCGATGCATGACATCGGGAAGATTGGTGTGCCGGACCGGATCCTGCAGAAACCCGGCTCCCTGACGGACGAAGAATACAACGAGATGAAAGAACACACGGTGATCGGACACCGCATCCTGAGTGGATCGAACAATGACATCATGCAACTGTCGGCACGCATTGCTCTGACCCACCATGAAAAATGGGATGGGACTGGATACCCCAACGGGCTCTCGGGTGAGGACATTCCGATCGAAGGGCGTGTGGTCGCCATCGCGGACGTGTTTGATGCGCTGACGACGGAACGCCCGTACAAAGATGCGTTCTCGGTCGAAAAATCCCTGGAAATCATCCGTGACGACCGGGGTTCCCACTTCGATCCGCAGGTCGTGAACGCGTTCAATCAGTGTCTGGATGATCTCCTTGACATCCGGGAACGGTTTGACGACGGGTGAGAGGCAAGTTGATACCACAAATCTGTAACCCTTCAACGGGCATGAGCGAATCATTCTGCTTCAATAGGGACCTCACTCCAGTGGCTAGGAGGCTGTTGAACAAGCCTCGTATTGTCAGCGGTTCAATTTCCAAGCAGATCAAGGAACGAGAAGGAGGCGATGCCGTGAGCGCATCGTCGACGCCGAGTAACGCCGAGCTGCGCCGCGAAATTGGACCGTTCGAAAATTTAAATATCCCTTCAAACACCCACTA
>CAZQNZ010000136.1:0-6365 GCA_964594615.1 uncultured Planctomycetia bacterium
TGACCTCTCGCCGGTGGACATGGGGGAGTACGCGCGGCGGGACATGGTGCTGGCACTGGAAGAAATGGGGTTTTTCATCGAAGCCTCCCATCATGAGGTCGCGCCGGGTCAGCATGAAATCGACTTCGGTTACGGAGATCCGCTTCGCACCGCCGACAACATAGCCACCTTCCGCTTTGTGGTCCGGACGATCGCCAAGAACAAGCATGACCTGCACGCGACGTTTATGCCCAAGCCGCTTCACGGTGTGAACGGTTCCGGGCTTCACCTGAACATGAAGTTGCTGAAGGACGGAGAGAACGCCTTTGACAGTGAGGGCTCCGGGGACAATCTGAGCCAGGTAGCAAAGCATTATATTGGTGGTCTGCTCGATCACGCTCGCGGATACACCGCCATCACAAATCCACTTGTCAACTCGTACAAGCGCCTGGTACCGGGTTACGAAGCGCCGATTTACCTGGCCTGGTCGGAACAGAACCGAAGTCCGCTTCTTCGCGTCCCGGCACAGCGGGGAGACGACACGCGGATTGAAATCCGGAATCCGGACCCCTCCTGCAATCCGTATCTTGCAGTGGCCGCACTGCTGCGAGCGGGTCTGGACGGCATTGAAAACGACATCGATCCTCCGGAACCGGTGGATGAAAACATTAAACAGATGACCGGGAAAGAACGGGCGGAGCGGGGCATCGACAGTCTGCCGTCCAACCTCGGCCGCGCGATTGATGAACTACGAAAGGACGAGGTGATTATGGAAAGTCTGGGCGGCCATATTTTCCAGCACTTTCTTGAGGCCAAACAGATCGAGTGGGACATTTACCGGACCCAGGTGTACGACTGGGAGCTTGAGCAGTACCTGAACAACTACTGATTGACATCAATTTCCCCTGTTCAGCCGATCCTTCTTCTGAAGAAGTGAGAGGAATTCCTGCCGAATGGGTTCTTGTTCGTGGCGATCAGGGCATGTCTTAGGAAGGATCCTCTCCTGACGGGGAGCGGACCATGTCCCGGAGCGGGGCAGATTGGCGGGCGGGATTGGATGCGGTGAACGAAATGACGGTCCACACGAGCAGAGGACGATGTTCGCCTAGCTCTCGCAGACCTATCATGCCTCGACGTTTCCGGGTGCGTTTGATCTCCTTCTTCGTTAACTGCCGGGTGGGGCAGTAACTAGTCCTCGTCTGAAAAGGTGTCGCGTTCTCAGCATTCGATTTTTGGTGCATAACAAGGCATTTCGAGGAGGGAATGCCGTGCAAGAGTGCATTGTCGACGAGTAAATAACGCCGTTATGCGTCAAAAACCGGATGTTTTCTTTGAAAATGCGTCTCATCGTGCGCTCTGCTGTGTCACTTCGACTCAGAAACCCACTAAAAGCGGGGTTTCATCGTCGAAAATCCGTGCAGAGCACACGATGAGACGCACTGAGCGCGCGACACCTTTTCAGACGAGGTCTAACTAAAAACGCTGCGTCATCTGCGGGCGTCCAGCGTACTGCGTCACCTGTCTCCGTCAGGCAGGTGGATGAACGAATCGAGTTTGTTAGCAAGGCCCCCGTACAGAGAGCTCCCTCCCTCTCACCCCGTATGCACCCTCCGTGAGCCGTTCAAATCATTTGACACTTCAAAGACCGTCAGGCCTCGGATTGCGGGAGCGCCAGGGTTCTCCAAACCGGGATCCATACGGAGACCTGAAGAATCAGAAGGAGGTCTGCACCCCTTAAAGACGATCTGGAACAGACCCTGCGTAACAGGAAATTTCCCTTCATCTCAAAATATCATCTGACGAATTTGACATTTCGCAGGGGAAAACACTGGGGCACGGCCATCGAAATTGCCTGAAAACAAGACGGCGCGAACAACACATCAGCCATATACCGCCCTGAACACCGATAAACAGGCCATTTCATGAAAAAGACCGTCTTCCCCAGCGCCTGAACAGCCCACCTGACTCCCATGTGAGATAACCTAACATCACCCGTTTGACAACGGGCAAATGGGTTGTTAAAATCTTCCATTGTTCATGTGAGGTAGTCTCACATGAGGGTTTTCGAATTCGTTCATTTTGATCATTTCGATTTCTGGGTGTTCGTCATGAAGACCATATCGAAATACAAACGACGCTGGGCTGGAATCAGCAAGGGGCAGCTCCTGTGGGCGGTCCTGTTCTGTCTGATGTTTGCATCCGCAGGCATAGCTCAGGATGATTCGGGTGGGCCGGACAAAGTGCTGGGCGGTCTGACCCGGATGGATCTGAACACGGTCTGGATTATGATCGCCGGAGCGATGGTGATGTTCATGCAGGCCGGATTTGCTCTTCTTGAGGCTGGATTTATCCGGGCGAAGAACTCGGTGAACGTCCTCATGAAGAACCTGCTCGACTTTAGCTTCGGGGCCATTGCCTTCTGGGCGGTCGGTTTCGGACTTGCCTACGGCGGTACCACGGAGGGCTTCGGTCAGTTCATTGGGTCGGATCTGTTTTTTCTGATCGGAGCTGAAGATGGAGCGATGACCTGGGAAATGACGTATTTCTTCGACATGGTGTTCGCCGCCACTGCCGCGACGATTGTGTCGGGGGCCGTGGCCGGTCGCACCAAGTTCGAAGGGTACCTGGCATACAGTGTCCTCATCACGGCGATCATTTATCCGATCGTTGTGCGATGGACATGGGGTGGCGGCTGGATTGACCAGGCCTTCGCCGATCCGGGATACGTCGATTTTGCCGGTTCCACCATTGTGCACTCGGTCGGTGGCTGGCTTGCTCTGGCCGGAGCCATTGTGCTCGGTCCCCGTATCGGGAAGTATCAGGAAAACGGGGATTCGGATCCGATTCCGGGACACAACATCCCGCTGGCCGCGCTGGGAACCTTTATTCTCTGGTTCGGCTGGTTCGGGTTTAACGGTGGGAGCACCCTCACCTGGTCCTCGGACGTCGGGCACATTGCCGCTACCACGAACATGGCGGCTGCATCGGGAGCGATCACCGCGATGTTCATCACGTGGTTTGTCTGGGGGAACCCGGATTTGAGCATGTCACTGAACGGAGCAATCGGGGGGCTTGTCTCGATCACCGCCGGCTGTTCTGCTCTTTCCATCACCGGGGCGTTCTTCACCGGTATCATCGGTGGGGTTGTGGTTGTTGCCTCCGTGTACTTCATTGACAACGTCCTTCACATCGACGATCCGGTCGGTGCGGTGTCCGCGCACGGGACGTGTGGTGCGTGGGGGACCCTGGCCGTGGGATTCTTTTCCACGGAAACCGGTTTGTTCTACGGTGGCGGAGCTGAGCAGCTCGTCGTTCAGGCAGTCCTGGTGCTGTCGGCGTTTGTCTTTTGCATGGCGGCCGGCATTCCGATGTTCTACCTGATCGAAAAGACCGTCGGGTTCCGTGTTGAACGGGAAGAAGAGCTCCGCGGACTCGACATCGACGAGCACGGTATGGAAGCCTATCCCGGGTTCCAGACCTTCCTCACGGAGTAGTTTCATTTCTGGTTATTTGACTTCTACAGGAGGATTACGATGAAAATGATCACGGCGATTATTCGCCCTGAGCGATTGAAAGATGTAAAAAACAACCTTGTGCAGAACAAGGTTGTGAAGATGACCGTTGCGAACTGTAAAGGAGCCGGTGACGAGGAGGGGTACACGGAGGTGTACCGCGGTGGAGAAGCCGAAATCGACCTCCTGAACCGGGTCCGGCTGGACGTGGCGGTCAACGAGGAGTACGTGGACACGGCTGTCGATGCCATCATTGAGGCCGCTCGCACCGGCGAAGTCGGTGATGGCAAGATCTTCGTCCGTGAACTGGATTCCTGCATCCGTATACGCACCGGTGAGCGGGGCGAGGAGGCAATCGGTTAACGTGTAAAATGGCCTCATCGTGAGCGAATCGTTTCCGCGGGTTCACCGGTATCCGGTGGTCGAGATCGGCGAGGATCGGACGGAACGAGCTGTTCCTCCGGTTCACGTGATCTCATCCCGTGGAACGCTTCGTTCATCTCTTCGTTCCGAGTCGTTCTGTTAGATGATTCGCCCGGTACATCTCACGCACAAAAGCAAGTGATCGTCATGTTTAACGCAAGACAAAGGCTTTGAGAATACGGTTGAACATGTGTTGAGCCGTCGTTTCACTGGAATGGAGATGGATGTTTCCCAAGGACTTCCTTCTCTCCCTTCCTCCTGTCCTGCAACCAGAAGCGTCCCCGGATCCGCCCCCCGGATCCGGGTGGCGCTTTTTTTATTTTGCCCATACCATGCAATCACGACGTACAGGTATCGATTGAGGGGCCAGGGTTCACGAGGCCAGCAGCCCCTCATGCTGAGGAGGGTTTTGATTGGGCTACAGGGCGAACTGAGAGAGGGTGGCTGAGGCTTGAAATAATTCGGTGCACGGGATAAAGTCTTGTCCTCGTTTACTCATAGTGTGTTTCGATCAGGCCGCACAATGGTTTCACCTCATCTGGAAGTGGATCTCGAGGAGCTGGACCGCAGCTCGGTTCGAGAGCGGGACAACAAGGTGTCCACGGATGATTTTTGTACGCTTACCGATCCGGACGAATCGATCTCGTCACTGATCGATTCGTTTCCCTCCGTTCTTGCGGCGGATGATCTTCGAACGGTCTGCCGGGAGGTGGCGGAGACGGCGGATCGGGATCATCTGGTTGGCATGGGATTTGGTGCCCATGTGATCAAAACCGGATGCACACCGGTTCTTCAGGATCTGATCGAGCGGGACGTGCTCGGGGCGCTGATGATGCACGGAGCGGGGGCCATCCATGATTTCGAACTGGCACTGATCGGTGAGACGTCGGAGGATGTGCAGGATCAGATTGCGGAAGGGTCCTTTGGTATGTGGGAGGAAACCGCGGCCGGTTTTGGCGAGGCCTGTGAGCGAGCAGCCTCCGACGACATCGGGCTCGGCCGTGCGTACGGGAAAATGATTCAGACGGACGATCGGTTCGACGAAGAACACAGTGTACTGGCCACCTGTTACCGGCAGGACGTTCCGGTAACGGTACACCTGGCCATGGGGGCGGACATTGTGCATATGCACCCGGATTTTCAGCCCGGTCAGGCCGGGGAGGCCACCATGCGCGATTTTCGGATTTTCTGCAAGGTGGTGCAGGACCTTCAGAACGGCGTCTGGCTGAACGTGGGGTCCGCCGTGCTGCTTCCGGAAGTGTTTCTCAAGGCGGTTTCGGTGGCTCGCAACCTCGGCCATGCACTGGATGATTTTCTGGCCGTGAATTTTGATATGATACAGCACTACCGTCCGCATCAGAATGTGATTGGCCGGCCAGCACCTCGCGGGATTGCTATCACCGGCCATCACGAACTACTTCTCCCGCTGTTTCGTTGCGGGGTGCTTCGGCACCTGAGCGGTGCTTGACGGAATGTACCAACCGTTTCGACTTGTACCTGGCGTCATTTGACCGGTAATACCATGTCTGACGATATCGAAAATCAGAGTTTTGCCGGCTGGATCAAGTCCCTTCCGGCCACGCGAGCAGTCGTCGTGGGTGATTTGATTCTGGATCGGTATGTTTGGGGAGATGTGGATCGTATCTCTCCGGAAGCGCCCATTCCCGTTCTGGAGTCCAGGCGGGAAGAAACGCGACTGGGGGGTGCGGCAAACGTGGCTCAGAATGTGACGGCAATGGGCGGGTCCGTGCAGGTCATTTCCTCCCTCGGGGATGACCGGGCAGGGCGTACCCTGGAGCGTGAAATGTCCAGTCGGAACATCGGAACGGACGGCCTCGTGTTTTCCGACCAGCGGCAGACACCGGTGAAGACGCGGATGATCGCTCAGGGGCAACAGGTGCTGCGAACGGATCAGGAAGACACGCACGACATCACGAGGTCCGAGCAGAAAGCTCTGCTTCGATCCCTTGAGGACGTGATCGATGACACACAGGTCGTCTTGTTCGGGGACTACCGCAAAGGGGTTCTGACGGACGACCTCCTGCGTCGCATGATCGAACTCTGTAACCGGCACAACGTGCCGACGGTGGTGGATCCAAAGGGGACGGACTACAGTCGGTACCAGGGTGCTCATATGATCACTCCGAACCAGAAAGAGACCGAAAACGCCACGGGACGGTCCCTGAAGCAGGAGGAGGACTACAGGCAGGCGGCGGAGGACCTGTTTGACCGGATTGACGTGAATCAGGTGGTGATTACCAGAGGATCGGAGGGCATGTCCCTGTTCAGTACGGACGGCACCTCCCATCACGTTCCAGCGCAAGCGATCGAGGTATACGATGTGACCGGAGCGGGGGATACCGTGGTCGCGGCGCTCGGCCTGGTGATCGGTGCGGGTGAATCTGCCGAACAGGCCATCCAGCTTGCGAACATCGCCGGTGCAAGGGCGGT
>CAZQNZ010000137.1:0-2855 GCA_964594615.1 uncultured Planctomycetia bacterium
AAAAGAAGGAAAAATACGTTTCAATGAACAGCGCCGTCAAGGATGACGGCGCTCCCCGCCCGTCAAATCGTTACCGGAGGAACCCGTGCAGTCGGGACGTGACACCGTATTCCGGAAGGAGCTTACAACAATCAAACCGGTTGATTCCTGTGTCCTGGTGGTGCCTGGGAACAGAACAGCCGGTCTGTTCCATGCGGCTACCCCAATCCGAACGGTCCGTCCCCATCCGAAATACGTCCACGTTCCATCGTCGACGTAGAACGGGCTCTCCAGCATGGGCTCCCGAAAGCCTCCGACCATCAGTCACCAAAACATCGTCCCGATACCCCCCTGATCTCTTCGAGCCCGGGAACGAAAGCGACTCGCTTTCGTGACGGTGTGCGCAGCGAAAAGCAGGCGGTCCCGGACGTCCCTCTCGCGTTCGATCGCCGGGGCTGAACCCTGATCGAGTGGCAGTAGCTCAATGTCATGTCGGCTTGCCGAATAGTTCTGGAAAAGTTGGTATGAGTAAAATAGTCAATAAAAATAAAGCGATATAGAGATAAAAAACAATTTTCGGGATGTCACTATAAATTGATATCTTCGAATAAAGTACAAAACCTCTGTCATATTCTGATCCACAATCTTGACATCGGATTGTCTTTTCCGGACCGATGGCGTAAACACATTCTGTAAGTAAAGACCACGGCATAGGTATGAGCAAGAAATATTGCCAGAGATATAGTTCTTTCTTAACATCTGCTGAGTGGCATTGAGGACAAACAGAATTATGAGACATGAATTTTAAATTGCACCTTCATATCATGATATCAATATCTCATCGCGCATAGACCCCATCGCTTCAACCCCCTCCAGCTAGGTTTTTGAAATGTTCTGAAAACGTTCATTCATTATTTTCACGACACGGTCTTACCGTTTTGGGATTGCTGTTTTGACCACGTTGATGTTGCCCCCATTTAATCGCTACCCGCGAAGCCAGATCAGTTCCGCACTATGAACTGCTACATGTGTTGGTTACCAGATCAAGGGGTTTAAAGCAAGGATCCAGCAAGAAGTGTGACCGATTGAGGGGGAGTAGGCAAAATGGAGATCTGGAATGGCCGTGCAACGAACCACGCTCTGCTCAAATTCGGGAGGGGGGACCAAAAAACGGACGACAACACCCGAAGGAAGTAAACTCGTACTGAATACCGACGACCGAAGCGAGATGGAACGGGGGTAGAATTCAGGCCGGACGGAGGACGATGTGAAAACTACGCGCTCAAATCCGGAGGAATTATCCGCCTCCGGTTCCCCAGCGTTGTTTGATCGTTCGCCAGACCTCCATTCCCCGCATGGTCTGTTTGCCCTCCGGACCGAACAGCACGAACTCGGGGGTTTTTTCGACATTGTACTGCTGTACGACCGGTAGCGACCGTTGTTTCATGTCGGTCACATCAATGTACCGAACCGCCAGTTCCGAATTGTTCGCGGCAATCTCCTCTAACTGAGGAACAATTTTCTGGCAGATCGGTCACCAGTCCGCCGTGAATTTGAAGACGGTATATTTCCCGTCCACGGCATGTTCGGATAACTCGACTTCTTGTCCGTGGCTGATGACTGGAAACGAAGAACCGGGAGCCGTTTCACTCCCGTTGGACGCCCGGTTGCGGGTGTCCTCCGGGGACGGGGACGTGGTTTCATCCGAACATCCGAAGAGAAGCAGCAGCACAAGAAACAGAAGACCTGTATTTTGCATTCGAGTTTCCATTGATAAGGTGAGGTATTCAGGCCGGTTGTGTACATGAAACGTGTCGCTGCCCGATTTCATTCCATGACAAACAGATCGACCGGTCCGAGCAAAATATAGAAGTAAGGAGAGGGGAGGGGGACTCCCCTCTCCTTACCGGTACGGAGAGCACCCGGGTGGATCCGGAGAACCGGATGACGGTCCCGGGTTATGGTGAGAGCGGGTGTGACCTGGAGGTTATAAATTCGTTTTGACGTTCGTGTTCTTCCGCAGGTTTTCCACCACGTTCTCTCTCGTTTCCCGGAGTTGTCGCTGTTTGAGCATCTCCCGGATCTGCTCCTTCGATTCCTCAAAGGACTTATCCCCCATGCGTTTCTTGTTCTTCTCGTAAAAATCACGGACCTCCTGGTCGGTCACCTCGTTTTTGTCCGTTTTCTGATCGAGGAACTTCTGGACGCGGAGGTGTGATTTCAGATCGTTCATGAGGTCGGCCTTTTCCATGCCCGCCTTCTCAAGCCGGCCGGTGAGCTTTTCCTCGGATCCGAAGCGGTCGACCATCTTCTGCCACTCTTCCTTCACTTCGGACTCCGTCACGCTGACGTCGGCCTGACCGGCGTGATGCTCGAGCACAAGTCGGTCAATCATCCGGTCTTTCACCTGTTGTTTGACCTGTTTTCGATTGACCTCCGGCATCTTGGGCGTCTTACCTTCCCCCTTCTTGCCCTGGGCCTTCTTCTGCATCATCTGCTGACGCCGTTTCTGCCGCTGCACCTGCTGATCGACACGCTGATTGAACTCCTGTTTGCTGACGGACGCCTCACCCACCTGAATAGCCGGGGTCGAAGGGGATTGCTCTTCGGACGTGGACGTCTCCCGGTCGTTGCTCTTCTGATCGGCCCCGGATTGCCCGATCGCGGGGAGGGAAACGGTAACGGTGAAAAGGGACAACAGACCGAATGCAAGGAGGTCGTTCGTGATATTTCTCATAATGATTACTGTGAGAACTGAAAAAATAACGGTAAATCGAACGGTGTCCCGTCCAATGATATGACCAACGTCATACCCTGACGGCTTTCCACTATACAATACGAGTCAGAGGCTCGACTGTTTGATTCGATTTCTGAAC
>CAZQNZ010000137.1:2955-6347 GCA_964594615.1 uncultured Planctomycetia bacterium
GGTCCATATGCACCGGCACCTGAGGAACTGTTCTGGTTCTTCCCGGGGTCCCCAGTCGTGCCTGGCTTCTTTCCTCCGTTCAAGAACGGATTCCGACGAGTCCTCTTGGCACCAGGCCTGAAAGTAGCACCTTCTACGTGTTTAGAGAGCAACTCTTTATTTCCATCGGTTGTATCCAAATTTCGGCATTTCTCCTCTTCTAATCTGTTCTTTCCATCTTTCAATACGATCATGCTCCTTCCAGTACGTATTCACTTCATCTAAATATTCGATGACCGTATCGTTTTCCCCGTTTTTTAACAATTCATAAGCCAGCGACATACCGGGCCCAAACGATTGTAACGAAGGCGAGGGTGAAACGTCGGCGGCCTTCATCAAATATGTACAGGCCTGCTCAACTTCTCCCTCTTTTAGAGCCACTCGACCGAGGAGCAGGTAAGAAAAATGGAGAGGATCTTGATGGGGTTTCCAGGAATTATTTTTACGGTTTAGTGCTCGTTTATGATACCGGCGGGCATACGTCCGGGCTCGATCCGTCTGTCCAGAGGCAAGAGCAGTTTTTCCCAATTTTTTCAACAAATCGATCGGAAGAGATTGCCCGTCGTGTCGTTTCTCCGCCATGTGAAAGTATTGATGCGATTTTTGAGCCCATTCTTGCATTTGCTCCTTGCTCCCATCTCCGAATCGATATCGAGATTGAAACAGTTTCCCCAAGCGTTTAGGCCAGCGGGGCGATTCTGGTTCCAGCTCCATGGCCTTACGCAAGTACCGTGCAGCTCGTTCATCATCTTCTCCTGAAAAGAAGTCCGCCGCATTCCCGTATATATCTGGATTGTCTGGTTGAGACTCTATGTGCTTTTTCCATAACGCCGAGGCCCGTTTATATGTGTCGGTGGCATCATCCGGATCAAGTGAGACGTGTGGAGAAGTGATAAATTCGGATAGAGGTCGGTTTTTGACAATCCAGAGCACGTGCCTCCAATATGCTTTTTGGTATTTAGGCATATCTCGTTTCTGGTGATAATAATATACAACCAGTTTCATACGAGAATGCATATCCTTCGGATTCGACTTGAGATGGCTCTCAAGTTGCTTGCCCTTTTCAGAGGACAGATTCATGGCCTCAACCAGTTCATTTGGAGCCAGCTTCCCGTCCGATTGCGCCGAACACGGACAAGTGATCACCACAGCGAAAGCGAGACTCACAGCCGTCCGAAACAGATAACAACGTCTCATGGGTTGATGGTACCTGAAAAAGTGGATCGGGGAAAGAGGTGATTTTGTGAGCTTCATACTTTAAATGTTTTACAGCCCCTTCAGGAGTTTAGCGGAGATTCGACATGTCCAGCATCTCCCCTCCTGAACACAATTGCTTCAAAACTCCTGCCGGCAGCTGGTCATCTATGCTAGCGTCGGTCCCTCCAGGTCAGTGATATGCTGTACGAATTCACGTCTCTCGCAATCATCAGCGAACATGTCCTGTCCGGGCTCCTCAAACTGCTCGATCCTTTTTAAACGGTACCCTTCCTGCTTTCCAAGCAAGTTTCGTTCATCACATGAACCATCTATAGGTTTTCGCCAGGGCCGCAAGCGTCGTCACACAACCAAGAAGAGAAAGGATTAGCAGAAGAATCAATCCGCCTTTATTTCATAAAACTCCCGGCCCTCTTTCAGCACGTATCGCTTCCGAAAAGAACTTGACAGCAGTGTAGTGATACATGTGGCGGCCAGAAGTGCGGAAGCAGAAACCGTGCCGCTTCCTATTGACAACCTGTTACCACCAGAAAACAACACATCGACATGGTCCAATAGAGCCAAAACAATCAAACAAACAAAAAATGAGATGGCATTCCCGATCCGGTACGGAGAGGATTGATACCTTTGATGGACCTCATGCGCCCTGTGGTTTTGTTTAACGTCTTCGGGGGGGTCTTCAGAAGGTTGGAATCCCGTCTCCTTCATCCGATGTATAACGTTCTCCGGGTGTTGGAACGTGTAAAAACAGATGCTCTTCGGATACTCACGGATGTTGTGCTTGATCTGAATCCCCTGCCAAATAACAGGGATACAGCAGTATGGCTCTACTGAAATGACCTGATCTTCCCTGAATGCATACGTCCCCATGAAAGGAAATGATAGACCAATCACATCATGCGTTGCGAAAAGTGTGACAAAAGGTCCATCAGTGAAATAGAAACCGACCCTTCCCCCACCCAATATTCTAACGGAGGTTCCTTCTCGATGTACTCTTTTCGATTCTTTTCCTCGTTCATTTGTGGAGGGATGCAGTGGCCATCGCATGAACCATTCTGGAACTCATTCCCCAAACAGTTGTATCAGGAGCAATTCCTCTTACCACCCTGCTACATTTGTTTGTTACGAGATCACGGGGCAGGAAGCAAGGTTCCCCAGTCTCCGCACACCGCTGGAGGGGACCCATCTGAGGTTGACGCAGCGTACCATTGCCATCTTCACCCATATGAGTCATCCGTTTACCTTTTTGATATTCGATTTTTTTACCAGATTTCTGAAATGAGATTTCCCCGTGTAAAGCAACAAATGAAAGGGACAAAGTGGAAGAACATGCTGAGCGGGCCTATCTTGGTGGGGGGAGGGTGGGAGGAACGAGACCATCGGACGTTCGGTGTGGGGAATAATGAGCTGGATGAATCCGTGGTTTTCTCGGGAGGGGGGATTGACGGAGCCATGGAGGTGAAACAATTTAATCCATGCCAGAGCATCTGGTAACATACGTTTTATATGTTCACACAACAAGATTGGTCCATGACAAGTAAACAACGTTTCCCTTCCGCAAAACAGGCCTCCCCCGTGGCGGCGTTCACACTGATGGAGATGCTGGTGGTGATTTCCATCGTCGCTCTGGTCGCCGCCATCGGTACGGCGTTCGTCGCGTTCAGTCACAGCAATTACCGGCTCCAGGCCACCGGGAACAACACGGTTTCCGCACTGCGCCGGGCACGGTCCGAGGCCATGAGCACCGGGGCGCCGGTGGAGGTGGTGCTCCGGAAGAGCGAAGGGGCGGACGGACGGATCACAATGTACACGGAGGACCCGATTGGTGCATGGGAGTTTGACGGACGAGAAGCGTCGGACCGGGAGGCGGACGAAACGGTTATGCACATCGGCGGAGCTCGGGGACGGGCGCTGACCTGCCGCAAGTCCGTATCGGTGGTTCCCGGTCCGGTGGGGGCGGCCGTGCAGTTCACCGCTGTCAGTGCCCAGCAACGGGCACGAACCGCCACCACGGATCTTAAACAGGGAAACTGCGTGCACGAACTGGAGCTGCTGCATCCCGTCGCGGAGGGGTTTGCCATTTCGTTTTCGTACTGGGCCAAAAACATCTCCGGGACGGCCGCGATCCTGTATCAGGA
>CAZQNZ010000138.1:0-6260 GCA_964594615.1 uncultured Planctomycetia bacterium
CCAACCCCGTCCGGTTGATTCCCCGTATATATATCCCGACTCCCCGGGTGCCGCCTCAATCTCGACCTGTGGCCCATGGACGTGCTGGTTTTTCTGACTGGTATTGCTGCGGATCTGCACGCCGGAATTTAACGCTTTGTTCACTTTGACCTCGAATTCGAGGACAAAATCCCCATACATCTGTTTGGAGCACAGAAAGCTATTCGGGCCTTGCTTTACCGCTGTGCCGACAATGGCACCGTTCCTGACCTCGTATTTTGCTTTACCGTTGTGTTGTTTCCAGCCTTCCAGCGTTTTTCCGTCGAACAGCGAGATCCATCCCGTCTCGTTCGGTTCCGGTACGCCGGGCAGTCCGGCCCGGGACACGCCGGCAGAAGCAAGGAGAACAACCAGTGAGAGGGCCAGTGCTACGCCAGATTTGGTAAGCGAGTGAACGGTTTTCATAAGATACTCCGATAATGAATTCGTAAACGATAATGCAAAAGGATTGGCGAGCAGATGGGTGAATCTCGTTGTTCAGTCATTCAGTTCGAGGATGCGTATATCTCGAAATTTATACGGTTTTCCCTTTTCTCCGTGGTGCTGGAGTGCGATGTGACCGCTGTCGTATTTGTCGTCGGTGACGTCCGCCGTTTTGATGCCGTTGACGTAGATTCGGATGCGATTTCCCTCCGCGTGAATGCGGAACCGGTTCCAGCCAACCGGCTCGAACGCGGACTGCCGGTGGGGTTCATTTTTCAGGGGAGCTATCCATCCGCGTCCTCCCTTTTCATATAGGCCGCCAGACCATTGACGATCGGATGAATCTATTTCCGCCTGATAGCCATAAACCTTGCCGTCTTTAAGCGGGCTCCGGAACATGATGCCGCTGTTGGCTGATCGGGAAGGCATTTTGACGCTGGCTTCGAAGATGAAATCGTCGTACGTGTTTCGGGACGTCACGAAATACTTTTTATCGACGGAGTGCAGGAGAAGCGTCCCATTCCGCATCTCCAATTTCCCGTGATCATAGGTGTTTCGCCAGTTGTTTAGGTCGCTCCCGTTAAACAGACTGGTCCATCGCTCGATGTTTAACGGTTTCAGTCGGATGTTCTTGAATTGAACCTGTTTGCCGGCGTGTTTTTCTGAGACCTGATGGACCTGAATTCCGATGATCCCGGTTTGGGTGATGTTCCGATCCGTAAGGTCAGCCACGCTTTGGCCGTTGACCCGGGTCTGGATGCGAGGTCCCACCGCCCGGATCCGGTAATGATTCCACTGATCGGATTTGAACGCCTCGGTGACCGAACGGTTATTACTTAACCAGCCCCGGCGCTCGGTCCCTTTTTCGTAGACGCCGTAGATGTAGCCCGATGGGCGTCCTTCTTTCAGGATGTCCACCTGGGGACCATACACATGTCCATTGACGGATGCGCTACGAATTTGAACACCGGAGTTGAACCCTCGATCCATTTTTACATCGAATTCAAGCAAAAAGTCCTCGTACAACTGCTTGGTACAAAGGTAGCTGTTGGGACTGTTCGCCACCGCCGTGCCGACGAGCGATCCATTTTTTACCGAAAAGTTGGCCTCTCCGGTGTGTTGCATCCAGCCGTCCAAGGTCCGTCCGTCGAATAACGAGATCCATTCGCTACCCGGTTGCGGTACGCCCGGTAAGCGGGCTTCAGCATAAGGGCCGGTGAGCACCAGCGATACCAGCGCAAACGCAACAAGGACGGAGGTACGAACGAAACGGAGCATTGTTGGTTTCTGAAATCGAACGTCGTTACTGAGGGCGACGCCTGCTAAAATGATGTTACATTTGACTACTGTAAGAATTATATCACCGGACATCAATGAGTTCTGACGGTGAGGGATTGTACTGAATCCATCATTTCGGTTGAATATCAACATACTGGTCCCGGACCCCTTGTTTGGAGGAACCGGATCGGATGTCCCGCAGAAGGCGTGAATATCAACGAACTGGATCTCGGTTGAACGGTGGTGCGTTCCGCATATGCATTGCGTACCACTGGAGCAATACCAAATATTCGATATAAGAACGGAAAACACCGATGAACAACAAAACATATACATACTATTTGACCTGGTTCGCACGGATACTGGTCGCCGGCGTTTTTCTGTTCTCCGCCTATGCGAAGTGGATTGCCCCGGGCGGGTTTGAGATCTACCTGATTGATCAGGGACTTGCCGGACAGCGGATGACTGCCGCCGTGTTTACCCGGATCATCATCGGGGTGGAGCTCGCACTCGGAATCAGTTTCCTGCAACCGTACCACGTCAAGTACGTTGTGGCACCGATCGTAGCCGGGTTGCTGGTCCTGTTCTCGGGGTATTTGACCTATGCACGATTTGTCCTGGGGGTGACCGGGAATTGTGGCTGTTTCGGCGATGTGGTGACCATGACCCCGATCGAGGCCATTGTAAAAAACCTCGTTCTGCTGGTCGTACTCGGTGGGATGTATCCATATTTGCCGTCCATCAACCGCCGCTGGTATGTCCCGGGCGGCATACTTGTCGTCGGGATGATGTTCTCTTTTCTCACGCTGCCGATATCGTCTGCTGCGGACAATCCCTTTTCCGAATTCAAGCAGTTCGAGGGTGCGGAGCAGGTTGATCTGACGAGCGGGGAGCACCTTGTTCTGCTGGTGGACGCCGAATGTCCGCACTGCCGTGAGACGACGCGTGAGCTGGGGAAGATGAAACGTGGACAGGTGAAGCTGCCGAACGTATATTTCCTGATTTACGGAACATCGTCCCTGGAAGAGGTGAACGATTTCTGGCGTGTAACGAATACACGTTTCCCGTTCCGTCGAATATCCCGGAAGACGTTCATGCGTCTTCTGAAAAAGCGGCTGCCGACGGTGTATCTACTGCGGCACGGATCGGTGCGGGAGGTGTGGGTCGAAAACCAGGCAGAGCGGATTCGAGATGCATTTTCATCCTGATGGAGGGTCCGGTCCTGCTCGGAGGACATCTCTTACGCCCGGATGTGCGCTGTTCGAATCGAGAGGCTGACCCGGATCAAGTTTAGAACGTGAGCCCGCTCTGTTGATCGCTGCTGGTGCTGTTGCTGTAGGTGTGAAACATCTCAAACACGGCGAACAGGAAGACGAGTAACAGGCCGAGCACCTCTCGTTCCTCTTCCCCCTGTTTTTCTTTGACAAAGATGTTCAGCACTTCGCCGTCCACGATGAGGTTAAAGTCCGGTAGTATGAACAGGCCCCAGATCAGGGCAATCGCTGCGATGATCAGTGGAATCAATATAAAATCTTCCCCCGGGCTGAAGACGAGATTGATCAGCGAGTACACCCCGATTGCGGCGTAGATGCATCCCCAGTAGATCGCATCCGGATCATTGAATTGCCAGTAGGCGGATAGGCCGAAGAATAGTGCACTGATGGCGCTGATCCATTTCATGGTGGATAATTTTACGAATTCATATGAATGTCGTGGGTTGAACGCGGATCTGGAGAACAGGGACATCAGGGCGGAGAAGCTACCCTGCATATCAAGAATGTAAGAAATGATGTTTATCGTTACAACGATGTTTTGAACCGGTGCAAGAATGCAGCACGGACCTGAGTGTTTAGGGCATGCTGTGCGATGTTGAGGGGATCCGGTGAAGAGGACGGATCAAGGTGGTTCTGCCCGGAATGATTCCACTGAATCGGGAAGATGGGGGCAAAGAGGAGGAAGCTGGAAGTGCGTTTTGAGACGTTTCTGGTATTCCGGCATATGGTGTTGCTCGTCATATGTAACGGTCCTCCGCAAAAAGTGGACCGCTCGGTGCAATCACGTCACATGGATCGGAAGACCCCCGAGGAACGGTCATTTTCAGCCTGTCTACGTGCCCTCAATTAACGCAGAACGCGAGGGCCGCAGGGAGACCGAAGGATGTCGTTCATTTGACATTGGTTGTGCTGGGTTGGAGGATGCCAACGGAAACTGTTGTTACGCCTGCACATTTCAGGGCAACAGCGGCGTTCGCAGACGGTGCATCGGATCGCATTTGAGCGGGGAAAAGCAGGTATGATGTGGGTGATATCGGGTATACTCATTGTGATGGGAACATGGTTTTCGCTGTACGGAGAGCGCAATTTTCATTTTGTCCTGGCACTTATTGGCTTGCTGTTTGGCCTGCTGGTCGGTCATCTCCTGACGGTATCGTACGAGCCCGGGTCCGGCATACGGATTGCCGGATTGCTGGCCGGCGGGTTGGCCGGGATTCTACTCAACATTCTGCTGTTCTACGTGAACCTTGCACTGATGGGGGTCAAGGTGGGGATGATTTCTGTTTTGATCGGATGGCATCTCATCTTGCCCGGATCCCCTCTGGAGGGACGCCTGGGGCTGACGGAAGCATACGTCTTCATGGCTGGGGGGTTCTCGGGTGGGGTTCTGGCGTTGATGTTCCGGAAAATGCTGGTCGTTGTGCTGACGTCGCTGTACGGGACCGCCGGGATCATCGGAGGGACCTTGATGATCATGGACCCGGATCAGGTGTACGCGTTCGTCGATCCGCAATCGATTCCGGAGGCGGGTTCGCTGCCCACGATCGTGCTATTGATGTGGATCGGACTGACGGGCATTGCTTGTATGATTCAGTATCGTCACACGAGCACGATTCGTAAAGAACGACAGAAAACGGGGCAGACGGTCGAGTCGTATCCAAAAGGGCGTTCCGGGTAGATGATCGTTAGAGTCGGTGTTGCGAACCTTCCCGGCCGGCTGAAGGCACAGTGAGGTATACACCTCGGGCCGCGAGAAACGATACCCGCAAGGGTGATGTAATATTTCACCGGCTCGGTCGTTCCGGATCTCCACCATGGAGGAAGGTTGTCCTTGCAAGGTCCTGTTGGTGAATGAAGGAAAGGTCTACCCTCCTCTCCGTCACCTGCAGAAGAACGATCATACGTTGACGGTGGGAGCACCGGTCGCTTCTTGCTTTGTTTCCCCGATGAAAACCGGCGTTATTTGCCGGGTGACTTCATATATGGATGTGTCGGAACGGGCCGGGATGTGGAGATGCCTTTCTGATATGGACCGGGGAGTTCAAGTTGCATTCAAGTTGCGGGTGTTATGTAATGGATCGTTCCTTTCAAAATTCGTGTTCTGCTTGACCCTATTTGATCAATTTATTTCATACATTCGACATCCTGATCAGACATGTGCCTGAAGAAACAAACGCAATGTCATTTTTTGCATTCCCTGGTTTGCTCGCTGGTTCTTGTCGTCTTCATCGGGACGCCCCTGGCGGCCGGAACACCCTCGGAGTGGACGGTGGATAGCAACAAAGAATGGAAACGCGCCGTCTCGGATGCCCAGCAGTTTACGCTTAAACAAGGCTCCGTACATCCCAACAGCTCGAAAGCCACGTTCACCAGTGCATTGAAGACATTTGCCGGAAAACGAAAACCAAATCACATCACCTTCCGTCAAACCGGACGTTGGCAGAACTGGACGTCCGTCGACAACATCGAACCGGACGCCGGAAGTGATGCTCCCATCTTCGTGCCGGTGTCGAAAAACAATTACTGGTACCTGAATGCACGAAGTGGCGGCGGACAATATCACGCCTGGCACAGCAAGGACCTGAAAAACTGGAAACACGTGGGAAACGCCACGAAGAAGGACTGGGTTACCACCGCCGAGTACAAAGATGGCAAATTTTATATCTACTATGACGAACCCAATGACCAGGATCCCCATCTGATCATCACCGATGATCTGACCAACAGTCAGTTTCAGGAAAAAGGAGAAGTCTTCGCCGACCCGTCACACGGGTCCGACGCCGGGATCTTTCGCGACGAGGACGACACGTTTCACCTGATCTACGAGGACTGGAGTCCAATTAACGCCGCCAAGCACAGCTGGGATTCCCCGCTGGCCGGACATGCGTCCAGCCCCGACGGCATCAACGGGTTCGAACCCCATGAACATCCCGCACCCATCGACGAACGCACGGTCCCGCTGCCGGAGTTCGGCACCTACGGACACTCGTCCCGAAACGAGCCCCTCAAGTACCACAAACACGCCGGCGGACAGGATGCGTTTGGCGATTACACGCTCGTCAAGGTGGGTCAGCGGTATTACATTTTCTGCGACTACGACCCCCACGGAAAACCCATGCGTATCGGATACTGGTACAGCGATTCACTGTACGAACCGTTTACGTTTGGTGGATCGATCGGAAAAGGGTTCCACCCGGATCCTACGATTGGATTTGCCGAAGGGCAGTTCAATCTTCTGGTTCAACG
>CAZQNZ010000139.1:0-6225 GCA_964594615.1 uncultured Planctomycetia bacterium
GCCAGCGTTCGCTCTGAACCAGGATCAAATTCTCCAATCAAAACTTGGAGTACGAATCTTGGCTTCACTTGCTGACAAGGCAACTTCCCTCTTTTCAAAGATCATTCGCCAAACATTATAACAATTCTCAGCCCCGTGTCAAACGGGGTTCTCCTCCCTGTTCGTGATCCGGTGACCCCGGGGGAATCGGGGGGATCTCCCAACGCTTCAACGGTCTACTTCAACGCGGAATTTTCCCTGAACCCCCTGCTTTTCGGATTCGGTTTCATCGCCGAGATACGGCATCAGGTCAAGACGTTTCGTTCGTCGGCGGGCCGCCGGTGGCGCACCGATTCGTAAATCGATTTTGTTCTCCAGTGGATACAGGATCATCGCCGCCAGGTTTAACCGCCCCAGCGCCAGTCTCTCCAGAAGCTGAAAGAGTTCGTTCTCACGTAGTTGACTGTTCTTTCCACGCGCCCGCTCAATGAGACGATATCGACGCACCGCGGAGAAATACTTCAATGAAATCGGTTGGTTGCGCCGGGAAGAGGAAACAAAATGATTCGTGGCATAGATCCAGTCCTGCTGGGATGTTCGGCGCGTTACCCCGCATCGATCATACTCAAATACGGCCGCCTTTCCGGATCCATCCGCCACCATCAGGTTGTTCGATCGTGTCCGAGAAACGGATCGTAATAACTGTTCGGTTTCGTCAATTGTTCGACATTCCTCCAGAATTCGGCGCTGCATGAGTGTATACGGGAGCCCGGGGCCGAACGGTTCCGCCCCGTCGACCTCAAGAAGAGCAATGGTCAATCCGTGTTCGTTCATTCCGGTAAGCACACCGGTCAGACCCGGCCAGGTCAAGTGGACATGCCTGTAATGATCATCCGGATCAACAGCTTTCAAAAGGGTGTATCGATGAGCCACACCCATTGTTGGAAAATCCAGATTCCGCCCCATCATGAACCGATTGGTGCTGCTGGCCTCCCGAGCAATGGAAATACAGGAACATAGTACCATTGAATAGAAATCAAGAAAGACGGAGGCCATGAGTGGACGGTCGGCAGGAATGCCTGAGGTGTTAGCAAGCGCGTGCATCTCCGTGAGAAAACGATCCGGCAGGAACTCCCGGCAACGAACAGCTCTCTGCTGAAGCTCCTTCCACTTCCTCCGATTTCGCCCCAGTGCGGAGGTCAGGTAATGCTCGAGAAACGGTCCCATGAGCTGCTCAAGAAGGCTCCCTTCCTGAAAACCGAGTGCGGCGTGACTTCCCGTTACTGACAGCACCGGAACGGACTTATCGTATCGAAAATTTCCTGCTCGTACACTTCGTTCACCGGCAGGAAGCTCGGGAAGCTCCGGAGCGGGAGAGGCAAACAGGTCACGCAGGGAAATGGAACAAACGTTCGTGCAGCGTGTAACCGTGTCCCAGAACGGCATGGAAACACATCCGGAACCGGAAGCGGAATTCAGATGTAGAAAGGGATGAAGAATCGGGGCGGCAGGATTTGAACCTGCGACCCCCACGACCCAAGCGTGGTGCGCTAACCAAGCTGCGCTACGCCCCGAAAAGAGTGGTCATATGAGTAATGCCAGTGTACCAGAACGGCCCCAACATTCATAGTTTACAGCAAGCCGCTGTCCGAGGAAGGGGTTTCAGAACGGTGCGGGTAACCCGCACCGTCCCGAAACAGAAACTTCCAAAAGATGGATCTAGTTCGACTTCTTCCAGGCAAGTGCCATCAGATCAACAACGCGGTTGGAGTATCCCCATTCGTTGTCGTACCAGCCCAGGAGCTTGACGAAATCGTCACCGATTTTTTGGGTGAGATTTGCATCAAAGACGCTGGAATGTGGGTTTCCGATGATGTCACGAGAAACCAGGGGATCCTCTGTGTACCCTACGATACCCTGAAGTTCACCGTTCGCCGCTTCCTTGTACGCGTTGTTAATTTCGTCGATCGAAGGGGAGCCCGAAAGTCTGCAGACCAGATCCGTAATGGAACCGTCCGGAACAGGTACACGCATTGCCATACCGTCGAGCTTCCCATCGAGGTCAGGGATGACATCTCCAATGGCTTTAGCGGCACCTGTAGTCGTCGGGATGATGTTTTCCGCGGCTGCACGAGCCCGACGAGGTTTACTGTGAATTTGATCCAGCAGATTCTGACTGTTGGTGTACCCATGAACGGTGGTCATCAGGCCTTCTTCAATTCCGAAGGCGTCGTGAGCCACCTTACACATAGTTGCCAGACAGTTTGTGGTACATGAGGCATTCGAAATAATTGTATCGCTTGGAGACAGCGAATCCTCATTGACCCCCAGCACCACCATTGCATCGATTTCGTCCTTTGGCGGCACGGTCAACAGCACTTTCTCCGCCCCGGCTTCGACATGTTTCTGTAGATCCTCTCGGTGACGAAACACACCTGTGGATTCAACGGCGAAGTCGACCTCTTCATGATCCCACGGTAGATCACCTGGATCCTTCTTGCTAAGAATATCAATTTCACGGCCATTCACCTGAATGGCGTTATCCAGAGCTCGAACTTCCCCTTCAAATTCACCAAACACGGAATCGCGCTTGAGTAACTGTGCAAGGCGTTCCGGATCGGATAGGTCATTAATAGCAACGACGTCGATGTTCGGACGTTGTTCAATAATCTTGAAGACATTGCGTCCGATTCGTCCAAATCCATTGATTGCTACACGCATGGTCGTACTCCGTTATAAAATCCTGAAAAATTAAGAACCGCCGGAACCGGCGAGAACCAACGAAATCTCGAATGAGACAAAACGATCACCGTATTGTAACAGATTTCCCGGCTCGATCAAGGTTTCTACCTATTCTTCAAAGAAGGCCTGAATGGATCCTTGATGCTCGCGGACGTCGTCTTCCCCCTGGGAAATCAGTTCTGTGGCGTATTCATGATCGAACAGCATGTAGCTGGCAAGATCCCAGTTTCCGGTGGCTTCACTGTTGGCAAAGCGTTTGAAGACCTGCCCCCGAAATCCCCCTAAACGGTCGGCGATTTCAGGAACGTATTGACTGGCGAGGGTCCCAAAATTTCTGGATGGACGATGGTAATGAATGGAGGTATCACTCAAGTTCCCACCGATGTATGGAGTCAACGATTGAGACATCTTATCTGCAAACGTGTCTCCATGCTCTTTGCGAGCCTGCTGGAGGATGTCCTGAAGGGAGAACAATCGCTGCCGCTCTCGTTCAACCGGATCGATCATAAGGGCATTCAAAATTTTGCCGATCATTTCGGGGGCACCGGGATATGGTTCATTTTCCGGTCTGTTCTTCTCGCCCTCGACGTTCTGAGGTACGGGCGGGGTCTGGTCATGCCTGAAGGGCAGGGACGGGGGTTTCACTCCGATGACGAAGACGTTTTCAGCACCCAGTGAGATCGCGGGGGTAATCGGGACGTCCATCCGCAATCCGCCGTCGTAGTACAACGTACCATCGATCCGGGTCGCCGGGAAAAATAACGGGATGGAGGACGACCCGAATACATGGATGGGGAGAATCTGAGTCCGAATCCATCCGAGGTTTCGCCCCACCGGAGAAACCGGTAGTTGATCGTGAACAGTATCAGTGAAGAGAACGGATTGTCCTGTTTCAAGTTTCGTGGCCGTGATGCAGAGTGAGTGAAGATCGCCTCGATCCATCGACGGACGAATTCGTTCCCAGGGAAAGTCATTCTTAATCAAATCCCGAATTGCGGAAGGATCCAGCAAACTCATTCGCTGCTGTTGATCGTCCCCCGTCAACCAGCGAAGCAAGGAGTAACTTCCGCTCGAAGTCGGGACCAGATGATCCTCTAAATTTAGACTTGTCCAGAGGTCCACCATCTCCTCCACCCCCTCGGAGAACCGGTCCAGACAGCCCGCCAGATAATACGCATTGATGGCACCCGAGGACGTTCCGACAAGGACATTTACATTCGGTTTTTTATCAAGTTCAGGAAAGATATGTTTGGTCAGACCTGAAAGAACGCCGGCTTCGTACGCCCCACGAGCTCCTCCTCCGGAAAATACGATGGCGGTGTCCGGTGTGGCTTCGTTCGTCTTATCGGGCCCCCGTTCCGTCATGGGTTCGATGGGTTCTCCGGATGAGGCACCGGATGCCCCATTCGAGGACGCATTTTCCGGAAACTGATCGGCCGGACGGAAACGATCTCCAAACGTCCCCTGAAATTCCTCGAGCCTCTGATAAATCTCACCCCACCCCCGTTCTCTGGCATATGTCCACGGCCCGCCGCGGAACGGTGCGAATCCAGTGCCGAGGATCATTGCCGTGTCCAGGTCTCTTGATGAATCCACAAGACCACTGTTAATGACCCGTACGGCTTCATTGATCATGGCTAACAGTACCCGATCCCGAATTTCATCGGTGCCCGGTTCTCGATCTTTGCGGTCAATCAACTCATCCAATCCGGTATTGACCTCCTCTCCCTCACCGTATCGATAAAACCCAGTTCCGGATTTTTTTCCCTTCCACTCCCGGTCAAGCATCTCGTCCAGCAGTGTCAGCTGAATCGCTCGATCCTCAAATGCCGCATGGAGTGTTTCTTCCACGTGCGATGCCACGTCCAGTCCGACCTGATCCAGCACTTCGAATGGTCCCTGAGGCATACCGAATGAACGCAGAACCTTATCAATGCGCTCAATTTCCGCTCCTTCTCGATACAGCAACATCGCTTCCTGCAGGTAGAAGAAAAGCAGCCGGTTCACGAGGAACCCGGGACCGTCCTCGACGACGATCGGTGTTTTCCCGAGCTGCACCACAATCCGCCTTGCGCGCTGCAGAACGGAGGGATCGGTGCGGTCATGGGCAATCACCTCCACCAGAGGCATCTTATATACGGGATTAAAAAAGTGTAATCCGACCAATCGTTCTGGATGGTCAAGCGTTTCTCCAATGGCAGATAGCCGTATGCTGGATGTGTTTGTCGCGAGAATCGTTCGCTCACTGGTTTGTTCTTCCATTTGTCCGAAAACTTGCCGCTTGATATCCAGCTGTTCCGGTACGGCCTCCACGAGCAGATCTTTTTGCTCATATCCCTGCCATGACGTGGTTGGCGATATATGCCCCATACGCTTGCGAACGAAGGAGGAGGTCCACTTCCCCCGATCCACGCCCTTTTGAAATACATCCCGTGCACGTCTCAGTCCCTGCTGGAGAGGCTCCGAGGCGATGTCCTTTAATCGACAGTCCATCTGGTTATATGCAAAAAGCTGGGCGATCCCTCCTCCCATAACACCCGCTCCCACAACCCCCGCACGTACCGGTTCATCGTTACCCCCGCCTTCCCGCGCCGATTCTTTCAGTTCATTGGTATGTTGAACAAGCTCAAGCTGATGACGAGTGGAGGTACATGTAGAAAGCCGAGCAACCTCCCTGGCCTCGATGCGTAATCCTTCTTCGATCGGCTGATCCAGCCCATTTTCGATCGCATCAATTGCGGCGAATGGAGCGGGATAATGGTCTTTGGATCGCTCCTGGGTTCGTTCACGAGCACGTTTAAAAATGTAATGTCGCCCCGGCGTCGTGTCCTCCAGAAGTTGATCCAGCATTCCTCGTTCATCTTCATTGGAATACTTATCCGTTTCATTCTGCAGGATCTGTTTCGTCTGCTGGTACATTCCGTCCGGTGAAAGCCGGCGATTTGCCAGTGAAAACGATTCGGCCTGGAGAGGAGTGTATTTTCGGCCGGTCAGAATCATTTTCAGTGCAGTTCGCAGGCCAACCTTTCGAGGAAGACGCTGGGTCCCCCCAAATCCGGGTATGATTCCAAGTTTTACCTCCGGCAACCCCATCCGGATATCCGGATCGTCAGCTACGAAAAGCGCATCGCAGGCAAGGGCTAGTTCAAGGCCCCCTCCCAGCGCATCACCGGTGAGCATGGCCACGCAGGTGGTCTCCAGTTCAGAAAGTTGCTGGAACAGCTTCTGCCCCGATCGTGAAAGATCAAACGCGTTTTGCTCATTCTCGACTGAAGCCAGTTCCTCAATGTCCGCCCCGGCACAAAACCATGTCTCATGCCGGGAACGAATGATCAGTTTTTCGGGAGGATTCGCTTCCAGATCGTCCAGGACATCACTCCATTCAGAACGAGTATCACGGTCCAGAGTCGGGGGCTCCTTACCGGGATCAAGCTGATTGAGAGTTCGAATACGATCATCTCCTTCAAGCTCAAGCTTTGATCCTGTTGGCATGTTTGGTGGGGA
>CAZQNZ010000140.1:0-6193 GCA_964594615.1 uncultured Planctomycetia bacterium
TTGATTCGCCACAGGAACAGCTCCTGAAACACCGTGCGGAAGTGAAAGTTACGGAGAAACGAAAACCCATCAAGAAACCGTCTGATCTGATCGGAGGAAGCATCTGACCGGTATGGGTCTGTACCTTGTCCTCGGCCAACTCGTCAAATCGAGAAAGAGACAGGTCCGTCCCATCCACGAAAAAACAGATCAACTGCTTGAAGGCTTCCCGAACCTTCAATCCCCTGTCAATTTTGCGGATCGAACCAAAGGTCTGATCAAGCCGTTCAAAGATGCCAATCTCTTTAAGGTAAGGCGGAAAGAAAGCAAGGCCCGAGCGGGAAGAAAGATCCTCGTTTGTGGTCTTAATATCATCAAGGACCGGGTTGTTCTGCGCGTCGTTGTCGGTCATAATTGCTTCACCTCCTGGGTGAAATTGGGATTCACAGAATTCTTGCGAATTCGTGTGTTGCTTACCCCAATTATAGCCCAGGAGCTTTTTTTATTTCATATCTCCGCCAGAACAAGGGTTGAATGTGAAACGTCCACGGCTGGAAAAAGGGGCCCGAAATGGTGTACTCACGCTGGTCAATCTCATTCGTCACCTTAAACTGGTTACGAAATACGGAAAACTGCCGGGTCACCGATCCGATCTGTTCGTGGTGCTCATCGAAGATGTCGATGGTCTCGAAGTAGAACCGAAACGGACGTTCGACGGTTAACATCACGCGTTCATCCGGCCCGTACACGTTGATTTCGAATGGACGGGACGATTGCAGCACGTTTTTCGCCAGAAATCCCGTCTGTTCTTCCTCTGCGATTCCCAGACTGCTTCCGCTCTTATTTTTCAGTCTGTACGTATTGTTCTGTTCGAAGTCCGTGAACAGCTCCATTTTTTCCACGTCCTGCTCAACGACGACAGTGTCCGTCTGTTCGAGATGGCTCATGTCCCTGATCCTCCTGAATGACGAGACAAATGCAGTGCGCGGACCAAATTATGTTGTAGTCTAAGGATGTATTTAAACCATGATCAAAAGAGAGCTAAAGGAAAATTAATCATACAAGAAGTTCCCCCCTCTTGATAACAGTTCATGTTGAAGATTCCGGTTGCCTGATCGTTCTCGTCAGAAAAACCCGAACCCAGGTTCACCCACTCCTGTGCGTCGCCCCGGTCTCTTCGAACGGTGGGAACCATATTTTGGTGGGGACTGCCAGTCGCTCGGATCGGGAAGAGGAGGGAACCATCCGTCCTCATTGAAAACACGGCGAGCGAAACACCTCAAGGGAGTGCCGCCATCCCCGGGAGCTCTTGTTATGAAAAATGAAACGACGTATGAATGAACAGCGTCGTCAGGGAGGACGGCGCTCCCGGAAGGGGTCCGTGCGGGTCCCGGATAACGAATCGGCAGAGGTGAAGTTCACTTCGGCCGTCCCTTGCGGGACTGCTGGTGCGGATGTGGCACACGGGCCCCCGGGATGTACCCCGGGGCCAGCCTCGTTCCGTTCCTTCCGGGACGTCTACTCCCTCCACATTACCGGGGACCGCCCCGACAGGGGCGGCATGATGATAGCCGCTGTTTCAACAGGGGGTGCCCGGGACCTCCTTCAAAGAGTCCCGCAAGGGACGACCGAATGTGGCGTGATGTGATTCGATGTTTTTCTCTGCCGTGCCTGCGGTACTCGGGGATCCGTGAGATCGTGTGATGCCCCGGACATCGGACGCCGGGATGCATCCGGGGGGCCCTCATGGCGTCCCGTGCGGGACGCGAGAGGAGCGTCCGGGAACGCCCACGTTTCTCGAAGCTCACCGTCACGTAAGCGAGGCGCTTACGTTCCCAGGGTATGGGGGAATCTGGCCGATCCTGGCTGCACGGTCACCACCGAACACGTCCGGTCGGGTCTGTCCACGTACTGTCCCCGAACGCCGGTCACACCTGTGCTCCGAGCTCCGGTCCCCTGCTGTACCCTGAACGTGAATGAGGGGATGAATAATCCGATCCCAAAATTTGCCGGACACCGTCCGGGTTTCTCCGTCCGTTGTGGACATATGTGATCTCTGTGGTGTCGGTTGCAGAACATTGCTATCCCCTCCCTGCATTACCGGCGATCAGTCGAGTAGAAAGGGCCCGACGCTGCAAAGCATGGACGCCATCCCCCTCTATAAACCGCCCGTGCGGGTCTCCCGCAAGCGGCTTGATCGGACCCTTGTACGGACAGCCCCAGCTCCTTGTTAATGGGAGGGGTTGAGAGACATTACGGGTTTCCTCGCTTCCGCAAGGCAATGGATCGTGATGGAACGCGACATGCGATCCGGTGCAAAAGTACGATCATCGCTCCCCCGCTTCGTTCCATGAGAAGGTCCAACGGTTTGACCGACAGAAGTGCCGGTCATTACGCACAGTTCACGAATAGGTGCGCAATTGCGTGAAGACAACGGATCCCGCGTCAACAAAATCGTTTTCGATCCCCTGCAGCTGTTGCAACCGTCGGTGTCCGCAGAGCCCATCCTGACCGGCTTCGTAACAACGGATCACCGCTGCATCTTCGTCAAGGTGGAACTGTTTCCTGAGGGTTGTGCAGCTGTTCTGGAAAAGGCACGAGTTTGTCTGGCGTCAATGGGGTCTACCGCTGTTGTCTGATCGTCACTGCCGGCGAGCGACAGTCGTTTCCCGCCTGCTCAATTGACAAAAAAAGGTCTCAACACCTTCAACGTACAGCCAGTAGAGCATGGAGAATCGGCCCGGTTTGTTATCAGGGATCCGGTCTTTACTGAATCTGCTTCTTCCGGTGGGTGCGTTCTTCGAAATACCCACACACCATCTCGCAGATTTCGGCGACTTCCTGGCTTGCCAGTGCGTATTCGCGTGTGTTCCCTTTGACGTTCACCGTCACGATATCCTCGTTCTTCAGCTTGTTCAGGTGGTTGGAGATATTCGATTGGCTTCCGCCGATCACTTCGTGCAGCTCGGTGACGTTTCGGGGTCCCTCGTGGAGTTCACGCAGAATCTGGAGGCGTGTGGGGTGAGAAAACGCCTGAAACAGGTCGGCAATGTCCTCAATGACCGAATCGGGAAGGTGAAAGTCTGACACAGCAATTCTTTGTTTGATTGTATTCCAATATCGATATACAATGATATAAACAAATTATTTGCCTGTCAAACCATGTCGTATTCTCTTTTTCATTTTACGGATTCACATCCCATGAACGACAGGATGAATTCACTCCCCAGCGTGTTCCAGGTCATCGGTGGCTTCTCCGTGATGCTGTTGTTGATCAGTTGCGCGCCCACACCGGATGACTCCACGCCCTCCGGGTCATCTGAAATAGAGGCGTCCGCCGCGGTGACTCCGTTGAGCATCGGGAACATCACACGGATACACCGGGTGGGTCCCTTTTACCTGGCCAGCCAGCCCGGAGCATCCGACTTCAAACTACTCCGGGACGAGGGCGTTCAAACGGTGATCAACCTCCGGCCGCAGGCTGAAACACCGGATATGAACGAAGCGGACGTCGTTGAAAACCTCGGTTTCACCTATTATAACGTGCCGATTGACGGTCCGAACGGATTGGATGCAACCGCGATCAACCGGGTTCGTGAACTGTTGCGGACGGCGGATCGACCGATACTTCTGCATTGTTCTTCGGCGAATCGGGTCGGCTCCGTCTGGTTCCCCTTTCGTGTGCTGGATCACAACCTTCCACTGGAAACGGCGGTCGACGAAGCGAAAATCACCGGCCTTCGCTCCTCCAGGCTGGAAAAGACCGCACGTAGGTACATCAACGAGCAGCAGAAATAACGTGCGTTGATCCACCGATCGATCCTCCCACGATTCGACGCAGGAATGTTCCTACTCAGTTGACAACCGCATGGTAAGCTTTTTCAACACATGAATCCCTGGATGAACTCCACCGGATGTATCAGGGGACATACAGCTTTTCCCGGTCCACTGTGTCTGATTTTGATGACCCTTCTGCTCGGGGGAGCCCTGCACGCCGGTGGCCCGTCGGAACCGATCGGCACAACTGAAAAACCCACACCCGAAACGACGGAAACGGACACGACTTCGTCCGAGCCCTACAATACCGGCTGGGCACTGTTTATTGACAACGATATCCTCGCCTTTCTGGGACAGGACGACCGGTACACGGGGGGAGTTGCTCTTGTCCTTTCCGGTCGACGGGCGGCTGAAGGCCTGTTCACGCTCGATCCGGTGCTTGGGTTTCTGAATCGGATGACCGGGTTCTCAACACTGAGCGACCCGAATGCCGACCCTCATCACTCCATCGAATTCGGATTTACGGCGTTCACCCCGGAGGATGTCCGTGCATCGGAACCGCTTCCGGATCAGCACCCCTATGCCAGTTTTATCTTTGTGAACAACACCCGGCGAACCAGAGAATCCGGAACCGGGACGTCGTATCTTTCCACATTCACACTGGGAGTACTCGGTCTTGACGCAGTGGGTGAATTGCAAAAAGCAATTCACCGCGCCACCGGTTCGGATGAAACGAGGGGGTGGGACAATCAGATTTCGGAAGGGGGGGAACCCACGGCGATGTACACGCTTGTCCGGGAAGATGTTCTCGTGGAACAACAATCGGACATGCTGGATTATGACCTGCGAAGCATTGTTGGTGGGAGCGTGGGCACCGTCACCCAGTTCGGGGGCGGGATCAACGCCCGCATTGGGCGGTTCACGAATTCGTCCTGGCAGATCAACCCCGATTACGCTGAATTCATCAATCTTGGCACCCCGGTCATGACAGACGGAGGTCAGTCCAAATCCGGGAACGATCTGTATTTCCGGATTGGTCTACAGCTCCGTCTACGCGGATACAACGCGTTTCTCCAAGGACAATTTCGGGACAGCGCGGTCACGTTCGATCGAGGTGAACTCCGAAAATGGATCGGCAGGGGAAGCGCGGGGATTTCCTGGGAGATTCAATCGGACACCCACATCTCATTCACCGGCCACGCGCGCACGCCGGAGATCCGGGATGCAGAGGATTCATTCCCTCTCTGGGGATCGATCATTGTTACGCAAACCTATTAAGTGCCGATCGAATGGACCTGCGGCCCTTCCTCAACATCTCCGGCCGGAAACGAGTTCACATGTCCGTTGTATGAATACTCCGGAAGGCTCCATCACCGGTCTGGTAATTCACCCTTCGAATAACAGCATGTCTGCAGTTTTCATGTGGAAAAGCCTGAGCGACTCCATTCTGTTTTCACACGAATTCTAGTTGAATTCGGATTTATTTGTCCACCCGAACGAACTGCACGGCGTCCCCGATCACGTATCCGTCGGTGCCCTCGTTGCCGATGACCACCGTCGCCGGTTTGGAATCGTCAAATCGGAACACGCCCAGCGCATCGTATCTTCCCTCTTCCGGTTCCGTCTGCTGGTTCACTCGAACGGTGTTCGTCCCGTCGGCGTGTTCTACCTGAATCGGCGTGTTGTCCGCTCGGTTGCCGGAATGAGGATAGTAAACGCGCACCTCATACCGCCCTTCCTCCGGCAGATCAGCCTCATATCGGAGTGTCTTTTCGCCCTTTCCTTCATTTTCATCGTGAAGATAACCGGTTCCGACAAACCCGGCCGTGGACGTGCTCGACGTCCACTGTCCCACCTGCTTGACCTGATCCGAGTCCACCACGACCCCCTTCAGTTCATCCTTGAAAATAAACTGGTCCGGGTTCGTTGTGTCGAGGTGTTGCCCCTGCCGTGTCAGGCGTTGTTTGAGGGAGCGAATGTTCAGCTTCTGGACCGCTCTGTTCTGCTGGGTTGCCATACCGGCAGCCGTTCCCGCCGAGTGACCCAGCACCATCCACGTCGGCTCCATCCGGATCGAGCCGAATGCCACGTGTGATGCCGAAAGAGGCACGGGGGCCAACAGATTCGTACAATCGTCCGGCTTCGGTGTGATGCTGCGATAGGGAATCTGGTACCAGTCGAAATCCCACACGCCGAAATGGCCCTCTTCTTCGACGGCGCCGTCTTTCGCCTCGAACCGCTGCACCGGGTGCGAGTCGAGGCCGAAGGAGCCCCGTCCAATCACATCCTCGTGCTTCCGCTCGTTGCGAACGTCATCTTCGGTCATGACGTACGCACCGACCATCCGTCGGGCCTCGCGAATATACAGCTTGGGCGGCCAGTGGCCGTTCTCCACAAATTCGTCGTTGCACAGCCCCCACCGGTTGGCTTCCTTCCG
>CAZQNZ010000141.1:0-6165 GCA_964594615.1 uncultured Planctomycetia bacterium
TGAAGCTGGTGAACAATCGGCTGGAGGTGGAGGATTACGCATACGACGAACAGGTTTGAAGCATGAGGGAAGTTGGGAAACACGTCGCCGAAGAGATCAAGGATGTACGCATATCCGGAAACTCTTCCTGCTTCATGTGGAGTGTCCTCGAACCGTGGGAGCAATCTCAAATCCCGGAACAAGACGCAACGAACATTTGAATTAAGACGGGTATCAGTGATGTTCAATCGATTTTGTCTGGATGTGAACACGCTCTGCCGATCGCCTGTGTGTCATATTTTCCGATAGATTCGTTTATTTATTGGAATCTTTCTATCCTATGCACTAATAGTTCAATAAATAAGTAAGGCACATTCCTTGGTTAAGGATTGTTCAACCACTTGAAACCCCCTATATAGTATTATAGGTTTGTTGAGTAGAAATCGAGATAATATCGGTGTCCCGGTGAGCGATTGAACGAGGTCGAAAACCGTATTACCGGAGGCACCGTGATTCGATCATGTGAACCCTCGAGTTGATGAGTTGAGCGCAATGAGAACCCCCGAACCGGAGAATCCCCAGACCGGAGGGGCCATCCCGTTGAAACGGACGCTCCTTCTCGCACTCGTGATCTGTCTGCTCCTCCCCACCGGCGGACATCTGCAGACGGACACGGGGTCCCCGCAGAAGACCGACGGGTCAACCGATCAGGACGTCAACGGTTCAACCGACAGGACCCGCGAAAACGAACAGGACGGCCCGTCCGGCGGGGGGCCGGTGGGGCATACCCCTCTCAAGGACTATAAACAGAACATCAACGAGCTGATCGACAAGCAGTCTTTCGGCCGGGCCATGGAAAACGCCCGGACCATGCGCCGCGAGCTGGACGACACGGATCAGTCCGAGGCCTCCGCAGAGTACTACTACAGCGTGCTGGAGCGCATAGAGGAGGCCTACGAAACGGTCCGTGATCGGACCGATGAGCTGGTGGAACAGGGCACTCCCTACCGCGCCTACCGATACCTGAAGAACCGGATTCCGCATTTCGATACCTGTGCTCCCTACGAGCGCCGCCTGCGTCGTAAACGGCGTTATCTGAAGGTCGATGTGATCGAGGCGTACCAGCAGGGCAAACTGGAGACGACACCGGCTTTCATCGCCTCCTCACGAGATAAACCTGAGGCATCGCAAAGTGATTCGGAGCAGGAGAAAAGCCGGGACCCCCGGGACGAGAACGGCACGCCCCGCATCTATGCCGGGGCACCGACCATGAGTAACGCACCGGAATCCCCGAAGTCATTTGACGGAAAAGTGGTACGCACCACCGATCAGTCCGTGCACTTCCAGGTGGATTTCCACGGTAAAAACAGCCGAGAAAAGATGGGCTTTTTTCTCTTTGAACTCCGCGGGTTGCAGGGACGAGAAAACATCCGCATCGATTTCGTGAACATGGGACGCTGGTCGAACAGCAAAGCCATCGTCCCGATGTACAGCAGGGGGATCGAAAACCTGTCGGACCGGACCATGCTCCGCGCTGAAGCTCCGGCGGATGGCAAGATGGAATACACCCGGACCGACAACGGCCAGATCGTGCCGAACACGAAGGGGCTTCAGAAGTGGCATTACTTCAAAAACGTCAGTGTGAAGGACGACGAGCAGACGCTGGTCGTGCGCGGGCAGATTCCAAAAAGCGTAAAGAATACCTTCGTAACACACCGGGTTCCATACACATACGCCTTTCATCAGGCCTACATGGACAAACTCAAGGAGCGCGGCCGGTATTCGGTGGAAGGGCTGACGGTCCACGAGGTGGGCGAAACTCCGGAGGACCGTCCCATCCACGTCGTCGAACTGGCAAGCACCACCGATCCGGAGGCGAAGAACAAACCGGTTGTGATTGTTCAGGGTGGGGAACACGGGGACGAAATGGACTCTCACCTGGCCACGCGAGGGGCACTGGAATTTCTCCTCAGCGACCATCCGAGGGCCAAGGTTCTGCGACAGAAGGCGACGTTCCTGTTTCTTCTTGCCCAGGACGTGGATGCGCTGGCGGAGTGCCGGTATGAGAACGCCATCTATACGTACAAGTCAAAGGGCGGATTCGTGCCGGGGGAGCCGTCGACCACCTCGAAAGCGGTGGGTCGATGGTTTCGGGAATGGGCCAACGAGGGCCGGCGTCTGGATGTGCTGATCAACATACACAACGTGGAAGCCGGGGAGACCGACAAACATATGTTCAGTTACCTCGTCGAACACGTCTCCGTGCGCCATGAGATCAGCCGGAACCTGTGGAATCATGTGCAGAACTACGTCAGCAACGTGGGCTACCGCGTCGACCCGTCCCCCCGTGGGAACGGCTTCGTGACGAACCGACTGGCCGGTTTTCTGCGCAAATATTTCGGGTTGATGTGGGTGTTCCCCGAACTCAATTCCCAGGCGAAGGCCCCGGGGCGGAAACTGATTCTGGAGCAGATTAACCGCATGGGCCGTTTCCTGGTGGAGGCGGTGGTCACGTATCTGCATTCGAAAAAGGCACAGCCGTTGCTTGACTCCATCAAACACACCCGAACCGACCGTCGGAAGCTGGTGAAACGGTATCAGTGGTATCTCGAAAAAGAGGATACGTACTTTTCGTTTCACCTGGATGACCCGTTTGATCGAGAGAATAAGATGTGGTCCCTCCCGTCTTTTGAGCGCGTTGTGCGTGAGTGGTTGCGGGAACACCGGGACGAGGTGGACTGGAGTCCGATGGCATGGACCTGGGCAAAGGAGATTTACAAGAAAGAGGGCATTTCACCGGACAACATTCCGGAAATCGACTGGTGATCTAATAACAGGAATCCAATTCGAAAGGAAAGACAGATGAAACGAGCGCTCGCTGCATTCGTTATCGGCTTCGTAATCAGCGTCACCGGACTTGTCGTTCTCGAATCGCAAACCGGCTGGAACGGCCGACTGCTGGAACGTATGCAGGCAGACCGGCAGGTAAGCTTAAACGCCGGTGGGAAGGACTTTGATTGCGGGAACGCTGAACTCTCCCTGTCGGATCAGGTCTGTGAGGAATCCCCCGGCACGGCAGAGATTAAAAACATTCCCGACGAGTGCAGCGAGGACGAGTTAAACGTAGAGTGGTCCACGGAGGAAGGTGTGAAACTGGTCAAAGGGGAAGGGGACCAGCAGCAGGACGTCGAAGAGGACACGGATCTGCCTCTGAAGGAATACAAGCGGGTCGGCGTTGTACCGGACGGTACAGGGGGAAAGCAGGATGTGACGGTCGAAGCGGAAGTGAAGGGAGGCGGAGAGAGCTGTGAGGACTGCGGCAGGGCCGATGATACCACGGACGTGGGCTGTTCACTGGATGTGAAGGCGGATAAGACAGATGTCAAGATCGGTGAAACGGCGACATTGACCATTAGCTACAACGGATGCGGGAACTCCTCCAGCACCGACTCCTGCACGATGGACGTCAGCGGTTCGGGACAGAAGGCGGACGGTGACGACATGAATCAGGACACGGACTTTGACATTGGCACGTCATCGATCATCTTCTCGGGCGGAAAAGATAAAGAAACAATCGAGGTGACCGGATACCGCGAGGGAACCGTCACCGTGGAGGTGGGCGGTGGATCCGGCTCCTGCAGTTGCGGAAGCAAGAGCAAGCAGATTGAGATTACGAAGAAGGACGAAAACACGTCCGGTTCCGAGATTAAAATCAAGCTGGAGACCAAAAGTGACGAGCAGAATGAGCAGGGGATTGACTACCTGTGCAGTGCAAAGCCCGGGGAGTTCGAGTTGAACCGGTACTGCTGGGGAGAGAACAACAAAACAAACGCAAACGTGACCGTCTCCGTGGAGGGGGGAAAGCAGGGGGACAAGCTGGAGGGAGGACCGGAGGAGTTTACCCTGGCATGCGGTGACACCAGAACAGGGGAGCTGAATGTAACAAACCTGGAACAAGAAGAGGAAGAGAATCGACGAAAATTTCCCAGATTAAAAGCGGCGTCGTCCGACTCCGGCGAGGACAAGACGGATCAGTACGACCCGGATCTGTGCCGGGTGAAATTGTCCGGCGGGAATAACATGAATCCGGATAAACCGGTTTGCCCCGACGACGAACGCACGTTTCGCGCGAAGTCGATTTGCAAAAAAGACGGATGTGCGGATGGGGTTGAGTGGTCATATCCGGGTGGGTTGACCAAACAGGCAGGGGGCACCGGGACGAACCGTCTGATGTTGAAAAATGAAAGCAACCGTCCAGTAGGAGGCTCGGTCAGCGCAGAAGTAAATCAGGCGGACGAGCCCGGCTGTCGTGGCTGCAAATCCGATCAGGTGTCTCTTGGCTCTGCTATCAGAAAAGGAAACTACGAAGTTGAAAACGACGTGGATAATCCAATCGAGCCATTTTTTGGAGTTGACGGGACTGGTCTGCAACCCGGATACTTTGGATTCGAGCTTAGAAACAAAGCAGAACAAGGATTTCTGGACGTTTCGAGTGATTTTGAGGAAGATCCTCAAATAACAAGCATCGAAATAACCAATCTTTCCGTATCTCTTGTCGGAATTGGTAATCGGTTTCCATGGATCAAGAAAACTACAATTGAATCTTCAACAAAGCCCACGATTCACAAGGTTTCCATCGCTGGAGAAACATTTGTAGTGGACGACAACATAAATGATGGAAAACCTGTAACGATAGCAAGTGGGATATTGGACCACTCTACGCTCACAATTGAGGGAATCGATGACTTTCAGATAAATGATACGTTACTGGTGGAAGTTCGAAGTCCACTTGATCGGGTTGAGGTTTTTGCCGGTGTAGGAATCAGGGTGAATTACAAGGATCGGTGTGGAACGTCCCAGAGTTATGAGTTTAGTAAACGATTCAGAGGTATTGGACAGTATAAGGGATTGGAAGTGAAACGCATCCCCGAAATTGTATTTGCTGATTCGGATTACTGGATGCCGTTGAAAGTGGAATTACCGGAGTTCGTTTCCGATTCACATGCTCAGTCATACGTTGAAGAGGTCAGAGTCAGTTTGCGAGATGAGGAAGAACTGGAGATGCGCACAATTAGCCAGGTGACGAGCGATTCATCTGATCTAGACGATGGTTTGAGCTGGGGTTTTGGGGATGGCACGACGAGTCAGGGTAAGTTTCAGAAGATTGAAAATGAGTCAGAGCAGATACTGGACGGGAGACGAGTCATGACCGTGTTTGTTGATCTGGATAGGCTCCTACCCATGAATTCCCTGAAAGAAACGGAGGATTCCCGGCCGGTACATATGATTGCGAAAGACGGACCGTTGCGAATGCCGCATTTTAACGTGCATGTATCCTTGAATCATGATTTGAGTTTGGTGAGCACCTCAAAATTCGCATCGCTGGAGCCCGAGAAGGGGAGACCGGATCTGATTGCTGATCGACGGATTGGCCCGGTGATTGACGGAGAAAAAGGGCCTCAGGACGTGGATTGGATCACGCAGGAAGCAGAATCTCAGGGATATCTCGCACCCATCGTATATCAGGAGGTGAAACTGAAGCATGACGACGGGGAACAAGAGTACTCTCTGTCCTCTGGAACGGGAGACGGAAACAACCTTCTCACCCATATCGAATTATTGCAAAGTATGCCTGAGGAGAGTGATATGAAAGCAGAGTACGATGAGGGGTTAGCCTGGGTGGAGGATTACACCAGCAGGGACACGAGCACAGATGCAGATCTGGAGCTGACGACGAATTTAGCGGAAGTAACGTCGTATGCAGGTGCCACCGGTGAGAAAGGAGCTTCGACGGCCACACTGACAAATGGGGCCCTGTTTTACCTGTCCTATGGGAAAAATGATAATATTTACCAGGGTATTGACGAAGTTTCAGTGATGGATTTAGAGGATGAGACAGTGGATGTTGAAATCAACGAGGAGCCTTTTGAAGGTGGAAGGCTGGCACTGGGTCGAAAAAGTTTTGACGAGTCCCTGACCGTAGACGTTTCCGTCTCCGTGGCTGCCTTTGCGTCCGGTGCAGCAATTACATATCTAACGTCCGGTGCCGCCTGGGTATACACAGGAACGGCGTTATCCGCAGGAAGCACGACGTATGGCATATTAAGTGCCCTGGATAGCGAGTCGAATGCCGCCAATGAGACGAGAGTGGAGTTTGACGCACGGCTTTTTACTCCCGAACAGTAT
>CAZQNZ010000142.1:0-6135 GCA_964594615.1 uncultured Planctomycetia bacterium
AAAACGTGTCATCCAGAGCGGAAGGGGGGAAGATGTGTTCTCGTAGGTCTCGTAGTTGTTCACGAATGTCCGTTGATTCCCCGAATTTTTCCTGTCCAGCAGCGTCGTTTCCTGAACGGATATTCATTTCCGGGGCTTCATCCCACTCGGGGATCTCCTGTCATTGAGCAACCCTTCAACGAACAGTTACCTTAATCAATTTCCACTTAAATATAAAATAAGCAATTGTAAATGCAAAAAAATAAATTCTTATGCCCCTGTTTAAGGTCCGTCACAGAAATTGAGAGCTTGCTGGTTCATATCTCTCGAAAAAATAGGGCCTGAGTTGCCTTCTGTGACGCTTCAGACGCAGGTGGTGCGGAACCCGAACAAGGAGTCTCGACCTCGGCTCTGACGGAAATGCTGTAGGAGCTACCAGCGGATCCGTTCAACTCCTTTCACCCAACGGATCAGCGGATGGAGAGGGGGAGATAACGGCGTTACGATCGGTACGAATTAGATCAAAAGGTCACACCACACACCACCACCATTTACCGTTGCCCCGCAGATGCGCAGTGTCTACGGAGGTTCGTTGTTGTCTCCATCGCTGTTATCAATTGATCTTCTTCGGGCAGTGTTGATAATGAACTATTTGTTCAACTCTTACCATTTTGTTTGACTTCGATGAACTGTTCTGTCGTCCTTGTATCCAACATGACTGTTACAAGGAAATAGATCATGCCAGATCAACTGACACGCCGGGAGTTTCTCAAAACATCCGCGGCAGCATCGGGGGCCACCATTGCGGCCCCGTCCACATCGCGGGGATCGGTGTGGGTGGCAAAGGCTGGACGGATATCAATCAGGCAGCCAAATTCGGTAAAGTGGTGGCTCTGTGTGATGTGGATTCAAGCGGTGGTCGGTCCGGGTATGAGAAAGCCGCGAAGAAATGGCCGGACGCGAATGTGTATCGGGACATGCGCCGGTTGTTCGACGAGGAGCATAAACACATTGACGCGGTGACCATCACCACACCCGATCACATGCACGCCTACGCTACCTTGCGTGCCATGAAACAGGGGATTGCCACGTACACTCAGAAACCACTCACTCGAACGATTCACGAAGCGCGCCAGCTCAGGAAGATGAAAGAGCAAACCGGGCTGGCCACTCAGATGGGAAATCAGTACCACAGCGTGGCGGGCTATCGGCAACTGGTCAAAATCATCCGCCAGGGCTACATTGGGAAGGTCAAGAAAGCACACACCTGGTCGAACCGGCCCATCTGGCCACAGGGAATCGAGCGGCCCACCGGTTCCGATCCGGTTCCAGACGATCTGGCATGGAACCTGTGGCTCGGCGTGGCGTCCGAACGACCGTTCAACAAAGGCATTTATCATCCGTTTAAAGGGCGCGGCTGGTACTCATTCGGAGCGGGAGCACTCGGAGACATGGGATGTCACATCATCGATCCGGTTGTCTGGGCTCTCGAACTTGGTCCGGCCTCATCGGTTTCGTACAACGGCCCGGAACCGATGCCGGAGACGTTCCCCGAATGGGAACTTCTGACGTACCGTTTTCCGGGGACGAAATATACGGTTGGCAATGTCGTTACCATGACCTGGTCGGACGGTGGAAAAAAACCGTCCACGAAAAATTCACATATCCCGGCAGATCAAGGACTTCCGGACAATGGCTCAATGTTCATCGGCCAGGAGGGGACTCTACTCTGTAAACATAGAAACAGTCCAACACTTTACCCGAGGGACAGATACAGGGATGTCGATCTTCCCGGTGCGAAAAACCTCAACCATTACAACGTCTGGATGGACGCCATAAAAGAGGGTACGGAGCCCAACAGCAATTTCTCCTACGCCGGGAGGCTGACGGAAACCGTTCTGCTCGGGGTGATTGCCTCGCGCATTGGCAACGGGACGGAGCTGAAATGGGATTCTAAGAATCTACAATTTACCAACTCAAAGACAGCCAATCAGTACATTCGAGAGGAATACCGGGATGGTTGGACGATCAAAGGGTTGTAATCTTCGGTGTATTCGGTTCCGGATATGAGACCTAACGGTGCATTGTTGGTATTCAGCCGTTCCGTTATAATGTTTCAGGACTTGTATTCTCACGCCGAGGTGGCGGAATCGGTAGACGCGTCGGATTCAAAATCCGGTGGGGAATTAAATGCCCCGTGTGGGTTCGACTCCCACCCTCGGCATTCGGTTTGTTCTTCATACTGAAGCGTTGACGAACGGGTCAGATGATCAGAAACTACTTGCATTTCCTCCATGTCTGACGAGCTGGACCGGTGTTCGCGGAAACTGCTGCAGGATGTTCTTGGTCTCAAGAAGGACGAACAGCTGGGCATCGTCTACGACGACCACACGAAGCTGATTGAATCGCTCAACCGTGTGGCAGAGGAGGAAGGATATGCCTGCGAACGGGTGGCCATTTCGTCGGATCGATCTCACTCCTCCCCGATTCCAGATGCGCTGGAGTCGCTGAAGCGGGTAGACGCGGTCGTTGCTCCCACGACGTACAGTATTTCTCACGCCCCGGAAACCACGAGCGCTCGGGAAGAAGCGGGAACCCGCTTTGTGACATTGCCCGGTATTACCGAGGAGGTGTATCGGAAGATCGGCCGGGCCGACGTGGATGAGATTGATGCCTTCAACGACGAGTTGTATGAGCAAGTTGCGGACGCGACACAGGTATCGATCAAAACTCCCTCTGGAACGGAGGTGGAGATACGGTTGGATCCGGAACGAGACTGGCATCGGGATGGGTTTACGGCAAGGGAACCGGGTTCGTTGGCCAATGCACCGGCCGGGGAAGTGTTCGTGGCTCCTCTGGAGAACGGAGCGGAAGGAAGGATCGTTATCGACCGATGGGAGCACCTGACGTCGGGGCATGAGGCCTTTCTGGATGTGTCCGGCGGACGGATTATCTCCCATAACGAAGCGGCCCGTCCGCTCATCGAACGTCTTCAGGAGGCAGGGCCTTCCGGATTCGTGATCGCCGAACTGGGCATCGGGACCAATCGCAGTCACGAGCAACCGATCGGAAACATCCTGCACGATGAAAAAATATACGGCACCTGTCATATTGCGTTCGGCATGAATACGTCCATGGGGGGAGAAAATGAATCCAGTGTCCACCAGGACGTCGTATTGGTGGAACCGGAACTTGAAGTGGACGGAGTAGCTTTTTCGTTCCCAGAACCTGAATAAAACCATTTCAGCCATGAGCCACATGAATTTGAAGGAAATTCTCCATTTTTGCATCGCTCTCGCTTTCGTCGGGTTCCTTTTACCGGCGAACAAGGTTCAGGCCGCACCGGACCAACCGAACATCATTTTTGTAATGGCGGATGATCTCGGGTACGCAGACCTTGGCTCGTACGGACAGGAGGAGATTGATACGCCGAACCTTGATCGAATGGCGGCACAGGGCATGCGATTCACGGATCACTATTCCGGACATACGGTGTGCCGGCCGTCCCGGCTGGTTCTGCGCACGGGATTGCATAGTGGTCACACCCCGATCCATGGAAACAGTGACTTCACGCTGTCTCCAGATGCTCGCATCATGGGGAAGCTCATGAAGAAAGCGGGATATTCGGTGGGGGGCGTGGGAAAATGGGCCATGGGGGGACCACGCTCCACCGGTGCGCCGTTCAAGCAGGGGTTTGACTTCTGGTACGGCTACCTGAACCAGATTGCGGCGCATAATTACTGGCCGGAGTTCCTCTGGAACAATGATCAGAAGGTGCACCTTGATAATAAAGTAGACTATGCGGACTCCGGCTATGCAAAAGGGATTTCAGGAACGTCCACCAAACGGGTAGATTATTCCCATGACTTGATGATGAAGAAGGCATACGAGTTCATCCGGAGGAATCGGAACCAACCGTTTTTCCTGCAAGTGCATCTCACGATTCCCCATGCGAACAACCAGGGAAAACCGCACGGCATGGAAGTGCCCGACTTGGGCCCGTACGGAGAGAAGGACTGGCCGGCTCCTGAGAAAGGATTTTCCGGCATGATACACCGCCTTGATCGCGATATCGGGCGTCTGCTTCAACTTCTTCAGCGGCTGAACCTGGATGAAGAAACCATTGTGTTCTTTACCTCCGACAACGGGCCCCACAGCGAAGGAGGACACAAACATTCGTTTTTTGATTCGAATGGTCCGCTCCGTGGATACAAGCGGGATTTGTACGAGGGCGGCATTCGCGTACCGATGATCGTACGCTGGCCCGGCACAATTGAACCGGGAACGACCACCGATCACCCAAGTGCCTTCTGGGACATTATGCCTACTGTCTGTGAGCTCGCAGGCATCCAGTCACCCGAGGACATCGACGGAATTTCGTTTTTACCGGAACTGCTCGGTCGTTCTGAAAAGCAGGAAAAGCACGATCACCTGTTCTGGGCCTTCAAAGGGAAACGGGCATTACGAAAAGGACAATGGAAGCTGGTTCGTCCCGGGGGGAACGAGCCGGTAGAACTGTACAACCTGAACAATGACATCGGTGAACAGCAGGATCTGTCCGAAGAACGACCCGGGCTGACGAAAAAACTGAGAAAGCAAATGAAACAGGCGTATCATCCGTCTGACGTACCGCGGATGAAGTAATGGAATAGGGCTCAGAACCATTTCCGAATCCCGTGATTTATTTATCAACCTTTTTGCGGTTAATTCAAAGCGAACATCGATGAAACTGGTTTTACAACGCGTATCCAAGGCGTCGGTTTCGGTGGAAGAACAGGAGGCCGGGGCCATTGACAGGGGCCTTCTGGTGCTGGTCGGGTTTGCCGAAGGAGATCAGCGCGAGCAGGTCGAGCGGATGGTTCAAAAATTAGTCAACTTTCGCGTATTTCCGGATCAGGACGGGCAGATGAACCGGTCTCTTCAGCAGGTGAAGGGAGATTTGTTGATCGTACCAAATTTTACCCTGTGCTCGGATACGGACACCGGACATCGGCCTGGATTCGGTCCCGCCGCGTCCCCGGGGCGGGCGGAGGAACTGTACGAGTACATGATTCGGATTGCGCGGGAGAAAGCACCTGCGACGGTCGAGACCGGGGAATTCGGAGCCATGATGGACGTGAAGTTAACGAACGACGGTCCGGTCACGTTCGTTTTATAATGGTGGATAACGAGATAAATCCGAGCTCCACAATTACGCGCAGAGCATTTCATTCGTTCACTCCCGCCTCTGATATTTGAATTCGTTCATCACGAATGATATCTTAACTATTTCAACTACCGGGTTTCGTTTATCCGGTGGTTATTTTAATTGAACCGTTTCAGGTTCATTCTCAAGCCGAGTCCACGACCGAGTGCCTCGTTGGTAAGACGATTCCTCAGTCGCCGGCAGGGAGGATCGGGTGTTCGCGGACCGTCGTACGAGCGGTACCACGTGTCGCACCTGTCCGCTCTTTCATCACCTCTCCGAAGCTTGATCGTTCGATAATCTACAGCACAAGCACGTTCTAACTTCACTTTCATTAGTCGCAGGAACCATGACCGAACAACAGTCGTTTGACCTGGAAAATCTTCGTAACGTCGGGTTGATGGCGCATATTGACGCCGGAAAAACCACCGTCTCCGAACGCTTTCTGTACCATACGGGCCGTACACACAATGTCGGTGAGACACACGACGGTGAGGCCACCATGGATTACATGGAGGAGGAACAGGAGCGAGGGATTACGATCACCTCCGCCGCGACACAGTTCGAATGGAAAGATAACACCATCAACCTGATCGACACACCCGGTCACGTGGACTTTACCGTGGAGGTGGAGCGATGTCTGCGCGTGCTTGACGGTGCAGTTGGTATTTTCTGCGGTGTCGGGGGTGTGGAGTCCCAATCCGAAACGGTTTGGCGTCAGGCCGAACGTTACGATGTCCCGCGGATGGCATTTGTAAACAAGATGGACCGAGAGATTGCCAACTACGCGCAGGCCATTCAGGAAATGAAGGATCGATTGAACGCTCGACCGGTTCCGTTTCACTGGCCCCTCAGTAAAGGTGAGGATTTCGGGCTTGTGCTGGATCTGTTCAATGAACAGCTCATCGAGATGAGCACGGACGTGGACCAGGAGCCGATGCCGGTGGACCGTGAATTGACGGACGAAGAGG
>CAZQNZ010000143.1:0-6002 GCA_964594615.1 uncultured Planctomycetia bacterium
CCCCACCGGGGAGATCATGTGCTGGAACTGTCCGAGGACCGAATCACCGTCGGAGCCCTCGAGGAATCGGTGTCTCCACAGACCAATAAAATCTCCATCAACGGCACGGGCGACGATGGGTATTTCCGCATCGGCAATGAGATTCTCAGTTTGAACAACGGAACGATGCCCATGCATCCGATCATCAACCGGGGCCTGTTTCGAGGATCGTTCGGGACCACACCGGCGGGACACCCTCAGAATGCCCTGGTCTTCAAAATGCCCTGGCGCTATCCGGACCGGGTGCCCAAGGCGGAAGTGAATCGTCTGTTCCCCAGTATGACCTTCCACACCATCAAGCCCAACCGGCCGGACGCCACCTGGACCGGGGTTGACTGGGATCTGAACATGGGCTCTTCGCAATCCGCGCAGGGTTCCTTCCCGCGGGTGCTCGTGCGGTCGGACCGGGATACGCCGTGGCACAAAGTGGAGCGCCGGTACGACATGAGGCGAACCTCCTCGATTGAGTTCGAACAGCCCATCGCCTCCGACAGCGTCGAGCTGCTATTGCTGTTCGACTACGAGGACGGAGCGTACAACGACCGGAACTGGCGGAACACCCACGGATGGAAATCCACCTCCCGCATCGAGCGCATCGAACTCAAGTACCGCACCCCCTCCCGCACCAACATGTACCGCGACCAGAAGTAAGGAGAAACCGAACAAATAGCAATTGCTTACCAGTTCTTGGGGAGACCGTGAGCGACGGGACCCCTGTTGGTCAACCGGTGAACCCGCTCGATCGGAACGAACAGTTGAGCAATAAACATACTTTCGCATCTCTATCGGCCGCCGGGCCGGGACAGAGATGCACGCGGCAAGGAGGCCGAAAGCCGACGCGGACCCGGGTACGGAGGAGGCCCCTAATACCCGTGCCCTGTAATGGCACGACTTCCTCTGACCGGGCCCTTTTCGCATCATGTTCGCCACCGGATAGGACGCAGGATCGCTGCGCCCTTTCAGGGCGCGTTTGTGTTTGAGGCGTTCCATTCCCCCAGGGTTGCGCCGTCTTCGACGGCTTCCCCTGGGCTCAAAAGTATGGGCCCTTCGGGCCCGGAAGGACCGGATGACATCTGCTGGTGAGTTCCTAAGCTAAAATTTTTTGGATCATTAGCGTGCCCTGTCATTTACCTATCCGTCAGTGATATTGCGTAAAGTATCCCGGCCCGAAGGGCCGAGACAACTCAGCCCGGGGCAAGGAGGCCGGTGGCCGACGCGGCCCCGGGTACGGAGGAGGCCCCCAATGCCCGTTGCCCTGTAACGGCACGACTTCCTCTGACCGGCCCCTTCTCCCCCTAATAACAGCATTCATGTTCGACGTTCTCAAAATTGGAGGTTTCTCAACAAGTTCCTCAACTGCAGGCTGTCACACCGGATAGGTCGGACGTGGCAGAAATCTGGATCGATCACGAGACCCTCACCAAACGGTGGCAGGAGGAACGACCGAAGGGGTTCAGCGTGAGATTGACTGCTGGTGTGTTTTCATCTGTTTGAAACCGATTGTGTTTTTTCAAAGAATTTCTCTGTAAATGGTCTTTGAAGGTGTCGAGTTCGATCCGACGCAGGACGGACGGAATGATGATCGATTTTGCCCCTGGTTGCACGGTTCGAGAGCATGTCCCCGAAGAAACGTAGCGACGAAAACTGGTTGCCCGCCGATGTCGATCTTGATGACGCACGAGAGGTGTTGCAAGATCCGAACCACCTCGACTTTTACCGGATCCTCGGCAAACTGCTCGATCACACGACGTCCCTGGAGGAGGTGACGGAGTTCGTGGATCGGGACGTGCTTCTCCGTGAATTTGCCCACGTCCAGAATCACATGCGTCACGGCCGGCTGACCGAATCCAATCGCGACGCCTGGAAACAGCGCATTGCGGAACTGAGAAAGACGACGAACGGCGAACGGCCGGATTCCTCCTCCGACCAATCCCCCTCCCGAAAGGACCCGTCGAAAGCGTCCTCGACCTCCGGCGACTCCGGGACGAATCGCGATGAAGACGGTCGGGGTTCGCAGGAATCGGAGGAGGTGATTGAGGAGCCCCCTCCCAGTGCCGTGTCCACGGAGCAGACCGAACCGACGCAGAAAGCGCGGAGCCGGGTGGGACAGGAGCGGGAGATGATGGGGGGTGTTGAGGAGAATGTGGGGGTTGAAGGACAGGTGTCGGAATCATCACAGGCGCTGTCGGAGGAGTTGAGGCAACTGCGCAAAAAACGGGATGTGACACGCAATGAACTGGCGGAGGCGTCGGGCATCTCGCTGCAGCAACTGTCCGAACTGGAACGAGGGCGAACGGAGATGACGTACGATCTGCTGAAGCAATACGTGGAGGGGCTCGGCATGGACCTCGACCTGGATTTTACCGAACGGGACGAGTCGTCCGGGGAACTGCTGGAACAGATCAAGGCACATATCGACGAGACGATTGAGTCGATGGATCTGCCGGAGGAGCTGGCGCGGCATTCCCGCATTGTGCTTCATCAGATTGCGGAAGACGGTCTGCATCGGAAGCGTCTTCCCACGCTGCGGGATGCACTCAACTACGTCGAGACGGCGGTCAAACAGTTCAGCATTCGAGAGGACGCGCCCGACCCCTCCATTTTTTCCAATGATTCGCTGTACGAGTTCCTCAAGACGAAGCTGAAGGACCTGGATTACTCGGATATGGCGTACGATGAGAATGTAAAGATCGTCGGTCAGAAAATGCTTGAACGGTTTCACAATTAACGGAAGGGAGACATGCTGCAGTTCGACCCGGCCGCTGCCGAAGCACTTGTGCACACGCTATCATCGTTCATGGCGCTTGATCTGCCGACGTGGGCGTCGGAGGCGCTCTCGGAGCTTCGTGCGATTCTGGGGACAAAGCGTGTGAGTGTGACCTACCAGGCGTACCTCGTCCTGGGCATTGCCTCGATTACGGTGATGGGGTTCTGGATTCTGCTCAACCTGCTCGGTTTCGGGGCGGGAACGGACGCAATGGACGCTCTGGATGCCACCGAGGCGCTGGAGGGAGCTGATGCCGCGGATGCGGTGGATGCGGCCGATGCTGCTGAAGCCGCCGACGCGGGGGACTCCACGGCGAGTGTGTTCACGTTTCGTTCGATTCTCGCGTTTCTCGGCGGGTTTGGCTGGAGCGGGGTACTTGCGATTGAATACGGCATCGCTCCCATGTCGTCCTTTTTGATTTCCATTCCGGCGGGTCTGTTCTTCTTTTTTATGACCTACGGGGTGCTGGTGTTTCTTCTCTCCATGTCGGCAAGCGGGTCGCTCAACTATCACAACGCGATTGGGGAGACCGGGGAGGTGTATCTTTCCGTTCCCCCAAATCGATCGGGGACGGGCAAGGTGCGAGTCCGGGTGCAGGGGCGCCTGAAAACGGTCAGCGCCTACAACGCGTCGGACCAGGAGGCGGAAACGAATTCTCGCGTCAAGGTGATCGATCAGATCGATGCGAACACGCTCCTGATCAAACCGCTCAGTGAGGTGGACGATGACGCACCGGAAGCGGGGGGAGACGGGACATGATGGGCCCCCCATGGATCCTGGTGCCGGTGGGCATGGTGGTGCTCCTGGCGTTATGCGGATGGTATTCCATCCGGGTCTGTCCGGCAAACCGGTTGCTGCTGGTCCGCAATCGATGGTCGGGATCCGGCGACGAAGACACACCCACCCGGGTGCACCGGGGTGGCGTACACCTGGTCTGGCCGTTCCTTCAGGAGTGCGTATTCCTTGATCTGTCCCCCATGACCGTCGAGGTGGATCTGACGGAGTGTACGGAAGATCCCGTTCAGCAACCGACCGGCTGTTCGTTTCGAGCCTGTTTCAACAACGTCACCGAGGCGGATTCGGCGTATGTCAGCCGGAGGTACGGGCGGATGTCCCGCGAGGACGTGCGAGGCGAGGTACATTCCATTGTGAGTGCCGTGGTGCGTGAGGCTCTCTCCTGCCGGAGCACCTCCGAGATCAATGAGGATCGAAATGCATTTGTGGTGGATGTACGACAGCGGGCACAGCAGGCGCTTTCGGAGGAGGGGATGCAGCTTTTGACGGTGAGCCTTCGATGATGGAGTTTCTCTTCAATTACGTGATCTTCATGGAGTACTGACATGTCAACAATCGCCATTATTGCCCTGATCGGGGTCTTCGCGTTTGTGTTTATGGGAGCGATTTTCTACGCGTCGATTTACAAGCGCTGTCCCTCCGACAAGATTCTTGTGATTTACGGGAAAGGGATGGGCGAGGACGAAGCGGGACAGGGGCTGTCCGCGCGGTGTGTGCACGGGGGTGGAAAGATGGTCTGGCCCGTGTTTCAGAACTATGGATGGCTGGATCTGACCCCGATTACGATCGACATCGATCTGACCGATGCCCTCTCGACGGAAAACATCCGGGTCAGTACGCCCTCGACGTACACCATCGGGATCTCCACGGAACCGGGCATCATGCAGAACGCCGCGGAGCGGCTGCTGGGGGAAAGTCTGAGCGACATTCGGAACCTGGCACGCGACATCATCTTCGGTCAGATGCGTGTGGCCATTGCGACCATGAAAATCGAGGAGATTAACGCGGATCGCGATCGGTTCATCGAAAACATCTCGAAGGGGCTCGAACCCGAGCTTGAGAAGGTGGGGTTGCGTCTGATCAACGTCAACATCAAGGACGTCAACGACAAATCCGGTTACATCGATGCCCTCGGTCGGGAGGCTGCTGCGAAGGCGATCAACGAAGCGAAGAAACAGGTGGCTGAACAGGAGCGGAACGGTGAAATCGGAAAAGCGGAAGCTGAACAGGAACAGCGGATCAAGGTGGCCCAGGCCGATGCCAGAGCGGTGGAAGGGGAAAACGAATCCGAAGTGCAAATTGCTGAATCCAACTCCGAGCGCCGTCAGAAGGAAGCAGAAGCCGAGCGGCAGGCCATCGCCGCGGAGAAGGTCAGTAAGGCGAAAGCCAAAGAGGAAGCGTACGTGGCGGAGAAGGAAGCGGAACAGGTTCGGGCGGAACGAGAGGAGGCCACTCAGCGCGCGGACACCGTGATTCCCGCACGCATTGAAAAGGAACGCATCGAAACCCTTGCGGAAGCGGACGCCGAGGAAGAACGTCGTCACCGGCAGGGGGAAGCGGATGGAATCCGAGCCGTCATGGAAGCACGAGCGGCCGGGCTGCTCGCTCAACTCAAGAACAAAGGAGAAGGGTTCAAATCGATCGTTCGATCCTGTGAGAACGACCCGGAGCTGGCGACGACGATGCTGATCGCCGAACAGTTGCCGGATCTCGTCTCCGAACAGGTCAAGGCCATCTCCGACATCGACTTCGATTCCGTCACCGTCTGGGAAAACGGATCCGGCGAAAACGGGAAAACCAGTACCGCGAACTTTCTGTCCGGACTCGTCGGCTCCCTGCCTCCGCTGCATGAACTGACGGAGAACGCTGGAATTGACCTGCCCGATTACCTCGGTTCCCTGCAGCAGAACGGAAACGGGAACGATCTGAACGAACGTCAACTGAAAGAGCGCCTGAGTGAACTGCAGGCAACGGCCCCGGAGACGACACAGGAGGCTGTGAAGGCTGAAGCCCCTTCCTCCTCCGGGAAACAGGGATCGGATCGCATGAAGGAGTTGCGTTCCCTCGTCGAGGAGAACCGGAATCATCTGAAGGACCTGCTTCCGGACGACACGGAGGAGCTCTCCGAAGCGGAACAGACGAAGGCTGCCTCCCTGCTCGGCCGATGGGCGGAACGGTTGTCCGACGCGTCCCTGGAGTGGTTCATGCAGCGTGAGGACGAGGTTGAGGGACCGGAACCCCTGGAGGAGATCCAATCGGACCTTGAACAGAACCCGGGCACGTACATCAGCGCGTCAAAAGAGGGGCCCTGGATTCCGTACACCATCCTCCTGGACGCACTTCAACGCCTGCAATCGTAAGGAGATCCACACCGACACGCTCCGACCGGACCCCGTTCGGC
>CAZQNZ010000144.1:0-5890 GCA_964594615.1 uncultured Planctomycetia bacterium
TTGAGCATCCGTCAAGAACGGATTGGTCCTTTTTTCCGGGAGATCGGGCGGGGGTTTCACTCGCGGAATTGCGTCCGGACCAGCGTCAGAAGGTCCACAAACTCCTGCAGAGCAGCCTCAGTGAATCCGGGTACCTGAAAGTCAATCAAATATTGCACATTGAGGATGTCCTGGGTCGGATGGAGAATTACGATGGCTACGACTCGGGCAAATATTATACGGCGCTCTTTGGGAAGCAAGTAGACAATGCCATCTGGGGATATCGATTTGAAGGACATCATCTTTCACTGAACTACACGTTTCGCGGGGATGAGATGGTATCATCCACTCCCGCGTTCTTCGGGGCGAACCCGGCGGTGGTTCCTCGCGGTCCCTACGCGGGTATGGAAACACTTGTTCAGGAGTGCGAGCGTGCACGGGCACTCGTGCATTCGCTGGAGGAACCCGTTCGCGAACAGGCCATTTTTCGAGCGGAGGCATTGCGTGAAATTGTGACCGATCAGAAACCGCACGTGGACGGCGTCGAATTGAAAGGGGTTCCTATGTCGAAAATGAGTGCCTCCAATCAGGAGAAATTAACGGCATTAATACGGGTATATACTGGAAACTTCCCCCGTGAACAGGCCAGACGGCTTAACCAAAAATTCCTTGATGCAGAGCCTGAGAAACTATATTTTGGCTGGGCCGGAAGCATCAACGCCGGGGAGCCGCATTACTATCGGGTTCAAACACCGGACATGATCATTGAGTTCGATAATGTGCAGGATGGGGCAAATCACATCCATTCAGTGATCCGATCGTACGACGGAGATTTCGGTCGAGACGTACTGGCGGAACATTATGAAAACAGTTCCCATCACGAAGAGGAGTAACCCACCGATCCAGTTTACAGCGGTGGTGTTAAGAAGATGAAAAGTACTCCACGGGGGGCAGGTCGTCCGGTTTCAGCCCCATTAAATCCATAACCTGGTCGAGTGTGTTCTGTGCAATTTGACGCGCTTTTTTAGATCCTTCATGAAGGATCTCCCGAACCTGGTCCGTGTCCTCCCGCAGTTCCCGTGCTCGTTCACGCATGGGTTCAAAATAATCGATGATGTTGTTCGCGATGAGCTTCTTGTCTTCCACACATCCGATTTCAGCTGCCCGACATTGTTCCCCAACGCGCTCAATCGTTTCTTCGTCTGAAAACAGTTTATGCCATGAGTAAATATTACAGATGTTCGGGTTCCCCGGATCGTCCAGTCGTTTTCGATTGGGGTCGGTCACGCCTTCTGAAACGATTCGATCCCGGATGGTGTCCGGATCTTCAAGGACGCCAATGTAGTTATCAAGACTTTTGGACATTTTGTTCTCAGCATCCAGCCCCATGATGCGCGCGCCCGTCTCATTAATTAGTTCCTCCGGTTCCGTGAAGTAGTTTCCGAATCGGTTATTAAACCGTCGCAATACATCCCGTGTGAATTCGATGTGCTGTCGCTGATCCTCTCCGACGGGCACCAGGTCGGCGTGGTACAGCGCGATGTCCGCTGCCTGGAGGATGGGATAGTTCATCAAACCGGCAGAGACCTCCGTGTGTTCCTGCTGTTCCTTTTTCTGCTTGTACTGGTGCTGTCGTTGAAGTTCCCCCACCGAGGCCACCGAGTTCAATAGCCACTGCAGCATGGCGTGTTCCGGGACGTGAGACTGGACGAAGAGGGTACATTTCTCCGGGTCCAGGCCACAGGCGATGTTGGCGATCGCTGCGTCCATGATTCGCTGTTGCAGGGTGTTTGGATCGTAATCGGCAGTGATGACGTGGAGGTCAACGATGGCAAAAAAACATTCGTAATCATCGAGAAGGTCGACCCAGTTTTTGATGGCCCCGAAGTAGTTTCCAATGTGAATTAATCCAGAGGGTTGAATACCGCTTAAAACACGTTTTTGGTCACTGTCAGACATCTCAATTTCGGTAATCGGGTTCGACGCTAATGAATGAGAAGGCAAGGTCCGGAGAATCGGACAATTCCGTGGAAGGGGATTCACATTTCAGAGAGAATCTACACGAAACGAATAATGGTTTCAACGGACGATCAAGAAAGGGCGCAGGGGGTCAAGGGGGATGTGGAAAATGAATGACAAATCCTGCAAAAATTTTCCATGAGCCGGAGGCCGTGTTCGGTCATGATGGATTCAGGGTGAAACTGAATACCATACAGCGGGAGCCTCCTGTGTCGAAGTCCCATCAGCTCACCGGCGTCGGTCTCTGCCGTTTTTACAAGGGGCGTGGAGAGGGTTGTGTCATCGACGATCAGTGAATGGTATCGAGTCGCACTGAACGGGCTGGGCACGTCCGAGAACAGATGGTTCTGATGATGGTGGATGGTGGATGTTTTGCCGTGCATAAGTCGATCCGCACCGGTGACGGATGCACCGAATTCGCGTGCGATACACTGGTGTCCCAGACACACGCCCAGGATGGGTACCTCGTCCGCAAAGCGACGAATCATTTCATTGGAGCATCCCGCCTCTTCGGGGCGTCCCGGGCCGGGAGAGACAATAATCCCCTCCGGGGACATCTGGCGAGTGTCCGAGGGTTTGTGTTCATCGTTACGAACAACCCTCACCGTGTTACCGAGGGAACCAATATACTGGACGAGGTTATACGTAAATGAATCGTAGTTATCGATGATCAGAATCATGGCCCTCGATCATGCGAGCAGTGTTTGTCGCCGATGGATAGAACGAGAATGGCACGCTTGGGGGTTGATATCAACCGTCGCAAGGGTTAGGAATTCGTTGTTTTGAACTGATCTTCGTTCTGATTTCCCTCGTCTTTTGCGTGATCTTCAGAATCATCAGAATCCTCCATTTTACGGGTGGTTTCAGCGGGAATCAAAAGAATTCCGACTTCGTAGAGCAGGATCATGGGAAGGGCGGCTGAGATCTGGCTGAGTGGTTCCGGCGGGGTGATGAGGGCGGCGGCAAAGAACGTACCGACTATCGCGTATTTCCGGTAGGTGACCCATGCGGACCGGTCCACCAGGCCGACGGCACTCAGAAACCTCATGATCATCGGCACCTGAAAACTCACCCCCATGGCAAGCGTAAACTTGAAGAAAAAGCTAAAATAGAGAGAGGTCTGCATCTGTTGTTCAATTGCATCAGCGGGCTGGAAGGTCAGAAGTACACTGAGGATTAACGGTGTCATGACAAAATAACTGAACGCTACCCCGATCAGGAATAACAGGGCGGCTCCCCCTGCGTATTGATAACACATCCAGCGCTCCTTCGGGTACAATCCCGCACCGATAAATCGCCACATCTGGTACGTGATCCATGGGCTTGACAGTACTGCGCCCGCCGTAATGGACATTTTTAGATACGTAACAATGGATTCCATCGGGCTCAGGGAGATCAGCTTGTGCGGAAAACCCGATTCTTTCAGGGGCCTCAGAACAATTTCCATAATCTGAGCTTTCAGGAACCAGCAGGCGACCGTACCCACGACCAGTCCGATCAAAGCTCGAAAAAGGCACCCCCTGAGCTCCTCAAAGTGTTCGCTTAAACTCATCTGTGTGGGTTGATGATCGGACGGCGCGTCCATGCTGACCTTCGATCTACGATTAATCCAAAAGGGCGGAGCGATTTCGTACGGGATTCCGTTCAGTGCCGGTAACGATGTGAAGTGCGACTGGAACTGGAGTTCAAGTTGACTGGTAGTTAGGAATTAGTGTCCTCGTTGGAGGAGGGGAGAACCTCATCGTTAAACTGTTCCGCGTACGCATCGTGTAGTTTTTCCAGGGCTTCCTTCTCCAGTTGACGGATGCGTTCCCGAGTAAGGTCCATCTTGTTTCCAATTTGCTCAAGGGTCATGGGGCGCTTGCTCTCGAGTCCATACCGCATGCGCAAGATATCTGCCTGACGCTTCGTGATGACATCCAGCATCTCGTACAGGCGTTCGACCTCCGATTCCTTAATAACGACTTCTTCGGGAAGGTTCAGATCCTCATCGCTTTCAAACACATCGCGGTCCCAAATGATGTCAATATTATTGCTCTGAACCGTGCCGTGATCCGCATCCAGTGCTTTCCGAAGGATCTTAAGCTTCTTCGCGGAAAGGTCCATTTCTTCAGCGACTTCGGAAAATGTGGGATCTCGCATCCATCTCTGGGAGAGTTCGTCTCGGATAGATTTGAAGTCCGAAATGATCTGTACCATGTACGCTGGTATACGGACGGTCTTGGACTTGTTGGTCAGGGCCCTCCGTATTGCCTGACGGATCCACCACGTCGCATAGGTGCTGAATCGGGTTCCTCGTTCTGGATCAAACCGTTCCACGGCTTTCAACAGCCCCATGTTTCCTTCTTCAATAAGATCATGAAGTGGAAGACCGTAATCCGTGTACTTCTTGGCTTCATTCACCACCAGTCTCAGATTTGCCGTCACCATTTTTTCACGTGCTTCCTCATCCCCTTCCTGAACCCGTCGAGCCAGTTCTTTCTCCTCCTGTTCGTCCAGAAGGGGAACCTGTCCGATTTCATTCAGGTATGTCTCCAGATTTTTATCACTTTCCATTCAGCTCCTCTTGTCGATCCATCTAGAAAGCGGTTAAGGAAACCTTGATCCCCATGCGGATTTCACAACAGCACATTATAATTCCCTGGTTGCCAGATGCAAGAATTTACCGGTTTTTCCTTCCTCCGACGACCACCCAAATCGTTCTCGCTTGAAATCGATTTGACTATTGCCCAACAAATATTTATAAGGTTCTGTGCAAGTAGCATGTGCTGTTACGCAAACAGTTTTTGTATATATTCCTTACCCTGTGCATGGCATGGATCAACCATCGGCCCCCACGTTTGCAATTATTATAAAAACGGTACCTGCTGGTTCGGATGAACGATCAAATTTTCTTGGTGCCTTCTCCCGTGAGTTTCATCTCAGCCAGGACGTGAGTCAGAAGGTTCTGGACTCCGTACCCGTTGCCATCTTTCAGGAACTGAATCGCGGACAGGTATCCGACGTCAAACCGTTACTGAAATCACTTTCTGAGGACTTTGATACTCAGTTTTTCATCACCTCCTCCTCCGTTTCGGCGTTACCCGTGTTAACCTGGCCCGAACATCCCGACTTCGATTCGCTGGACTCGGAGCAGGTTCTTTCCGACGTGGAGTTCACCCCCCGGAATCGTTCGGTTGCTTGCCCGGAATGTGAGCATGTGCTTATTCTGGATCAGTCGGGGAAGCGGGTAACCGCCAAAAAATTAGCCAACATCCCTGCATCCGACAATTCCGGAGGACAGGAGCAGGACGGCGAGATCCCTGAGGAGGATCTTGAAGAGGAGCTGAATGAGCAGCTTGACGAAGAGCTGGAGGAAGGGGTAGAGGAGGAGATTGAGGAAGAGCTGGAGGAACTCCTGAACGAGGAGAATCTTTCGGACACCGAAGATTCATCGTCCTCCACAAGGACGACGGAAGAACCTGAATCTGAAACACCGGGGCAGCAAGCATCCGGGGAGGAAAGCGATGCGTCGGAAACCACCATGCAACCTGAGGATGGGACTTCAACCGATAGCCCTTCGCAGTCCTCCAACGGCAGTGCCAATGTCTTTCTTTCCGGTATCCCGGACGAGAGTACGGACGACATTCTGGATTTGTTGACCGATATACGCAATTGTTCCGCCTCCGAAGCGGAGAAACTGATGGATCGACCAATCACGCCGATTCAGAACGGAGTGAGTGAAGATCAAGCGAAGGAGCTTGAGGAGCGTTTTAATGAGATCGGCGTAACGGTTACCATAGTGTACAAGTAGGTGGAAAGCTTCCTGATTGGCTTTCGGCCAAAGGATTGCTCCGATGGGGGATAGTGTAATGGTAACACGTCAGTTTCTGGTACTGATAATCCAGGTTCG
>CAZQNZ010000145.1:0-2245 GCA_964594615.1 uncultured Planctomycetia bacterium
CCGGCACGGGCCATGTACACCTGCCCGTGTTCATCCGCCTCCCGCTCGTGCGATCGGCTGTACGAGGCAAGGTAAAGTTGAGCACCGAGGCTCCCCGCTCCCACGAGAATGCGCCCGACGTCGGACACCTGATCATCCGACATCTGAGTGACGGCAATCGACCCCGCAACGAGTAGAAGCTGTGTCGGCAGAGCACGCGTTTGCTGTTTTGCGGAATGTCGACCCGTTACATGGGTAATCTCATGCCCCAGCACCGCCGCAAGCTGTTGCTCGGATTCCATCTTCATCAGGAGTCCTCGAGTGACAGCAATTTTCCCTCCCGGAAGGGCCCAGGCATTCGGCGATGAATCATTCACCACCGTAAATTCATAATCGAAGAACGGATCGTGAGACACCCGCGCGAGTTGTTGGCCGAGCTGATTAATGTATGTATCCAGCTTCGAATCGTCCAGACGCCCCTGACTGAGTTGAATCATCCGCGGGTAGGTACTCGACCCGATCTGTATCTCTCGTTCACGATCGTAGACGGTACGATCGAACTCCCCCGTCACGGGGTTGTAGGTTTGCTGACAGGACCACGCTGCAAGACCGGCGAACAACACCAGGATCAGAAGGGACATCCGTTGCATAGAATTTTTCGTTCTAATCGGATCGCTTACAAACTCTACAGATCACATCTTAGGCGGGACCGGAAGCAGTTTCATTCATTGGCTTGCATTGTCCTGTGACCCTGGCGCGATTCGATCGAGAACATCTGGATCAGGCGTCTATCATCGCTCGTTAAAAATGGTCTCTGAACGAACGGGTAGCGTTTTCCCGGTTCGAAAAACGGCTTTAAATGCGTTTACCTAAAACTTAATCTATGTTGTAGGACTATCGTAAAGCGGTCTCGGATAGCTTTCTGAAAGATTATTGCATATGCACTACAGTATTTATCCGAACCAGATCGAAGCCAAACGTTCTTCAGCACCTGCCTCAGCAGTCACTTCATGAGTGCTGAACCGGATCCTGAGGCCTATCGAACGGCGTTTGAACAGGATCAATTCCAATTGGCCTTTCAACCTCAAGTGTCCGTCTCCAGCGGTCACATTACCGGTTCGGAAGCCCTTCTTCGATGGTCCTCGGACGAGTACGGATACGTCCCACCTCCTCAGATTATCGGCCTTGCCAAAGAGCGGGACCACATGATCGAGCTGGGAAACTGGATCCTCCGAACCGCCCTCCGTCACAACCAGGAGTTCCTTACATCCGGACCGGACATTTCTCTTTCCGTCGCCGTCAACGTATCGCCTGTGCAGTTTCTCGGTCGTGAAAAAGCATTTCGGGAAGATGTGGAGAAGCTGTTACAGCAAACCGGCCATTCCCCGAACCAGCTGGAACTGGAGATCACCGAGGAAGCACTCATTCAAAACCTGGAAGAGACACAAAATGCCTTCTCCACCCTGACGGATTCCGGCATTTCGCTGGCGATGGATGATTTTGGTACCGGTTACTCCTCGCTGAGTTACCTGTCACGCATTCCCTTTGACACACTCAAAATCGATCGAGAATTTATCGTAAACATCGATTCCGATGAGCGAAAGAACAAGTTGGTGAATGGTATCATCGCCATGGGCCGATCAATGGAAAAAACGGTTCTTGCAGAAGGGGTCGACACGATGCAACAGCTTGAACACCTTCGGACGGAAGGGTGTCACCAGTACCAGGGATTCCTGTACAGCAAACCGCTCGCCCCGGATCAATTTCTAAGAATTGTCAGCAACCCGTCATAGCGCACATGCAAATGCCCCTACTTCAACATCGATCGATGTCAATCATCGGGTGGATGGTCTTTCTATGCACCGGTTGCTCGACGTGGGCTCGGGCCGGCTATTCCCCGGCACCACAACACATGGCTGTCCATCCCGGATCCGTACTGGCGATGGTTGAGCTCTCGGGAACGAGTGCAATGCTCCTCATCGCCCTCCTGCTGCTGGTCATCGCACTGGCCGTCTTTCTGCTCTGGCGCCAGTATCGGCTGAACGAGACGCTGGAAAAACAGTCCGCGGAACTTGAGGACGCCCTGCGGAAAGCGGAACAGGCCAACCAGGCGAAAGACGAGTTTCTCACCCGAATGAGCCACGACATTCGAACACCACTCAACGCCATCATGGGCATGACGGACCTGCTGCAGAAAACCGCCCTGGATCGGGAGCAGGAGGAATATATTCAAACCTGCCGCCAGGCCTCGGAAACCCTGCTGAAC
>CAZQNZ010000145.1:2345-5882 GCA_964594615.1 uncultured Planctomycetia bacterium
AATGCCATCAAATTCACGGACGCCGGGGAGATTGTCGTTCGTGCGACACCGGTGAACGATGCGGAATCCGGACGCATTCGTTTTGAAGTGGAGGACACCGGAATCGGAATTCCGAAAGAAAAACAGGAGCACATTTTTGATCGATTTTCTCAGGCGGATCGTGGCATTTCCCAGGAGTACGGCGGTACCGGTCTCGGCCTCTCGATCTGCCAGCATCTTGTCGAACGGATGAGCGGTGACATCGGTGTCGACAGTGAAGAGGGGGTCGGCAGCACGTTCTGGTTTGAACTGCCATTCGACGTGGCGGAGAAAAAGGAATCAGCACCGGCACAGGACCAGCAGTTTCGGACCGACCGCCCCGAAGTCGACCTCACCAACCTCCACGTTCTCGTCGTGGAGGACGGGGATACAAGCCGGTTCATCCTCCGAAAACTTCTCGAAGAGTTTGGCGCCTCCGTTACGGAAGCGAAAGACGGTTATATGGCCCTTGAAGAAGTCAACCGAGCCCGTGAGGAGAGAGACCCCTTCGACCTGGTGCTCGTCGATCGAGAAATGTCCGAAATGGATGGGTTTGAACTCGGCCAGGAACTCGAGGAGAACGTTCCCCTCGACCAGGTGGCCATCATGCTCACCTCAAGCAACCTGAGCACCGATCGCGAACGGGCGAAACAGATGGGCTTCGGGGACTACATCGTCAAGCCGATCTCCCGTTCCGTGCTGCTGGAATCCATCAAGCGCATGAAAGGCGACCTGATCGAGTTCCCCGCAGCGGAAGAAGGGGACGACGACGTGCCGGAGTGGCAGACCATGGATTCGCCTCCGCGCATTCTGATTGCCGAGGACAACGAACACAATCGAAAATTAATGGAAGCGATTCTCCAGCAGTATCCGGTTCGAATGGACTTCGCCGAGAACGGTCAGAAAGCCCTGAAGATGGCGAAATCGGGCCTGTTTGATCTCATCTTTATGGACGTTCGCATGCCGGAGATGAGCGGACTTGAAGCCACGAAACAACTTCGCTCCTGGGAAGACGAAAACGAAATGACCCCGACACCGGTCATTGCCCTGACCGCACAGGCCCTCGAGGAAAACCGCAGGGAGAGTATGGAAGCCGGTTGTAACGAGCACGTCACGAAACCGGTTCGCGAAAACCTCCTCGTTTACACCATTCGAAAATACATGAGCAAACCGGAGGAGCCTGTCGAGTCGGACGGTCCGGATTCGGATTCAAATCCAGCGGATCCATCCCCCGACTCCCCTCTCTCAGATCAACCCTCGGAGGAGGGGTTTGTGGAAGTGGATCAGCGCTTCGAGGACTTTGTTCCGGAATTTCTGGAGGATCTCCGGGACAAATGTACACAAATTCGTGAGCGTCTTGAGCGGGAAGAGAAACAGGAGATTTCCGACCTGGCACATGATATGAAGGGTTCGGCCGGATCGTTCGGGTTTGACCAACTTCAGACCCTCTGTCAGCGCATCGAACAGGCGTGTGAAACGGATCAACTCGATCAGATTCCGGAACTCCTGAATCAACTCGAACATCGTCTTAATCATGTATCCATCACATACGTCTAACGGTGCCTGACGTCTGAGCTCAACGGCACGTCTCTTCCCAGAACCCCCTGCTGCGCAGTTGATCGATATCCGCTTCCCTGTACATCACGCCCGATCTCCCGTATCATATACTCTTATCAACAAACGGATTCATACGTGACTCTGCTTGCAAAATATTGGCATTCTCTGTAATTGATCGAACGAGATCAGTAGAGGACCGGCCGCGTCAGGTTGTCATCTTATTCATTTTCGACATTCGACCTCCGAAAAAACGGCTCTGATCGTTTGATGAACAGAGTTCTGTCGAGTAGTACCCGGTCCATATCTTTCTTCTCCCCAGCTGGTAAAACGCTCTTAAGTGAATCGCTCAGATCACAACACGGATCAACATTCAGCGGGCTCAGATGACCGTCTGAACCCCACCGCGACTGGATTCCCCGCCGATCAACCACCCCGGACCGGTGAGCAGGAAGCCCCCTCCATGGGGATCTGGGAATGGCGTCTCAAGGACGACCAACTTCTGCTGGATGAGCGAGCACGAGATGTGCTTGGCGGGGACCCCGAAGATGCAGACGCCCTCTTCGAACTGATCCACCCTGACGACCGTCCGTCCGTCCGGCAGTCCCTGGACGAGTCGCTTGAAACCGATCAGGATTTCCATGCGACCGTTCATCTCCACGCCAATGATCGCAATCACCGGATCGAGATGGCCGGACGAGTGGTCAACGGACCGCATGGTGAACCGGATCGGCTGATCGGAACCATGCGAAAACGCTCCCGTTCGGAAGATCACACCCTCGACCCCGAGCACATGAACTTCAAGCAAGCCGTCGAGTCGTCCGGTCATGGAATTATGATGACCGATACGGACGGGGTCATCACGTACGTAAATTCAACGTTCGAACAGATGTCCGGCTACGACGCCTCGGAACTGGAAGGGGAACGACCGAACGTCCTGGATGCGGGTCGGCATGATGAATCGTTCTTCCAGAACGTCTGGGAGACCATCCGTTCCGGCAAGGTCTGGCAGGGGCAAATGACCAATCAGCGCAAATCCGGCGAGCTGTATCATACCCAGCAAACCATTGCACCCGTGGTCAACGAAGAGGGTGAGGTGCTGTCGTTTATTTCCATACAGGAAGACATCACCGATCAGAAGCGACGCAAACAGGAACTCCTGGAAAAAAGCCGGGCGATCCAGAACTCCCCCATCGGCATCGTCCTCACCGACGCGACCAAACCGGACAATCCACTGTGTTACGTGAACGACGCGTTCGAGGACATCACCGGCTACGACAGACAGGACATTCTCGGCCGGAATTGCCGCTTTCTGCAGGGGGATCAAACGGACCCCGAAAAGGTGGATCGAATCCGGGAAGCCGTTTCGAACGACGAAATGATTCAGATTGAACTGCGGAACGAACGGAAAGACGGGGAGATGTTCTGGAACGAGCTGATCATCAGTCCCATCCGGAACCCTGACGGTGAGGTGACCCGGTATGTCGGGTATCAGGAGGACGTGACACAGCGAAAACGTGCCCAGCAGAAGCTTCAGGTGTTTCGGGAATCCATGAATAAAAGCCCGCAGGAAATTTTCATCCTGGACCCGGACACCGGACGGATCATCGACTTCACGGAATCGTTGTCGGCAAAACTGGGGTATTCCACCGAGGAACTGCTAAACTTGACGGTCCCGGACATCGCTCCGGATTACGGTGATTCGCTCGACTGGGACGAGATGGTAAAGGAACTGAAACAGAGCGGCCCCCTCTCGTTTGAATCGACACACAGACACAAAGATGGGTCCACCTTCCCGGTGGAGGTCCACGCGGATTACATACGGGTCGACGATCAACCTCGCATCGTGGCTGCCGCTTTCGATATCTCCGAGCGATTGGAGAAGAAACGTAAGATTGAACGACAGGCACAGCTTCTGAACAGAATAAACGACCGCATGCCCGGTATCAGTTTTCAATTCCGGCG
>CAZQNZ010000146.1:0-5831 GCA_964594615.1 uncultured Planctomycetia bacterium
AGATCATGGAAAAGGTGGCCGAAAAGTGTTACTTGCCGGCCAATCAGGTCATGCTCGACCTGCTCGACCAGTACGATAACTTCAAGATTAGCTACTCCATTACCGGCACGGCGATCGAACAGTTTGAGGAATATGCCCCGGAGGTGCTGGATAGCTTCCACGCCCTGAACGACACGGGACGGGTCTCCTTTTTGAACGAGACCTACTACCATAGCCTCACCTTCCTGAACGACCTGGACGAGTTTAAGAAACAGGTGGAGATGCACCGGGAGACGATGGAGGATTATTTCGATCAGTCCTCCCGCATCCTCCGAAACACGGAACTCATCTACAACGATGATCTGCCCCCCGTCGCAGCGGAGATGGGATACGACGGTGTCCTGGCCGAGGGATGGGACGAAATCCTTCAGGGACGAAAACCCGGCTACGTGTACACCGATCCCGGACATCACGTCAAACTCCTCCTCAAAAATTATCAGCTCAGTGACGACATCGCCTTCCGATTCAGCAATCAGGAATGGGAAAGCTGGCCCCTTACGGCCGAAAAATTTGCGGACTGGGTCTGGCCGATCGAAGGCGACGTGGTGAACCTGTTCATGGATTACGAAACGTTCGGCGAGCATCAGTGGGAAGACACCGGGATCTTTGACTTCCTTCGTTCCCTGCCCGGCGAACTCATGAACTACGACGTCGATTTCGTCCTTCCGGAAGACCTCCTTGAGCATGAAGCGCACGACGAGCTCCCGTTTCACCGCACGGTCAGCTGGGCGGACTCGGAGCGGGACATCAGCGCGTGGCTCGGAAATGATATGCAAACCGCCGCGCAGGAGTCCCTGTTCAACTTAAAATCCGCCGTTTTCGAAACCGACGACCCGGACCTCATTGAAAAGTGGCGCCGGCTGACAACAAGCGATCACTTCTACTACATGTGCACAAAATGGTTTGAAGACGGCGATGTCCACGCATACTTCAATCCACATGATTCGCCATACGACTGCAACATGGCGTTCATGAACATCCTCCAGGACCTCTCCATGAATGCGAAATCGTCCACGTAACCGTTCAGGACGAATCCCTCCCCCGATAGAGCTGGAGCCTGTTCCGATTACCCCCTGTCAGGGTCGAACCACTTTGTTGATTCAACAACGCAATTTATGACCACCAAAGAACAGCAACGTCTGAACGAGTCCCGGGAGGAAGTCACTGACTGGAAAAAATGGGGGACCTACCTGAGTGAACGTCAGTGGGGGACCGTCCGTGAGGATTATTCGGAGGACGGTTCGTTCTGGGCCAGTTTTCCGCACGACCATGCCCGAAGTCGCACGTATCGCTGGGGGGAAGACGGGTTGATGGGCTTCACCAACCGAAACTGTCAGCTTTGTTTTAAAGTGGCTCTGTGGAACGAGCGCGACTCCATTCTGAAAGAACGTCTGTTCGGTCTCAGCGCCCTTGAAGGGAATCACGGGGAGGATGTCAAGGAGTGTTACTACTACCTGGACAACACACCCACCCACAGCTACGCCAGAGGCCTGTACAAATACCCGCAATCGGCCTTTCCGTACCAGCACCTGGTTAAGGAGAACAAGATGCGCAGTTCCACGGCGCCCGAGTACGAGTTGCTCGATACCGGTATTTTTGACAACCGTCGATATTTTGACGTGTTCGTGGAATACGCGAAGGCCGGTCCGGAGGATATCCTCATTCGGATCCGTGCACACAACCGGGGTCCGGATTCGGCTCCACTTCACATCCTGCCCACACTCTGGTTTCGCAACACATGGGCATGGGGTAACGGAGATGAGGATGAAACGGACCGTCCGGAAATGAAGCTTGAGCGCGGAGCGGTCACCACCCAGCACGAATCCCTTCAACCGTACCGTTTCTTTGTCGAAAAGGTGGACGGAGCTCACACCGACGAATGGCTGTTTACGGAAAACCGGACCAACCGCGACCGGCTGTTCAACGAAGAAAACTATACGGATTACGTGAAGGATGGCTTTCACAGGCATATCGTACACGGTGAAGAAGACGTCGTGAAACCGAATCGCGAGGGCACCAAGGCAACCCGCCACATCGGGGTGGACATTCCCTCCGGTGAGCACGTGACGGTACAGGCCCGTCTGGTCCGCCGGGATCAGGAACCGGACTATGCCTTTCATCCGTCCTTTGATCAGACCTTCGAGCGACGAAAAGAGGAAGCGGATGCCTTTTACGACCAGGTCATTCCGGACGAACTGGACGACGAGGAAGAGGAGATTGACCGCCAGGCCTACGCCGGCCTGCTCTGGACCAAGCAATTCTACTTTTACGACGTCAAGCGCTGGGGTGAGGGCGACCAGAATTTTTTCAGTGATCCCGAAGATCGTGCGCCCTCCCGGAACGAAGACTGGACCCACCTGTACAACCGCGACATTATCTCGATGCCCGACAAATGGGAGTTTCCGTGGTATGCGGTGTGGGACCTGGCGTTCCACATGATTCCCTTTGCACGACTCGACCCTGAATTTGCGAAGAAGCAACTGTCGATGTTTCTGACCGAGCAATACATGCATCCGAACGGAGCGGTCCCGGCTTATGAAATCAATTTTTCCGATGCCAACCCACCGGTCTACGCCTGGGCGGTGTGGCGGGTGTACCTGCAGGAAAAGGAGAAGGGAAATCAGGACCTGAACTTCCTGTCCTCCTGTTTCCAGAAACTGTCACTGAACTTCAACTGGTGGGTCAATCGGACGGATGAAGAGGGGAATCATATCTTCTCCGGCGGATTTCTCGGCCTGGATAATATTGGTGTGTTTGATCGTGGAGCCGAATTATCCGATGAGCGTCACCTTGAACAGGCAGACGCCACGGCCTGGGTCGCCTTTTATGCCGGTGTCATGCTTCAGATGGCGATTGAACTTGCCCGGGAGGGGGATGGTTCCTTTGAAGAGATGACCAAGAAATTCTATGACCATTACCTCGCCATCACGGATGCCTTCAATGACCTGGGCGGCACCGGCCTCTGGAGTGACGAAGATGAGTTCTACTACGACCACATCAACGCGGACGGAGAACTGATTCCGTTGCACGTCCGATCCCTTGTGGGCCTCATGCCTCTGATTGCCGTCCGCCCCATCGAGGAAGAAGCCATACAATCGCTTCCCGACCTTAAAGAACATATTTCCTGGCTCCAGACGCATCGGCGCGACGTCATTCGTACGATGACCTGTGAGGTGGTGGAAGATGGGAGCAGCCTGTGTAATGCGGAATATCGTCTCCTCGGACTTCCCACGCGTGAGCGCCTTGAGTCCATCCTGAGCTACATGTTCGATCCGGACGAATTTCTATCCTCGTTCGGCATACGGTCATTATCCCGGTATCATGACGAACACCCTTACCGATTTGAGCTGTCCGATGAAATCCATGAAATTTCGTACACACCGGGCGAAGCGGAGGACGGACAATACGGTGGGAATTCCAACTGGCGCGGTCCGATCTGGTTCCCGATCAATTATCTACTGATTGATTCACTTGAGCGATACCATTCCTTTTACCAGGACTCTCTCACCGCAGAATTTCCCACCGGCAGCGGCAATGAAGTCAATATGAAAGAAGCAGCCACTCAGCTCAGTGACCAGCTCGTGGACCTGTTCCGGAAGGGAGAAGACGGTCATCGACCCTGTCACGGCGACGAGCGCATTTACGCGGAGGACCCGCACTGGAATGACCTCATCCTGTTCTACGAAAACTTTCACGGCAACACCGGTCGAGGTTGTGGCGCGTCTCATCAAACCGGCTGGACGGCCCTCGTAACGCAGTGTCTGGAGAAGGTTGCACGTCGACGGTCGGATAACTCATGACCAATGACGAGGAACAATTCTCACGCGAATGGCTGGAGACGAACAAAACCGGGGCCTTCCTGGCCGGAAGCGTCGCCGGTGCAAGCACACGTCAATACCACAACCTGTTTATGGTCCCCCGGCATCCACCGGTGGATCGGGTCATTCTCGTGAACAACTGCGAAACGTTCCTTCACACCTCGAATGACCGATTTGCTCTTTCAACCAACCTGTATCCGGATCAGACGGTCCAACCGACCGGCCACCGGTGGATCGAACAGTTTCAGCATACCCCCTGGCCCACATGGACGTACCGCATTGAACAGGCGGATCTCACACTTCAGAAAGAGGTTTTCCTTGTGCACGAACGCAACATCGCCCTGCTGAAATGGACGATCAAGAAGGCGCCTTCATCCATCGTTGTGTCCGTATATCCGAAACTCACCGGACGGGAATACACGTCCCTCCATCGACGGAATCCGAATACGTCCATGAGCACCCGAATCGACGGACAGCAACTGTCCTGGAACCCGTACGAGCAGATTCCACGGACACAGGCCTACCACAACGGGACCTTCCACAAGGAAACGATCTGGTACGAGCAAAACCAGTATCCTGAACGATTCAACCACGAGGAAACACGCGAGGAGGATTGGTGGACGCCCGGACGGCTGGAATACCGGTTGACACCGGGAGCCGATGACACCGCCTGGCTCATGTTTTCCACCGATCCGACACTTGATCCCGACTTTGAATCGCTTGAACGACAGGAGAACCAACGACGTTCCAGCCGTGCCGAGCAGCGCAAAAACATTCACGTCGATCCACCGGGTGACAAACTGCTTCGAGCCGCTGAGGATTTCACCGTCAACCGGGACCATCGAAAAACCATATTTGCCGGGTTTCCCTGGTTTACCGACTGGGGCCGCGACACATTTATCTCCCTGACCGGGCTGTTGCTCGTCCCCGGACATGACGAGATTGCCCGTGACATCCTCGATGAATTCAGCGATTACATTTCAGGCGGACTGGTTCCCAACCGCTTTCCCGAAACCGGCGAGGATCCCGAATACAATACGATCGATGCATCGCTGTGGTACATCCACGCCCTCGGGAAATATCTCACCTACAGCGGTGACGAGTCGTTCGTCACCGATACCGGCTGGAAAGCGATCCAGGCAATCTTTGAAGGATACCGCCATGGAACAAAATTCAGGATCGGCATGGACGACGATGGGCTGATTCATGGGGGAACGCCGGAGACTCAGCTCACCTGGATGGACGCGAAAGTGGAGGACCACGCGTTCACCCCGCGGGACGGTAAACCGGTTGAGATTCAGGCGCTCTGGATTCGTGCGCTGGACGTGGCACAAAAAATTGGGAAACTTCGAGGTCAGGACGAGCGGGTCCGCGAATACCGGGAACTGCGGGAACGAGCCATTCAGTCGTTTCGAAACCGGTTCTGGTACGAGCAGGGCGGCTATCTGTACGACGTCGTCGACGGCCATACGGGCAATGACACCTCCCTGCGGCCAAACCAGATTTACGCGGCCATGTTTGACGGCATTCTCCCCGCCGAAAAACGGCGATCGGTCGTCGACCGCGTGCAGGACAAACTGCTCACTCCCTACGGACTGCGGACGTTATCACCGGACGATCCAGACTTTCACGGACAATATAGCGGTGATCGCTGGCAGCGGGATCAGGCCTATCACCAGGGGACCGTCTGGCCGTTTCTGCTCGGCGGGTTCGTCTCGGCGTGGGTGCGGGTGCGAGAAGACAGCCCATCAAATCGAAAACACGCTCGGGTCTTCTTCGATGATCTCGAAACATACATAAATAACCAGGCTGCCATCGGACAGGTCTCGGAGATTTTTGATGGAGCAGCCCCTCACAAACCAAAAGGCTGTTTCGCCCAGGCCTGGTCCGTGGCCGAACCGCTTCGCGCCCTGTTCGAGGACGTTCATTCACAGCAACCGTCATGAGAGTTCTGTACATCTGCACCGGAAACAG
>CAZQNZ010000147.1:0-5809 GCA_964594615.1 uncultured Planctomycetia bacterium
AGTTTTTTTACGTATACCGGTGTTATTTCTCGTCGAAAATGCACTTTTCCGCGGCATTGTCTCCTCAAAATGCCTTGTTATACCCAAAAAATCGGATGCTGAGTGCGCACTCCCTTCTCGGATGGGGTCTAACTACCCCATTCTCTGGCGAAGCGGGTCGAGTTCACAGGGCCGTTTCCGTCCCCGCATCCCGGATTGCTCGACTCAATGGAAGTAACTTAAGCGAAACACGGGAGAATATTCCATTTTCAGTCAGTGAATTATGGGGCGTTTCAAATCGATTCATTGCCCCGCCAGTCGGGGGAATCCCTATTGTTCCAGACGTTTTCCCCCCGATTCCGCTCGTTTTCACTCGCTTCACCGGGGCAGCGACTGAGTCGCCCACTTCGGGGCTCATGGAACGGTGTTTCTACTGATGTTTGAATTTCACTCGTCACAAGCTCGCAGGAATGAATCACTGCCACCGGCGTTCTGTTCTCAGCAAAGTGGGCTGAAACATACCGCTTAATTCACCAGCATTGGGCTCAACCTGTACCTTTTCGAGTGACTATCGATACCTCGTTTACCCTGCGGATGACAGGATCATCGACCTCCGGTGGACCCGTTGACGGGGTCGGTTCTGAAAGCAGTTGCTCAGGCGTTCGCTTTCATTGGCAGGGCGGTTGTGAGGAACCGCTTGAAAACGAGGTGGTGATCAATTAACCTAATAACTCGCGCGGTGGAGCAGCCTGGTAGCTCATCAGACTCATAACCTGAAGGTCGCTGGTTCAAATCCAGCCCGCGCTATTCTACAACTTGCTCGTCGTTCCAAATTCCCCACGGTTCACGCCGTGGGTTTTTGTATGTCATACATGGCAGAACAAATCGGAATCGCCCGGAGCATCGATGTTGATCAGCACAACGTGCCGCATCCGTTGTTCGTAATTACTCACCAAAAACAGAATGGGTCGTTCCAGACCGATCCATTCTCTCGCCTTCGGTCGAGAATCCGTTCTCACAAATACGCTGAAACCCCGGGCTGCACTTCGTTTCCCCGGGGCTAGCCTGTCCCGGCCCGTCGGGCCGGTTTCATGCGTAAGGCATCAGTCGAGGGTACGTTTGAGGACGAGCCCGAAGGGTCCAGACGGGTCAGCCCAGGGCAAATCGTCGTAGACGGTGCATCTCTGGGGGTCGAGTGGATTAGATCGATAAAAACGCGTCCAGAAAGGGTGTGACATCGCAATTTTACAAACGTCGTGCAAGGGTCGGTTCGGCGAAGTATCAACTGTTGTCCCTTTCAGGACACGGGGAAGAGATGATCTGATCCCCGGGGCCGCGTCGGCCTCTGGCCTCCTTGCCCCGGGCTTTCCTGTCCCGGCCCTTCGGGCCGAGTGGTATTCGAGGGAGGGGGGCCGCCTGAATCCGGCAGTGGCCTGATACCGATTCAGGAGCTCTGTTTTCCTCTCAATCATCCGGTGAGCGTTCGCTCTGTTCGGCGGGGTCGGCGGAGAGCACGTAGAGGTGGACGGTGCCGAGCATCATCGGGCGATGCTGCAGGAGACGGAAACCGTTCGTGGCGAATTCACGCTTGACCACGTCCGGGCCGGGAAACGCGCGAACGGATTCATTCAGGTAATTGTACGCCCCGGTGTCCGTCCCCGCGATCAGGTTGCCGATCACGGGCAGCACGTTGTCGAAGTAGAGTATGTACAGGCGCTGAAGCAAGGAGGGCGGGGGCATATGAAATTCGAGGATACCAAGTAGACCGTGTGGTCGCAGTACGCGATGGAGTTCGCTTAGCCCCCGATTCCGATCCTCGAGGTTGCGGTATCCGAAGCCGATACTCACGGCGTCGACCGACGAGGTTTGAAAGGGCAGTTGCAGCACGTCCCCGGCAACACGGTCCGTGTGTTGCTCCGGATCCCGTTCACGACCCTGTTTCAGGAGCGGGATGCAGAAATCCGTTCCAATCAGGTGTCCGTTTCCGTTCAGGTGATGACGGAGGCGGTGTCCGAGCTTCATGGATCCGGCACAGGCATCCAGCAGTACCGGCGCTGGAGATAGTGTTCCTTCCCGTATCCGTTTGCGCAGCGGACGGACGAGTTCGATGGCGGTCCGATTGCGCCACAGAAAATCCGTGCCACCGGTCAGAAGGGTGTTTGCAAGGTCGTAACGACGCGCGATGTCCCCGAACATCTCCCGGATCCGGTTTGGATTCTTCTCAAGCAGGTCCGGATCCAGGTGATCGTTCATCGGATGAACGGGGGAGAGTCAGGCCGGTCAGGCCCGTTCCGCCACATCTTCGTCCACCGTGTCCCCGTCATCGTCCGCGTCGGACGACGGTGTGTCCTGATCCGACGGGGGTTCAGCCGGTTTCGGTTTCATCTTTTCCTCGCCGCGAATCATCTCAGGGGTGATGTGGTACGTGCGGTCATCCGAGCGTTCGGGAAGTTCAAACAGCACGTCCAGCATCAGGTTTTCCACCGTGGATCTCAGTGCACGAGCTCCCGTGTTCTTCTCGCTCGCAAGCTTTGCAATCTCACGAAGTGCCTCGTCCTCAAACTCCAGTTCCGCGTTATCCATCTCGAACAGCGCGCGAAACTGCCGGAGGATGGCGTTCTTCGGTTGCGTCAGGATCTCCATGAGCTGTTCGACGGACAGCGGACGGACCACGCACTGAACCGGCATGCGACCGACGATTTCCGGGATCAGCCCGTAATCGGTCAGGTCTTCCGGTTCGAGGTGGGACAGGATCTCACCCAGTTTCTCGTCTTCCATCTCCTTCTGATCGTCCTCGACGTCGAAGCCAATCATGGAACGTCCCACCCGTCGGCTGATAATTTCCTCGATGCCGTCGAATGTACCACCGGCGATGAACAGGATGCTGTCCGTGTTGATCTGGATGTATTCCTGTTCCGGGTGTTTCCGTCCCCCCTGCGGAGGAACGTTTGCGACGGTGCCCTCGAGAATTTTCAGCAGGCCCTGCTGAACGCCTTCGCCGGACACATCCCGCGTGATCGACGGGTTGCTGGACGTTTTAGCGAGTTTGTCGATTTCGTCCAGGAAGATGATGCCGCGTTCGGCGCGGGAGACGTCGAAATCCGCGGCGCGAATCAGCTTTAGAAGAATGTTTTCAATGTCCTCGCCGACGTACCCGGCTTCTGTGAGGGTATTTGCATCCCCGATCGCGAAGGGCACGTCCAGAATCTGGGCAAGCGTTCGGGCAAGAAGCGTTTTTCCGCAGCCCGTGGGACCGACCAGGAGCACGTTGCTCTTGGAAATCTCGACCTCGTCCGAGATGTCCGGGTTGAGGATCCGCTTGTAGTGTGAATTCACGGCCACCGACAGCACTTTTTTGGTATCCTCCTGGCCCACCACGTATTGATCGAGCTGTTCCTTGATGTCCGGTGGGCTGGGGACGTGAAAGTCGTCCGGACTCGTCTCAATGCCTTCCGTGGCGGCCGGTTCCTCCATGCCCGGTTCAATGCGTTCTCCCTGCGACATAGATTGAGAACTTTCCGTCTGCTCCAGTTCCAGCACCCGCTGACAGAGCTGGACACATTCGTCACAGATAAACAGTCCGGGCGGGCCGGCAATCAGCTGCCGGACTTCACTTTCGGACTTGTCACAGAAACTACAGCGGTTGGTGGATCGTTCAGTGTCGTCGGTCATAGGGGTTTTTTATTCCTCGCTATCGTCGTCATCATGAGAAGGAGGAGAAGCTTCCTCGGCGGAGGCTGAACTGGCGACGACCGTGTCGACGAGTCCGTAGTCGACCGCTTCGTCCGCGCTCATGTAAAAGTCCCGGTCGGAATCTTCACGAATTGTTTCCTGGTCCTGTCCGGTTTCGTTAGCAAGCAGCTCATTGACTTTCTTCTTCAGGCGCAGGATCTCGTCCGCTCGGATCCGGATGTCTTCCGCGACCCCCTGCGTACCGCCCCAGGGCTGATGCAACATCACTCGTGAGTGGGGGAGGGCAAATCGTTTGCCTTCCGTGCCGGCACCAAGAATGAGCGCTCCCACGCTTGCCGCCTGACCGATGCAGTACGTGGCCACGTCACACTCCACGTATTTGATGGTGTCGTAAATGGCCAGTGCCGCAGGGACCGAGCCGCCGGGGGTGTTGAGGTACAGGCTAATATCCTGGTTTTTGTTCTCAGCCTGCAGAAAAATGAGCTGAGCAATAATAAGATTGGAGATGTAATCGTCGATCGGCGTGCCGCCGATGAAGACAATACGATCTTTCAGAAGGCGGGACCAGATGTCGTACGCGCGCTCACCCCGTCCCGAATCCTCTACGACTACGGGTGTTAACAAACTCATTCGTCTTCCTCTTCTTCCTGAATTGAAACGTTATCAATTAAGAAATCCATGACTTTCTGTTCTTTCAGTTCGGATCGAACCTGATCCATCTGATCGTTTTCCTCGAGCTGTTCCTTCAGCTCGTGCGGCCACTGATCCTGTTCGCTGGCCATCTGCTCGATGTACTCGTCCACCTCGCTTTCCGTGACGTAAATTTTCTCACGCTCGGCGACGGCGTCCACCACGTAATTGCGTTTCATGGACTGCTTGATGGACTCTCGCGAATCGTCCTGGTGTTCGTGCAGGCGCTCCCGGATGACGGATTCCGGCACACCGGCCTGTTCCATTCGCTCTTTCTGCTGTTGCAGGAAATGTTCGTGACCCTGTTCGAGCAGACGTTCGGGAAGCTCGAAATCCGCCTGTTCGATCAACTGATCGAGGATGGCTTCCTCAAGCTCCTCATCCTGTTGATTCTCCTTGTAACTTTCGATCTGTTCCCGGATGTCGTCGCGGAGTTCCTCAACGGACTCGCAATCGTATCGTTCCGCAAATTCCTCGTCCAGTTCGGGGAGCTCGGGCCGCTTGATCTCGTGCAGCACAAGCTCCACCGCAATGGACGCGCCGCGGAAATCTTCCGGCTGTAGCTGTTCGTCGTCCGGTAGGTCGATCTCAATCGTATCCGTCTCTCCCGTTTCCAGACCGGTGAAATGCTGCCAGAGTGTGGGATGCCGCAGCGGACCGATCTGGAGGTTTTCATCCATCGGAAGCTCCACGTTTTCATCCGAGAACACGTTCTCCCCATTCACCTCAAGGTCGACGTCACCGATGATGACGTCCCCTTCCTGAATGGCCCCGTCTTCCACCCACGCCAGTTCAGCATGTTCCTGTCGGGCGTTTTCCAGGGCCTCCTCCACTTCCTCGTCGGACACTTCAACGGACGAGCGAGACACCTCAATCTCCTCGTAGTTCCCGACCTCCACGTCCGGTTTCGTCTCGACGTTAACGGAGTACCCAAAGGTACTGTCTTCGGAGAGATCACCGGGATGTTCCGTGACCCGCGGTTCGCCGACCAGTTCCAGGTCCTGTTCGTCGACCGCGATCTGAAGGGATTTCTCCAGGAGCCGTTGTTGAAGGTCTTCTTTCACCTGTTCGCCGTACTTTTTTCGGATCACGGCTTCCGGTGCATTCCCCTTCCGGAACCCGGGCACCTCCACCCGATCTTTCAGATGGTCGAAGCTGCGGTCAAGTTCTCGAGAAATGACCTCGGGACCGACTTCAATGTCAAGGTCAAAGGAATTTGCTCCTGCTTCTTCCACAGTGCAGGAGACCTCATTTTCGCTAAGTTGAATCTCCATCGCTTACGAACACAAAAAAAGAGACGACTGGCGGATTCACGCGAGGAAAAGATGGAATGGGACCAATGATCCAACATGTTACTGAAGATTGTTCGAAGTTGCAAAGTATTTCACGGTGCGTCGCACCGGGTCCGTTCGTGGAAGAAAATGGTTCTGCTTCAAACGAGGTCGAT
>CAZQNZ010000148.1:0-5764 GCA_964594615.1 uncultured Planctomycetia bacterium
AATCAGGCTCGTCCACGCTCGAAAACATCACGACGCAAATCCGGCAGCGAATTCCGACAACCGTTTCCGGATCGGTTCTGCTCACTGTTGCTATTGCGATAATGCTTGGTGTCGGTGTTCTCACATGGTACCCTCCCGCGAACATACGCATGCCCTTCGGGTCGAGTCCTTCCGGGGAGACATCGCAAAAACATTCCGAGCTTTCCTTCCCGTCAAAATCCCTGGAGGAAAACGTCAGTATTGCGCGTGCGGCGCTGGTGAAGAATAACTTTGAAGAGGCCGAAAGGATCCTCCGGAATGCGCTGGAACATGCTCAGAACCACAACTCCGATCGAGTGAGTGACATCAAATCACTTCTGAAGAAAACCCGGTACAACAACGTCAGGGAGAAGGCGCTGAGAGAAGAAGAGCAAGAGAACTGGTCGAAGGCACGGTCGCTGTGGAAGAAAGCGCAGGAATTCCGAAAAACACAGGAATCAGAACAAAAGTTGAACGAGTTAAAACGTCGTATTACACATCGTGTACTTTCATTTCCTTCCAGATCTCTTGAAGGAAATATCGAACTTGCGCGGGAAGCCAGGGTCAAAGGAAACCTTCAGGATGCGGAGGAGATTCTGCAGAATGCTCTCAAGTTTGCAAAAGAGGCAAACCCTTCACAAACGGAACGGATCAAGACCGGGCTGGACCGGGTTCGCTATCAGGTGCACAGGCAAAAAGCGGTCGAATCGGAGCAAGATGGTGAGGTAAAAGAGGCCCTTTCAAACTGGCAAAAGGCCTCTGAACATCGAGCAACCGAGGAGTCCGCAGGACGTATCAAACAATTAAAAGCTCAGTTAGCAGAACAGCAATGGGAACACGCCGCTGAACAGCTGGATTGGGAACAGCTGCTTGCGGCGGCGGAAACATTGACCTCGCTGTACCCGGACCGGGACGAATATGAAACCAGGCGTCAACTGGTCATCAACGTACGAAAGGCGCTGCAGGCGAAAGAAAACAAGCAGTGGACGACCTCGCTTTCGTTACTGCAAAAATGGGTCGATGTACAAGGCATCGACGAACGGTTGCTGAGCCGGGTGCTTGAGATGAAACAAGCGGTTCAGCAATCGCTCAACTCCGATATACAGGAACTTGCTAACCGTGCTGAGGGTGCATTTTCCCGCCATGACTGGTCAGCGTACCTCCAGCTGTCGAAGGAATTGTCAGACTTGAAGGGGGAGCTTGATCAGACGAGGAAGAAGAAGCGCCAACTCGCCAGATGGGGAACTCAAACACCGGATGGGATGGTGTTCTTTCCGGGAACCAGGTACCTGGGAGATACCGTCCCCCGGGAGATTCAGGGCGTACGAGCGTTTTACATCGATCGTACAGAAGTGACCGTGGGAGAATACAGTGCGTTCTTAGAAGAGGTCAAAACCAACAAGTACAGATGTCCGGTTGACGAACTCCAGTTCTCAAGCGATACCAAAAAACAGCTGCAGACCAAGGATCATACCCCTCTCCTGTGGGATGCGAGACAGGTTGAACGACCGCAGCATCCTGTCACAGGGGTGGATTGGTACGACGCGTACTGCTTTTCACGCTGGTCGAAGAAACGGCTGCCCACTGCTTCGGAATGGAAGGCCGCTGCTCTGTACGACGCGTCATCGAACACATATCAACTGTATCCCTGGGGAAATAAATATGATGCCCAATTGCTTGTTCGGGATCGAATTGCATCTGTCCGGACGCTTCCGGAGCGAGGAGCTTCTCCGAGCGGGGCGGTCGGTATGGCCGGCAATGCAGGAGAGTGGACTCGAAGTGTAAAAGGAAGCAATGGACAATTCGGGCAGGTCATGGATAATGTTCGGTTCATCGTTCAGGGAGCGACGTTCGAGGAAGACCGCACGGCGTCCGATCGCACGGCTTCCGGAGCCGGACATACGCCGCTGTACCGCTCCATTTCGACGGGCTTCCGTTGTGTGAAATATCCGTCTCAAGACTAAATCGTTCATTCAGTTATTGGTGATGGGAACACAACCATGGCTATTACACGGTTGGCGAAGCTGACGATTGCTCTGTGCTTTACCCCGATGTTCTTCGTTGGTTGCTCGAGTGTCAGTGAGAAGGACATCCAGAAACTGGATCAGAGACTGGACCGGCAACAGCAGGAAATACAACAAACGAAGGAACGTCTTTCCGGGGAGATCGACAACCGATTCAGCGAACTCAAACAGCAGGTGTTAAACGCCCGCGAAACACTGCTCTCCATTCGAGATGTGAAGAAAGAAGTGCAGTCGATGACGGAGGATGTCAAGAAACAGAAGAACGTCCTGGAAGAACTGACGAAGAAGACGAAACAGGAACAGCAAAAAATGATGACGATCCTGCAGACGCAGGAGGAAAGTTTTAAAGAGCAGCTACGAATTATCCAGTTGCTCAAGGACGAGCTGAAATCCGAGCTGGAAGCCGAGGAGCAATCCAGTTCGGAGACATCGTCGGATGATGCGAACGGCGAGAACACCGAGAGCGAATCCTCGCAAAACTGAACAGAAAAGGAGCAAGAAGGCCCCTGGTTTTATGAGTGCCTATCTGTACGTAGAACGGGACGAATACCTGGAGAAAATCGAACTCGATCAGCGTGATTTTTTGATCGGTCGCCTGCAGCAGAGTGATCTGACCCTGCAGCACTTCACCGTGTCCCGCAGGCACTGTCAACTTGAAAAGGTGAACGGATCGTATGTGTTAACGGATCTGGACAGCTCAAACGGAACGTTTGTGAACGGTCATCAAGTGGAACGGCGGGAGCTTGCAGACGGGGATCAGATCGAAATCGGTGAAACGACGCTGTATTTCTCCCGGAGCGAGGAAGGGGTCGATGCCCTCAATGGGGAAACGGATCAGGAAGCCCCCACCAATCGTCTGTTCAAAGACGTGGGTGAAATGCCGGACGAGTTCAAAACAAATCTTCACTCCTCCATCGCCGAGGGGTCCGTTCTTCAGGAGGCACAAAAGGGAACAAGCCAGGAAATCTCAGGACAGAGGGAGGATATTGATCCGTTTCGAATCCTGCATTTTCTGGGGCAGGAAATCAACAAGCAGATGGATCTCTCCGAGGTTCTACAGTCGACCACACAACTGATTGAGGAAGTGTACTCTCCGCGGCGATGTGTCATTCCCGTCGTGCCTCCGGACGGAGATGAACCCGTTGTGAACGTCAACTGGGACCGGGACCGAGGTTTTCTTGATCCGGAGGAGGCCAAGTACTCACGTTCAATCACGGAAAAGGCGATTGATGAGCAGGTGTCAATTCTTTCCAACAACCCTTATGAAGACGAGCGTTTTGCTCAGGGTCAGAGCATCGTGGACTATAATATTCAATCAGCGATGTGCGTGCCTCTCTGGGAAAAGGACGACGTGTTCGGCGCCATCTATCTGGATGCCGGAATGGATCGAGAATCGTATACCGATCAGGACCTGGATCTGCTCACTGCGATCGGAAACCAGGTGGCCATCCGCATCAAGCAGGAACATCTCTTCGAACAGCTGAAAAAGGAAGCGGTCATTCGAAAGAACTTCGAACGGTTTCACTCTCCGGACGTGGCCGAATTTATACTCGAGCACTCCGTCGAGGGGAAGGAACTGTCGCAGGAACTGTCGGAAGGGGAAATCTCCATTCTGTTCGTTGATATCGAAGCCTTCACCAAGATGGCGGAGTCGCTGGAACCGCGGAACGTGGCGGATATTTTAAATCAGTTTTACGATTCCATGAGCTCCATCGTGTTTGACCACGACGGAGGGGTGAACAAATATATTGGGGACAGCGTGATGGCGGTGTTTGGTGCCCCGGTGCCCAATGATACGCATGCCCGGGACGCCGTCCTTGCCGGAAAAGAGATGATTGAAATGGTGGATGAACTCAACCTGAAACTTCCGGAGGAACACCAGTTTCGAATCCGGGTCGGAGTGAACAGCGGCACCGTGGTATACGGGTACGTCGGATCGATGGAAATCAAGGAATTTACCGTCATCGGCGATCCCGTCAATGTGGCTGATCGACTGGAGGAAAATGCGCCGTCAAACCGTGTTCTTATCGGGCGTCGAACCGCCGAATTGATTGACGGAGATCTGGCGTTGAAATCAATGGGTCGACTGGACATGAAGGGCAAAATGGAACCTCAGGACGTATTCACCCTGAGCCGGTCTGAATTTGAAGAGGAGACGGGGGGCCTGACGTAACCAGCCTGTTGTACCCATGTTCTATCCGTTCATTAGACGGTGGATGCCCTGTTGTCGATCAAGGGCGAAAACCGGTTGAGCTGGGGTGGATAGACAAAACCGTCGCTCAGAGCGGTCCCACAAAAGGGATGGGTAGAGGAGGGATGGCGCCCCAGGTTACAGAATGTCAACATGTCGGGGTGTTGAACGTCATGAGAGCCCCGAATGGGGCGGCAGAAAATAGCCCCGGGCAAACGAAGTGCAGCCCGGGGTTTCAGCGTAGTGTCAGAACGGATTCTCGAGCGAAAGCGAGAGAATGGATCGTCATGGAACGATCCAGTCTTTTTTTAGGTGAATAATGACCATTTGCTTACCGGAAGAACGCACGAAAACTCCGCACTGAAAGGGAGTGTGATCAACGGCCTGCTACAACCGGTCTAAAAGTGTGATTGGCCTTCATTGTGCTTCGTGGAGAGAATCAACAGCTGGAGGTCAGTGCAAGAAGGTTGACTTTGATCGGTATTCACGGTACACTTGATGAAGTATGAAATACGTACCTGGAGAGCGGGGCTTACGTATGATTTAAACCCTTATTTCCTTATGGGCCTGCGCCCGTCTGGATATCTCCGGCTGCTTGATATCGGCCTGCTTGTCGATACAGACACACAGGCGGAGATCATCCGGATATACTCCTTTTCAGACGAGTTCTCATTTATTTCTACACCGTCCTGCGGCGTTTCCGGACGTCTACCGGTACGCCCCGAACGATTCGGTGCGGAACGTTTCTGGAGCAAAACAATGACAGAACAGCACGACGAGATTCGAAATGTGGCGATCATTGCTCACGTGGATCACGGGAAGACCACGCTGGTGGATCACCTCCTCAAGCAGAGTGGGGTGTTCCGTGAAAATGAGGCGACGGGAGAGCGTATCATGGACACCCAGGATCTTGAACAGGAGCGCGGGATCACCATTTCGTCCAAGAACGCGGCCCTGATGCACAACGACACGAAAATTAACATCGTCGATACCCCCGGTCACAGTGACTTCGGTGGTGAGGTGGAGCGGATTCTTAACATGGTCGACGGGGCGATTCTCCTGGTGGACGCGTCGGAAGGGCCTTTGCCTCAGACCCGGTTCGTGCTGAAAAATGCCATTGAGAAGGACCTGGAACTTATCCTGTGTGTGAACAAGATCGATCGCGATGATGCACGAATCAGTGAAGTTGTGGATGAGGTGTTCGAGTTGTTTCTGGAACTGGAGGCCTCGGACGATCAGCTTGATTTCCCGATCCTGTACAGTGCAGCCATTCATGGGTTTGCGGTGGAGGATCCCGACGAGGAGGGAGAGGATCTTGAACCGCTTTTCGACACCATTATTGATCACGTTCCCCCGCCGGAGACCGAAGCGGACGGCCCGCTGCAGATGATGGTATCGGACCTGGGCTACAGCGATTACCTGGGGCGTCTCGCGATCGGCCGCATAAAGAGCGGGACGGTCCGCGAGGGCGAAACGGTGAAGATCCTCCAGGACGACGGTGAGATCGAGGCCAAAGTGACCGCTTTGAAAG
>CAZQNZ010000149.1:0-5744 GCA_964594615.1 uncultured Planctomycetia bacterium
TAAAAACAACTACAGGTTCGTTGAAATCTTCCGAGGAATACGGCAATATAACACTGATTAAGCACCCGTTCAGGAGACGAATGTTTATCCCAGTTGGATGAATCAGGTGAATACGAACGGTTCGGGTGACACGCTGCCGCGATTTTTTTGGCTACTTGGTTTCCTCCACAATCCATGGGTACGTTGATTGCCGATCCCACGATCAATCAAACCACCAGCAAGTCCGTTTTCTGGTCTTCTAGTTTGAAATCTTTGTGGCTGCTTACCGTGATATTGTTGGTGCAATCCGCTTTAGCAGAGCACGCGGTAGCAACCGAACAGGATTGCTCAGAGGGAGCTGCTGCTGGTGTTCATTCACTTCTAACCAATGAATCTCCGCGTCCTGACAGCGGTTTGCACTTTTGCAATGGACCGCTCGCACAGGTGAATCCGTCCGCTGAAAATCAGGCAAAGAAAGAAAAGCAGCGGAGGGAACAGCAGATCAAGCGATTGGGTGAAAAATATCTTCCGAACGGAAAATTGACAATTATACAACGGGGGGCGATAAAAGGGAACCGAACCATGGACAACCCCTGGGAGGTGACGACGGATCATTATGTGGTCAAAACGGATATCAGCAGGAAGGCCGCCGGTGAAATCGCGCTGATTATGGAAATGTTTTACCACGCCTTCATTCAATCCCCGGTTTTTAACGTGCAGGAGGGAACACATGAAAAACTTCCGGTTCTGGTACCGAAGAACCGGAGTGAATTTGAAGAAATCATGTCTTCGGTGGGTCGGATGCCCGGCAGTGTTCGGGGCTTGTACTTGAAATCATCCGAGGATCGAAAACTGGTGACCTATTATTTTCATTCGGAGGACATGAAGTTGAACCATATCTTGTTGCATGAAGGAACCCACCAGTTCATTGACATGGCGATGAAGTCGGAGGTTCCGACCTGGCTGGAGGAGGGGCTTGCATCGTACTTTGAATACAGCCGGTTTGACGGATTTAAGCTTGTGGAAGGAGGAATCAATAGGGGGCGGTTAAAGAGCCTTATACGTATGCTCAGATGGGAAGCACGAACCCCGGGGAAGCATGACATCGTCAAAAAATTCAGTACGCTCATGCGAAAATCAGGACAGCATTTTCAGGGTCGGAATTATGCACAGGCCTGGAGTTTGATTCACTTCATGTTAAACTGGAACGGCGGCAAATTCACCGGTAAGCTCCAGAAGTATTTCAACACGTTTCGCGAGGAGAATGTCCAGAAAGACCCGGTGCAGTTGTTTCAGGAGGTCTTTGAATTTCACCCTGATGAAATGTATCCATACTGGAAAAAGTATGTTTATAAGCTGGCGCGGTAAGTATTTGTCATCGCATAAGATTCGTTGAGGTTCTCCGCTGAAATGATTCCGGAGACTCGTGTCGTTCGGACGCTCAGCCGGGACATGGAGCTGAACTTTTTTTATATTTTGTTTCACGAAAGCTGATGAACCTACGATGAAGGATACCACTGAAAAGGGGACGTCAGGTCAAGAGCAGCGAATCTCGGTGAACACGAATTTTGAACTGTCGGAACTGATCGTCGGTTCGGATGGTCGATCTGTACCTCTTGATCAGGAGGTCGTACGGATAGGGGGCAAGATCGGCAATGACGTCGTCCTGAAAGACGGTGACATCGCGAGTTTCCACTGTGAAGTGTGGAGACAACGTGACCATCACGTATTGGTGAACAGGGCCTCAAACCAGCACACCTTCTTGAATGGTCAACCAGTGGAGTTTCGCTTGCTCAAACCCGGAGATCGGATCCAGGTCGGTGAGGTTCAGATCAAAGTGGTGTCGAAATCAGAAGGGGACGATTCGGATGCGATTTCTCCGGACGACGTAGAGAATCTATTTCAGGAAGAAAAAGAGTCGGATGATCGCGAGCCCATTGGTAACCAGAAACTTTCCGAAATCAAATCCAATGCCCCGTCTGGTAGGCGAAGACAGAAAACGACATCTTCTGGAACAGCTGTGGGACGGTCCAGCGGGAAAAAAGGATTGGTATTGCAAATTTTACTCGGTCTGGCAGCCGTCGTCGTTGTTCTCCTGTCCATCGAACATTTCTTCGGATGACCCTGAAAACCGGTGAAGATCCGGACGGTATGGAAGACGGGGCAAACTGCTATCTCAACGAAAATTGCTGATATCGATATCGAGTTCGTCGATGGCTTTCCGTGCTGCGTCTGACTCCGCTTCCTGTTTGGATGTTCCGGTTCCCGGACCATATGCATCTCCACGAACGGACACCGTCGCTGTAAAGTGCTTATCGTGATCCGGACCTTTTTCGGAGACGATATTGTAGTGTGGAATCTTGTTCCACCGTTTCTGAGTGTATTGCTGCAGGAGGGATTTGTAGTCCAGGGCTGTTCCTTCCTCGAAGACGTCGGATAGAATGGGCTCCAGATGATCGAGAATAAATGATCGCGCGGCTTCCAGACCGCCGTCCAGATACACGGCAGCGATCAGAGCCTCAACCATGTTAGCAAGAATTGAATTCGGGATTTGATCCTGCTGCTTCAAACCGTGTGAGACTCGACAATATTTGTCAAGATCCAGTTTTGAGGCGATTTTGAACAGGCTGGACGAGCTCACCACCACCGATCGTATTTCAGACAATCGGCCTTCTGGAAGTTCGGGAAACGTACGAAATAAATGCTCGCAAATGACCGTTTCCAGAACGGAATCCCCGAGAAATTCCAGGCGTTCATTGTGATCCAGTCCTCTGTGAGAGAGAGAGGAATGAATAAGAGCTTGCTTGAGAACGGTATTTTCACCGAATTCGTACCCGAGCTGTTCCTGCAGCTTCTCAAGCTGATCCGGGTTGAAAAGGTCGTCGGATTCAGACATGGAATGACATCAAAACGGAGAACAATTGAGAAAAATCCTATACGCAAACACGCAAAATTTCAATTCTGAACGACCCGACGAAGAGGTGAGGGGAGCCCGCCATTATTAGATATTTTGTTCTACTCTCACCACTTTTTTTAGTGAAAAAACGGCCAATAAGCGTTTGTCCTCCGTGACAAATTACGATGTCCGGGCAAATTGTTACAGGAAGCAATGTTGAGTAAAGGGGCATGTTGAACCTCCGGAGTACAATTCGTCACGAAGCCCTCATTTCTGGGAAAACGATTGGGCGTCGGAGAAACGTAATGATCCTCTGATGCTTGCTTAGCCCCCTTCACACCCACCAATGAGGAAACTCAAATAGAGGAAAAAGGGGAGCCACGGTCTCCTGGTTACCCCTTTTGAGAACCTGTTTTATGCGTAACCGTTCCAGAGAGGCAGGAAATTTCATCGTTGATACCGTTACCTGCTTCAAATAAAATCGTAACGATACTATCACGCCCCCTGTTCTGTGATTGAATGCCCTGAACCGTTGACGCATTCGCTGATTGTGGACATTATTTTGGAAAGAATGTCCGTCACAGGATATGGTTCGAGAGCGGTAGGTGGGAGGATAGCACGTATCATTTACTCTTACAATTATAGCTGACACGCAATGTCCAGTTCTGATGTTCAACAGTTACCGGATGACCTCGTCATCCAGAACGATTCGAAGATCGTGTTTCTCGTCGTGGACGGATTGGGTGATATTCAACAACCCGATGGACGAGAAACGCCGCTGGCCGTAGCTGAGACACCGGTGATGGATGATCTTGCCCGGGAAAACTGTACCGGTCAGGTTGAAACCATCAGGCCGGGTGTGATTCCCGGTTCACCGTCGGGACACCTTGCTGTGTTCGGATATGATCCGATTCAGAACCAGATCGGCCGGGGCATCGTGTCTGCGCTGGGGATCAACTTTCCTCTTACGCAGCAAGATGTCGCTGCACGGGTCAATTTTTGTACCGTCGATGACGATGGCAACGTAACCGATCGCCGCGCGGGACGCATCTCGACGGAAGAGAACCGCCGACTTTGTGAAAAAATCACGGAGCACGTTGAGCTGGACGGTGACGTGGAACTGTTTTTTGAAACGGTCAGCGAACATCGAGCTCTTCTCGTCCTGAGAGGAGCTGATCTCGGCGGTGATCTGAGTGATACTGATCCTCAGGAGCTGGGAGTGGAACCAAAGGAAATCAAAGGATATGATGAACCGTCGAAACGCACCGCCGAGTACGTCCGGACGTTTCTGAATCAGGTGCGGGATGTTCTCTCGGATGAAGAGCGGGCAAATATGATTCTGAGTCGTGGCTACGATGGGTACGAACCGATGCCTTCCATGACGGATCGTTACGGTGTTTCTGCAAAGGGGATTGCGCAGTATCCGATGTACCTCGGATTTTCACGACTGGTTGGAATGGATACGGAAGAGCGGATACCGGAGACCCGGGCTGAAGAGCTGGAAATGGTGAAAGAGGATTGGTCGAATCACGATTTTTTCTATGTGCATATTAAAAAGACGGACAGTTATGCAGAGGACGGTAACTTCGATAAGAAACGGGAGGTCATTGAAGACGTCGATCAGCAACTCCCGAAATTGCTGGATCTCAATCCCGACGTTCTTGTCATCACGGCCGACCACAGCACACCGGTGCCGATGAAATCTCACTCGTGGCATCCGGTTCCGACCCTTCTGGCCTCCGAAAATGCACGTAGTGATGGAACGGAGGCCTTCAGCGAAACGGAAGCCCTTCAAGGGGGGCTGTCCCGCTATCAGACCTCTGACCTTGTGTCTCTGGCCCTCGCAAACGCCGGTCGCTTGAGTAAATTCGGGCCCTGATCATGACAGAAACTTTTCGTGGCTGGAAAGAGTTACCCCGATTCAAAGACGGGGGATGTTGCGTCACCTGGGGCGTGTTTGATGGAGTTCATCGAGGACATCAGGACATTTTCAAAACACTCTTTGAAGAGGCGCAAACACTTGGTTTGCCGTCGGTGATTCTGACCTTTCATCCGCATCCGGTTGAGGTCCTTCGGGAGACGTCGCCGGATCTCATCTGTTCCGTCGCTTCCCGTGTGAAATACATTCAGGAACTGGGGCCGGACTTCCTTGCCGTTGTGCCCTTTACCGAATCGTTTTCCGAGCAAACGCCAGAAGAATTTTACAGGGCCATTTTGCGTAAACGACTCAATACGAAAGGAATTGTTCTGGGGGAGGGGGCACGGTTTGGCCGGAACCGTGAGGGGGACATTGATCAGCTGAAGGAGCTATCGGCAAACGATGGGGTGACGGTAACCGCATGTCCCCACAAAAGGGTGGGAGGGGAGCGAATTAGCAGCACGCGCCTTCGCAAGGTGATTGAATCCGGAGACCTGGCTGAGGCGGAATCCTTGCTGGGGCGTCCGTTCGACGTTACGGGAACGGTGATACGTGGAGAAGGGCGCGGACGAGAAATTGGATATCCCACCGCGAACCTTGATCTCGATCACGACATCTATCCCCCTCGAGGTATTTACGGTGGGGTCGTGCCATTGTCTGATCAGACATACCCCGCTGTGACCAGTATTGGTATACGTCCCACATTCGATGGTGAACTGGAGGAGGTGGTCGAGGTGCATTTGCTCAACTTTTCCGGTGACCTTTACGATCAGACCCTGCGTTTTACCTTCCTCTGTTTTCTTCGAGAAGAAGAGGAGTACGACAGTGCCGAAGAACTTGTCGAACAGATTGAGCGTGATATTGCCAACTTTCGAAAACATCCTTCCCATCCGCGGAACTGATGTGACCTGAACCGGTGCTTGTGGCTTATCAATGGTTCTGATATGATGA
>CAZQNZ010000150.1:0-5741 GCA_964594615.1 uncultured Planctomycetia bacterium
AATCGTAGAGGTTCCTGTTCAGCGAACATACGCCTTGATCGTTGCGCATTCAGTTCCTTCCGACGGTCCTTCCGGCCGAATCGTGTAAGGGCCGACCGCGGCCGGGATGATGAAGGTTTCACCGTAGTGCACAGTGAAGGGATCAAACGCATCCCCGGGGCTCTCCACCACGGCCTGCTGGCCTTCCACAAGGTTCAGCACGTGCACCGTCCCCTCCGTGTCGTGCGGGACGGGACCGGAGAACCAGTGCCGCCGCGTTTCGATAAACTCCAGCTCGTGCAGACCGGTGCGTTCCTCGGTCCACTCCGCCCCCTCGTCCACGGGTTCCACACGATTGATCAGTTGCTCCTGCACCCAGTTCGTCTGCCGGTGCCACTGGATCGACCGTTTCGCGCGCTCCACGTTGATCGGGCGGGGTTCACCGTCCAGGCCCACCCGATCCCAGTCCCACAGTTTGAACGTGAAAATGTATGGGGTGGCACTGATTTCCAGTACCATGCTGTCCTCGCCGGAGCAGTGGATGGTTCCGGCGGGGATCGACACATGATCGTGTTTATCGACGGGAAATTGATTGACGAACGGTTCGGCGTCAAACGTTTCCCCCTCCACGTCCCGCGCCCGTTCGAGGTGGCGGAGCATCTCGTCCGGGTCGACGTCCTCCTTCAGGCCGAGGTACACCGTGCCCTCCTCACCCGCGTCCATCAGGTAGTAACTTTCATCCTGCGTGTAATGCATACCGAATTCGTCCTGGATCTGATTCATGAGGGGATGGACCTGGAGACTCAGATTCTGTCCCTCCATGGTGTCCAGGTAATCGAAGCGGATCGGGAATTCCGGACCGAACAGACTGTACACGTGTTCGCCCATCAGGTCTACCGGTTTGAAAAACACCAGGTCGATGGCCGGGATTTCCACCCGGACGTCCCCGTAGCGCAGGAGCAGACTGTTTTCCTCCGGGACGCAGTTGAAGCACCACGCAAAGTTGGGCGGTTCCTCGTCCAGATTGAACGTCTCCCGCATCCATTCACCGCCCCACACGCCGGGATCGAAGAACGGCACCAGGCTGAAGGGGCGCTGCGTGGTGTGGTTCAGGCCGTCGCACAGCGCGTTTCCCGTAATCATCTTGGGGAGGTCCGGGTCGTTCGTGTCCAGCAGAAACTCCGCGTCCGTCAGGATCTGTTGTTTGTGGCGGTCGGCCACTCGCCAGTCCACGAAAAAACAGCGCTTGTACTGGAGGGAGGTGTCCCGTTCCGGGTTGTCGACGCCGAGGTTGCCGATCTCGTCCTTTCGCTGTCGTTGCTGGATCTCCCACCGCGCCATGTCCGCGTAGACGAGTAGATCCGGTTCATGCAGACAGGTGGCACCGGGACCGACCAGCAGGACGAGGCCGCGTTCCTGTTGACGGATCTCCCGCTCCACCGCTTTCAAACGATCGGGATCAAAAAATGATTCGATGGTCAGGTTGGAGCGATACCCGAAAATCGGGTCGTCCCCGCCGAGAAAGGGTTCGACCCGTTCGTCAATCTCGTCCGGCGAATGAAAAGCGTCCTCCGAGCGGGACAACAGCTCCGGTTTGAGTGTCGTTTGCAGGGTCTGAGCCACCTCATCGACATAAACGCCCGGGTAACAGTCCACCGCCACAACCACCCGATCGCCCGGTTGACGGCGGATCGATTGGGACAGGCGTTCCGTGATATCGGTCCAGCCCGACCATGCTCGCCGGGTATGATCATCGACCGTCACCTCCGGTTCGTGTTCGAACGAGTCGTACGCGTTCCGATCCATCGTCAAACCTCCTGAATGTCGTGTTCGAAAAGCACGTTGAGTCCAAATAGCGCCGCGTGATCCGGATGCTCCGCCGCACACAGTTCCACCGTTTCCCCGGGGGTCCACGCGTGTTGATCGCGTTCCTGTTTGATGGCCGGAAGCACCACCTCCGGTCGGTTCATCACCCCTCCGCCCAGCACCACCCGGCGTGGATCGTACGCGTGGATCAGGTTGACCACGCCACGACCTATAAACGCCAGACGCCGTTCCAGAATCTCCTCCGCGATCGGATCCCCCGAATCAGCGACGTTCATCAGCGTACGGTAGGTCAGTTCATCGGCTCGGGCGAGGCGACTTTCCGAAAATTGATCATGACTGCGGATCACCCGGGGCAGGTTCCATTCCCCGGTTTCCGATTCCACGCACCCGCGGTTGCCGCATGTGCATTCGTAGCCATCGAACCGGACCGTAATGTGTCCGCCCAGCACGCCGGCCCGGCGGTTGGGCCCCGTAAGCAGCTTGCCCTGCAGAAGCACGGCCGATCCGAAACCGGTGCCGAGGGTGACCATCAGCAGGTTGTCCTCGTCCCGTCCCGCTCCGTGTTTCCACTCCCCCAGAAGGGCGGCGCGGGCATCGTTTTCCAGAATGATCGGAAGCTGGAACCGTTCCTCCGCCCACCTCTCCAGATCCGTGTCGCATGCGCCTTCGTGTTTCTCATTTGTTGAACAAATTGTTGTGGTTCGCCGGTCCACCAGGCCCGGAAACGCGAGTCCGATACCCCGGATGTGGTCCTCCGCGTCGTTCCCCGCGTCCCGCAGCTCCTGCAGAACGGGTTCGAGCTGGCGTAAATGTTCGTCAAACGACCGGTCGTGATCCACGGAGACCGTCCGTTCCGACACCACCGTTTCCTCGTTGACCCGTCCTACTTTGATTCGGGAACCACCGAGATCGATACCGAGAATGCTCATGGTCAGAAATTACCTCCAGCTCTGTTCAATTTCTTCGAGCGTTTTACCCTTCGTCTCCGGTACGATCGCCAGCACGAAGAAAAACGCGAACAAGCACATGATCATGAAAACCCAGAAGGTCATGGCACTTCCCATCTGTTTTCGAAGAATCGGAAACATCTGCGTGACGACCAGGTTGGTGGTCCACAGTGCCACCGTGGCGATGGAGGTGGCCGTTCCGCGAATGCGGTTGGGAAAGATCTCGGACAGCACGACCCACGTGACCGGGCCCATGGACAGGGCAAAGAAGGTCACGAACAGCAGAATGAACACGAGGGTGGTCAGGCCATCCTGCATATTCAGGTAAAACAGCAGACCCACCATGAACAGACAGATACTCATGCCCGCGTTGCCGAGGAGCAACAGGAACCGTCGACCGGCCCGGTCGATCAGCCAGATGGCAATGAAGGTGGCGGAAAAGTTCACCACCCCCACCGTCGTGTTGGTCCAGTAGGAGACATTCGAGTCAAAACCCGCGTGCTGGAAGATGTCCGTCGCGTAGTACATGATCACGTTGATACCGGTCAACTGGGACAGCATCGCCAGTGTAACCCCGATGACCAGCGCCACGCGGAGCCCCGGCTGAAACAGTTCGCCGAGGGATCCCTGTTCCTGCCGGATGGCCCGCTTGATCTCTTCCATCTCCTCCGCTGCGAGCTCCGGACCGTTGACCCGTTCCAGAATGGTCATGGCTTCCGATTCTCGGTCCGCCCGAGTCAACCAGCGAGGGCTTTCCGGCACCGCCAGCAGAAGAACGAAAAACAGACCGGCCGGAAGAGTTTCTGAGGCAAACATCCATCGCCACCCGTACTGCACGTTCCAGGTCTCCGTGCCGAGGTCCGCGATGCCGGCGTTGACGAAAAAGATCAGCATGATGCCGATCACGATGGCCAGTTGATACACCGTCACCAGCCGACCGCGTATTCGGGCCGGCGCAATCTCGGCAATGTAGACCGGTGAAATAATCGAAGCCGCTCCGACCCCCATGCCGCCGAGAATCCGGGCAAGAATGAACACGTGCAGACGATCCGGCACAGCGGAACCGACCGCAGAGACCGCAAAGAACACGGCGCACAGGAGAAGAACCCGCTTCCGTCCGAGCCAGTCGCTCAGGGCACCCGCCACCAGCGCTCCCAGGACACACCCGACCAGGCCGCTGGCCGCGGCCCAGCCCTTCATGGCTTCGGACAGATCAAAGTATTCGGTCAGAGGCGAGATGGCTCCGTTGATAACGGCCGTGTCATACCCGAACAACAAACCGCCCAGCGCCGCCACGCCGGCGACGAGGGTCACGTAAAGTGCCGATCCGTTACCGTTTCTAGCTGTCTCCGATTTATTCATCTGGTTCATCACAACTGCACTCTATCGATTCCAACAGGTGACGACTCCATCGAGACGCGCCTCGGTCACCTGATCGTATCACCGGCCGGAAACAAATCTGTTTTACGTTATAAATGTTTAAACATTTGAATTACAAAAGGAGCAGCTTGCGCTTGATCCATCAAGCGGAGTTTGCGCAGAGGAGGACTGATCTCCATCCCCCGGCTGAAATGAACGAAATGAATGGAATCCGGAGGGAGCGAACGGATGCGCAAGAGCGCTTCGAACCCCCCTGATAAAGTCGGTTCTCATGAACACCGCGGAAACATACACCCATGGACCTCCCATTCCTGTGCCCTTTCTACCACGCGTTTGCAATGAGAAGCAGCACCATACCGCACGTCCGTTCAGAACGAGTACAGGAATTCCGAGCGACGAGAAATTGATCCGTTCGAGAAACATGTTCTTGACACGATGAGCCATTTCCCCCCTGAAGATCGGGAGGAGTAAACCGAACAAACCAATTTCATCAATGGGATGGATGTCATGTGCGACTGGTGGGTTCGGTACGGATGGAGGCGAACGGCTCATCGGTGCAGGTTTTAACGCAAGGGGTCCTTCGTCTATCCTGTATTCCGTGCACGAATTCAAAAAATGGTTGCTTTCACAGACGTTACACCTAAAACTGGACGTGGAAGAAACGAGGGGGGCTCCATCAATTTTCGAACGTGTCGGACACTTAAACTGATCGCTTCATACGTTGATTGGGGGTTCTCACATGGATCTCGACCGTCGTTCATTTATCCAGTACGCACTATCCGCTACCGCTTCCATATCCATTGGTGGATGGTCTTCGCTGGAGGCTGCGGAGAATGAAATGCCCTATCGCGAGCTTGGAGATACCGGGGAAGAGGTTTCCCTTCTCTGCTACGGAGGGGAGTACGCCGGGATGACGGATTCGGAGGAAAAGGCCATCAAGATCATGCGCACACTGATCGAAGAAGGGGTCAACTTCTTTGAAAACGCCTGGCATTACACCAATGGAACGAGCGAGGAACGCATGGGTAAAGCCCTTCAGGACGGGTACCGGGACGAGGTGTTCCTGATGACCAAGCACCATGGACGGACCCCCGAAAAGGCCAAACGACACGTGCAGGACAGCCTCCGGCGATTTCAGGTGGATACCATCGACCTGCTGCAGTTTCACCATCTGAAGAACATGTCCGAGGTCGAACGCATTTACAGCAGTGGCGTGCTGGAGTACATGCGGGAGTTACAGAAAGAGGGCACCATTCGTTACATCGGGTTCACCGGCCATCACGATCCCAAAGTGCACCGGGCCATGATCGAACGCGGGTTCGACTGGGACACGGTGCAGATGCCGGTCAATCCCCTCGACTATCACTATCGCAGTTTCACGAAACAGATCCTTCCGCTTGCGCGAAAAAACAACATCGGCGTGATCGCGATGAAAACCCTTGCCGCCGGCCGCATTCCTTCGAAGGACATCGTTCCCGCTCCGGACTGTCACCGGTACGTCATGTCACTTCCCGTTTCAACAGTTTGCACGGGGATGGAGACGATGGAGGTGCTCGAACAGAACCTGAACACGTTCAAAAATACGTCGCCGATGGGGGAAGAGGAGAT
>CAZQNZ010000151.1:0-5537 GCA_964594615.1 uncultured Planctomycetia bacterium
AACAGGTTCACAAATCGAACGCCGTTTTCCACGAGTCGCCGGGCCAGCAAACAGTTGTTCGAAAACGCCTTTTTTCCGGGTTTCACGCCGTACATCTGTCGGATTTCCCGTGGTTCCTTTGAAATGTCCATTACGTCCGGGACGGACATCTGCATTTTGTGCGCGAGTTCGTACTGTTCGATGCGTGAGAGAATTTCCTCGTCCCCGAATTTCTCCGCCGCGTTCTTGTTGATTTTTTCAAGCGCTTCCATCTGTTTCTTGCGGAGTGACCGCGTGACCCCGTCCGGATCGTCAAGATACAAAATGGGCTCTCCTTCGGAACGACACTGCACTCCTTCGTAGATCGACGGCATGAAGCCGCTTCCCCACGCATTTTCCCCGGCGTTAGGCTGGGGTTTCCCGCCGGATAACATGACGACAAAACCGGGAAGGTTTTCGTTGGGCGTTCCGAGACCGTAGGTGGCCCACGAGCCCATGCTCGGTCGTCCCGGGCGGGGGCTTCCCGTCTGAACAAGTAGTTGTGCCGGAGCGTGGTTGAACTCATCCGTTTCGACGGCTTTCAGGAAGGAGACGTCGTCGACGATGTTGCTGAAGTGTGGGAGTTTATTGGAGACCCATGCGCCCGAATCACCATGTCGTTCAAATTGGGCGTGTGGTCCCATCAACTGAGGGGTTCCCTCAATGAACGCAAACTGTTCGCCTTTCAGGACCGATTCCGGCGTTTCCTCTCCGTCCAGCTCCTCGAGTTTCGGCTTGTAGTCGAACAGTTCCAGTTGAGAGGGTCCCCCCGACATATGGAGGAAAATCACGTGTTTGGCCTGGGGAGCGAAGTGCGGTTCGTTGAACGAGGGATCGTTTGATCCCTCTTCATTCTGCTCGTCATCGGACAGTGCTTCGCCACCCAGCATCATGGAAAGCGCAACGCTGCCCAGCCCGAGCGTCGAATCTTTCAGAAATTCCCGTCGTGTTTTGTGTTTGGCGATGCGCCGGTGCAGTTCCTGTTCGTTGACCATGTGATTTACTCCTTGTTGAGAAACGAATCGATGTTCATGATGGTGTTGGCGACGAACGTCAGGGCGGCTGTTTTCGGACCGTCCTGTTCCATGACGCCGATGCCGGTTAGTTGTTTCGCATGTTTTTTATTGGATTGGTAATGGTTCAGGGCTTTTTTGTGAAGGGTCATGAGCTCGTTCATAATTTCTTCAGGCGGTTCGTGAAACAGGGCCATTTCGTAGCCTCGTCGGATGCGTTCCCGGGTGGTGGAGCCTGCTTTTTTCATCCGACCGGCAAGTCCGCGGGCCGCTTCCATAAAGGCGGGGTCATTCAGCGTGACGAGGGCCTGAGTCGGTGAGTTTGTGCGTATGCGACGGGAACACATGTTCTGACGGGTGGGGGCGTCAAACGCCACGAATGACGGGTACGCACGGTTTCGGCGTCTGAACACATACACACCGCGTCGAAACCGATCTTCGTCCGTGTCCGTTTTCCAGCTTTTGTTAATGCCGTCCCAGAATCCGTCCGGCTGGGGCGGCATCACCGGCGGGCCGTACATTTTGTCACTGAGCACGCCGCCCACCGCCAGCGCCTGGTCGCGGATCTGTTCGGCCGAAAGCCGGAACCGAGGACCTCTTGCAAGCCATTTGTTTTCGGGATCCCGTTCCTGGAGTCCGTCCGGAATCACGGACGACTGACGGTACGTCGCGGACATGACGATCTGTTTGAGCAGAGATTTTACACTCCAGTCGTGTGTGTGAATGAACTCATGTGCGAGCCAGTTCAGAAGCGCAGGATGTGTGGGTTCGGATCCCCGTGACGTAAAGTTGCCCGTCGTTTTCACAATGCCCCGGCCAAACAGTTTGCTCCAGAACCGATTGACCATCACCCGAGCCGTCAGGGGATTGTCCGGCGAAACCAGCCATTTCGCCAATCCGAGTCGGTTCTTCGGGGCGTCGTCCGGGAAGTCATTAAAGATTTCCGGCACGCCGGCGGAGACGCGTTCGCCTTTGTCCTGCCAGTTGCCGCGGTTGAACTTGCGTGTTTCACGCTGAATGTCCTCCCGGTGTTCCGCCATGATTGGAATCATGACCGGATCCAGGTTGGACAGTTCCTTTTTCTTCTGGTTAATCTTCTTTTTCAGATCCTGAAACGCGGAGGCATGGTGCGTGTAATGTCGTTCCAGCTGCCACTGCTCGTTCGGTGTACGTTCCGCCTTCGGCATGTGGATAATTTCCTCCAGTGGAGACTTGGGGGAGATCGCCTTCACACTGTCCGCCCGTCCCTCACTTTTCCCCAGCTGGCGACGTGCTTTCTTCACCCATTCCTGGAGTTTTTTCTGATGTTTCTTCTTTTTGACTTTTTGATCCATCCGTTTTCGCAGCGACTCGATCTGTTGATAGAGTTTCGCCGCTTTCTTCTGTTGTTCGGAATCGTTCAGAAACGGATATTGTGGGTAATCCGGGCGCAGTCCCGGAATGCTCGGGGTCTGGCTGTCAATGTCCCGGTCTTTGGTCTGATTGAAAAACGCGTAGAAGCGGTAATACTCCTTGTGTTTGATGGGTTCATAGGGGTGACTGTGGCATTGAACGCATCCCATGTTCACCCCCTGCCAGGCTTCCATCGTGTTGTTCACCCGGCTGATCACCGCGTTGACGCGGTACTCCTCGTCGGACGTGCCGCCTTCCGTGTTCATTTTTGTGTTGCGGTGATACGCGGTGGCGAGAAGCTGGTCCTTCGACGGATCCTCCAGGAGGTCGCCGGCCAGTTGTTCAATGGTAAATTCATCAAACGGTTTGTCCTCGTTGAACGCCCGGATAACCCAGTCCCGAAATTTCCAGATGGTCCGCAGTTCGTCCGTGTCGTATCCTACCGAATCCGCGTACCGGGCGAGGTCCAGCCACATGGTGGCCCATCGTTCTCCAAAGTCCGACGAATTCAGGTATTTATCAACGAGCTGTTCGTAGGTGTCGGGGGTGGGGTTTTTGCGGTACATACGGACATCCTCTTCCGATGGAGGGAGTCCGCGCAGGTCCAGGCTCAACCGTCGAATGAGCGTGTGACATTCCGCACGATCGGAGGGGGTCAGGTCCTTCTGTTTCAGCCGATGTAAGACGAATTGATCAATTCCGTTCCGTGGCCAGGACGTGTTCGTGACCTCGGGTGGGTCGCGGTCGGACAGCTTCTGGTATGCCCAGTGTTTTTTCCATTTGGCACCGTTCTCGATCCAGCGGCGCAGATCGGAGATTTCTTCCTTGCTGAGGGGTTTCTTTTTATACGGCATGCGTTTTTCCGGGTCTTCGTGGGTGACGCGTGCCATGAGTTCGCTTTTTTCCGGTTTGCCGGGCACCACCGCCGGGTTGCCGGACGCTCCTTCGTCCAGTAAATTCTCCCGGAAAATCACGTTCACGTCCCCTTTCTGAGTGACACCGCCGTGACAGTCCACGCATTGTTCGTTGAATATCGGACGTATGTCCTCGTTAAACGAAACGGGGTCTTCGGTGGGATTGGATGGGGGCGTCCCACCGGATGTAAAAGAGAAAATCGCAACAATGCTACCGCATAGAAACGACAGAAGTACCGCAGCGATCCACCAGTTTTGTTCAGAAAAAAAACCGGAGGCGAAAAGCTTCAAGAGACTAATGTATGAACATTTGATGGATTAAAAAATTTTGGATCATTTTATTTTCTTTATTATAAGATCCGATTGCTTTCAATTATGCCCATCCACGGATGAGAAACGAATTATGGATTGAGGACGTGTAGGAGTCAAGTGCGTTGAACACCTCCCTCTGGAGATGATGTACCCTGCAAAACGTAAACAATCGGTTATGTGCAATCAACCTAGCCTGGAGGTTGTGGATCGGATCGAATACCTGCCTCCTGTCGGTTGACCGATCCCCCGGCCCGACCAGTAGGAATCCAATGATGGAATAAGCTTTAACGTGTGGTTGCTACTACTGGTCCGAACGATGGATCCGAATCCTCTCACCGAGAGATCCGGTGTCAGCGTGGACACCGCCGGTAAGCATTGTTCCCCGGCCCATGATCTCGGCGTGCGGAAGGGAACACGAAGAAATTCTCCCCGGGAGTGATCGCGGAGTTTCGCTTTCCAGGACCGAAAGAGGGTCCCCGTTCACCTGATTCCCGGAGTCACGGTAGAATGCCTCGCATCGTTCAATCGAAAACGACCAAGGTGGGACGCACATTACGCATCGTTTTCTGTCAGATCAGATTCTTTCTCTTGATCATGACCCGGCTCCCGACCGGGCGGATCAAACACCAGCTTTGCCGCGTTCTCTTTGAGCCATTGGGCGTGCTCGAGACCGTTGGGATCGTACTGATTCACGAGCTGCCAGAACGCGTCCGAATGGTTTCGTTCTTCAAGATGCGCCAGCTCGTGAATGACGATGTATCTCACGATGGCTTCGGGCGCCATAATAACACGCCAGTTGAAGGAAAGCGTGTCGTTCACGGAGCAGCTCGCCCACCTCGTTTTCTGGTTGCGCACGGCGACGGTTCCTGGGTTCACGGCCATGCGTTCGGCGTACTCGGCCACGAGTTCTTCAAAGATCTTCCGGGCTTCCCGTCGATACAGGTGTTCCAGCTCCTCCTTCACAGAAGACGATTGCACTCGTGGTTCAGAAAGAACGAAACAACCATCGAAACGGATCGAATACGCACGATCTTCACGGCGTACCGTATGGGGTTGATCCAGAAACGGAAACGTGGAACCGACTTCAAAGGACCGCTCGGGAATCTCATCCCGAAGGGACAGCAGTTGTTGGTACTTTTTCTGGATCCATCGGGACTTCTGACGCACGAACGCGTGGGGGTCGCCCGGGTGGTCCTCCGGTACAGTGATCCGTATGCCCTCCAGTTCAACGTCGATTCGCATGCGCGTCGCCCGCTGCGAGGTGACGAGCTGGTAGGGGATGTCCTGACCGTCGAGGGTCAACGTGTGGGTGACAGACATGGACGGAACGGTTCAATCCAGTGCAAATGATGCCGGGGTCGAAACGAATCGGACACCAACCCTCGGATTGTCGATGGAACAATTTTATCAGCATCTGGACCCGATCTGAAAAGGAAGCGTGCACTCCGTGAGATTCAATTCGAAGAAAACGTCCGGCTTTCGCGTGTACCGTTCGATAATCCGGCTTTTTTTTGAACAGGAATCACGTAATTGCTCACTCTGTCGATCTATTGCCTCGCGGAAGTTGAATTTTGTATATATCACTCGGCCCAGCGTAAGAGGAGGCCCCAATACCCGTGCCCTGAAGGGAAAACAGATGATACTTAGACGTACCGACCATTGTACGACGTTTGTAAAATTACGATGTAGCGCCCCCTACAGGGCGCGTTATTTTTGGAGGCGAAAATCCCCAGGGTTGCGCCGTCTTCGACGGCTTACCCTGGGCTCCACAGTATGGGCCCTTCAGGCCCTGAATGAACGGATTACATCCGCAGGTGGGTACCTGGGCTGAAATTGTTGGGGTGTTTCCAACCCGTGTTCGTTGCCCTAACTCGTGTGATGATTTGAA
>CAZQNZ010000152.1:0-5531 GCA_964594615.1 uncultured Planctomycetia bacterium
TTCGCGGTTTCGAGGGTGTGGGGAAACTACGCCCTTGAAATCGATTACATAGGTGACCGTCGGGGTTCTGTCATTTTTCGATAGATCAATGCGGTCCTTCAACGGAGCGCCGGTGCCCGCGTTTTTTTGAACTTCCGAGCAACATCGCACGTCGGATTGGCGCCGGCCGTTCAAAAGACTTAACAAAAAAAGAAGGTCGTGGATTGAATTGGAATAAACGACGCCGGTGGGGGCACCGGCGCTCCATTTTCGCTCGATCGTAAAATACATGGCACAAAGCGCCGGTACGGTCCGGTGGGCCATCGATTACGATGACGACACAGTTCAAAACGATTCACAAGTCCCCGCATGGGGACAACTCCCACGCAATGATGATCCATCTCAAAATCGAGTCCCCCCTCCAGGGGGTTCGGGGTGGTTCCGGGTCCGTTTTTACCGGGGATTTGCATCCCCCGGCTGCGCATGAATTGTCCACTGCGGGGACGGTTGATGATCAGAACGGGATCAGGTGGTTTTCGGTCAATTCTTTGCGTGCATTCATGCCGGGTGGGATGAGTTTATTTTCAAACCGTTTTCGAACCTGTGTAAGATAGTTCCTTCGTGCTTGTTCAGGGTGGTCACCTGGATCGATGATCGAGATCGTGTCACGACGTTGTACATACATTATATTTCATTGGTGTTCTTCTGCTGATGTGGCGCTCGTTGTTTGATGAAGATGAACGGCGGTGGTGGGAGTTGAGTGTGTTTCTGGTGCTGCTGGTGCCCTTCATTCTCCTGCTCATGGACCGTCCGTTGATCTGTACGTGCGGGTCGGTGAAGTTGTGGTTTGGCAATGTGCATTCGCCGGAGATTTCTCAGCACCTGACGGATTGGTATGTGTTCAGCCATATCATTCACGGATTTCTATCGTACATGGTGATGCAATGGTTGTTTCCGGAACGGCCGGTGATCTTCTGGGCGGTGCTGGCGATCCTGGTGGAGGGGATCTGGGAGGTGGCGGAAAATACGCCGTACGTGATTGAGTATTACCGTGCACACACGATGTCGACGGAGTTCGTGGGCGATACGGTGCTGAATTCGACGATGGATGTGCTGGCCATGATATCGGGATTTGTCATGGCACGGCGGTTTCCCATCTGGGTCACGGTGGTTCTGTTTGTTGGGTTTGAACTGATGACGATTATTCTGATTCGGGATGGGTTTCTGTTGAATGTGTTGATGTTTGTCTGGCCGCTGGAGGCGGTGAAAGAGTGGCAGATGGAAATTGCTGCAATGCATTAATTTTACGTGATTAGGTGGGAATTCGTGAAAATCGTTCTCTTGATCTGCGTCTATCTGTGGTGGATGACGTTTTCGCGAGCAAGCGCTCATGAGCTGTTCATTTGCGATCTAGACCGCAGATGGACGCGGATTTACGCGGATAAAATAATATTTTTATCGTTTTTTAGATCTGCGTTGATCCGTGTTTATCTGTGGATTGTAACGTTGTTGCGAGCATGCGTTTTTGAGCTGTTCCTTTCTGATTCGTACCGCAGATACACGCGAATTCACGCGGAGGAGACGAAGTCCGTTCAAACCGTATTTGTACTGGTGTAGAATACGTTTTTCGTGTTTTTTCGATGAGGTCGTTCCTTCCGCTTCTTTTTCACTCGGGCGTCAACGGATGAACGCTGCTGTGATTCGAAACGGCGGAGAGGGAAAACTCATTGTGCATCAAACGGCGTATCTGAACGATCCGGGTCCGGTCGCGCTGTTGTTTTACCGTTAGAATTGTTGTCCGGGGAGTACGTTATGGACGTCCTCACCCATCCGGTCGCCATCTGGCTGGGCATTCTGTTCTGTGTGACGCAATCCGGCCTGCTGTCGGGATTGAACCTGGCTTATTTCAGCCTCACGCGGCTCCGGCTGGAAGTGGAAGCTCGCACCGGAAATGAAAAAGCCGTTCGGGTCCTTGAGTTCCGGTCGGATTACCACACCCTTCTGGTGACCATTCTCTGGGGGAACGTCGGGGTCAACGTGTTGCTCGCGCTCCTCACCGAGTCGGTGATGACCGGCGTGGGCGCCTTTCTGTTTTCGACCGTCATCATCACGCTGTTCGGGGAAATTGTTCCGCAGGCGGTGTTTTCTCGATACGCCCTGACGTTCGGCTACTGGTTGGCGCCGGTGATGTCGATCTACCGATTTGTTCTGTATCCGATTTCGAAACCGGTCGGTCTGCTTCTCGACCGGATGCTTGGACGAGACGGCATTCAGTTTTTTCGCGAGCCGGACCTCAAACAGGTCATCCGGGAACACGTGGAATCCCACAAATCCGACATCGGATTTCTCGAGGGGGTTGGTGCGCTCAATTTTCTGACGATGGACGACGTCATCATTGAAAAAGAGGGCAATGAATTGTCCGAGAAAAGCATCGTGAAACTGGACACGGAGCCGGATGGGGTTCGGTTTCCATCGTTTGATCCGGAACCGTCCGATCCGTTTCTGCAGCGGCTTCACCGTCACGAAAAAAAGTGGATGGTGTTTGTGGACGAGAGCGGGGATCCGTTGTGGGTGCTCCACGTACCGAACTTCCTCCGCCACCTGTTTTTTGACGGGACGACGTCGATCCAGCGTTTTTGCCACGAGCCGGTCGTGGTTCGGGAGACGTCGCGGCGTCTCGGCTCCGTGCTGAATGAGCTTGAACCGTATCACCCGGAACCACCGCGGACCGAGCGGGACGTGATCCTGGTCTGGGGCGCCCAGAAGCGAATTATCACGGGTCGGGACCTGTTCCACCGGCTGCTGCGGGGCACGCATCTGTTTGGTATGTAAGACGTGAGGCCCGTCATTTGCGAATCTTCTGGTTTGGCTTTACGGTTTTGATGTATGTGAATTGATCCGCGCTCGCTGATTGTCCGATCGTGTTGCAGCCCAACACCACATTTTGCGTCGAACCGATGGATACGCCGTGGAGTCAAACGGTATCGGAGGTTGTTGACGCGCTGGAGGCCGACCCGGACGCCGGGTTGTCGTCGGACGAGGCCGACCGGCGCCGGCGGAAATACGGTCCGAACACGCTCAAGGAAGTGCAAACCCGCAGCTGGACGGAGATCCTGGTTGACCAGCTGAAGAGCCTGATTATCGGCCTGCTGTTTGTGGCGGCCGTCGTGGCGTTGCTCTTCCACGAAGTCGTCGAGAGCGTGGCCATCCTGGTGGTGATTGTGATCAACACGCTCATCGGGTTTTTTACGGAACTCCGTGCCCTCCGATCGATGGAGTCCCTCCGGGAGCTGAGCGGGGTGAGTGCGCAGGTGTTTCGAGACGGGGAACTGACGGAACAGCCGGCGGATGACCTCGTGCCGGGGGACGTGATCAAACTGAACCAGGGGGATCTGATTACCGCCGACGTTCGGATTCTGGAGAGCAACAACCTGCAGGTGGACGAATCCGCGCTGACCGGTGAATCCGTAGCGGTCGAAAAATCAAGCGAGCCGGTGGAACGTGATGCGTCGATCGCCGAACGGCATTCGATGGCGTACAAAGGAACGGTGGTGACGCGGGGAGAAGCGACCGCCGTCGTGGTGTCCACCGGCATGGAGACGGAGCTCGGGGAGATTACGACCCTGGTTGAACAGGCAGAGGCAGAGAGCACCCCCCTCGAACAGCGTCTGGAGTCACTGGGAAACAAACTGGTCTGGCTCACGCTGCTGGTGGCGGCGTCGGTCACGGTCTCCGGGATTCTGGCCGGGCACGAGGTGTTTCTGATGGTCGAATCCGGCATTGCGCTGGCCGTTGCAGCTGTACCCGAAGGATTGCCGGTGGTCGCCACGCTGGCTCTGGCACGAGGCATGTGGCGGATGGCCGAACAGAACGCGCTGATCAACAACTTGTCCGCCGTGGAGACGCTGGGGTCCACCACCCTCATCATGACGGATAAAACCGGTACGCTGACGGAAAATGACATGGTGGTCCGCTCCATTGTCACGCCGGACCGCTCGTTGACCGGCGAGGAACTGGACGCCACTCCCGTCGATCGGATGCCCGAAGATGTGCAAACGGCGCTCAAAATGGGGCTGTTGTGTAACAACGCGTCCCGGGTGGAGACGGAGGACGGCGAATCGGAACTGACCGGGGATCCGATGGAAACGGCCCTGCTGGAGCTGGGCACACGCGCCGGGCTCACGCGCGAAACGTTACTTGAGTCCCTGCCGGAAGAGCGGGAAGAGGCGTTCAGCTCCGAGACGAACATGATGGCCACGTTTCACCGGCAATCCGAAGGGGAGTTCCTCGTGGCGGTCAAGGGCGCACCGGAAGCGGTACTGGCGTCGGCCGACCGGATTCGGACGGGGGGAGAGGAGCGACCCCTCACCGACGAGGATGTGGACACATGGAAACAAAAAACCCGGGACCTCGCCGACCGGGGGCTTCGCATTATTGCCGTCGCGTCCCGGACGGCCTCAAATGCGGACCAGGACCCGTATCAAGACCTCGTCTTCCATGGGCTGGTGGGGTTGCTGGATCCGCCGCGACGTGACGTGCGAAGTGTCATCGACACCTGTCAGGCGGCGGGCATTCGGATCGTCATGGTGACGGGAGATATGGCGGAAACGGCACGGAATATTGCCGAGGAGGTGGGCATTGTTGAGGCGTCGGACGGGAACTCCGAACAGCCCCACTCGCTGGATAACATTTCAACGATGTCCCCGGAGGAGAAACAGCGGCTTCGGGATACGTCCGTCTTTTCACGGGTCAGTCCGAAACAGAAACTGAGTTTGATTGATCTGCACCAGGACAGCGGGGAGATCACCGCCATGACCGGAGACGGGGTGAACGATGCGCCGGCGCTGAAAAAAGCGGACATCGGCATTGCCATGGGCGAACGGGGCACGCAGGTGGCACAGGAGGCGTCGGATATGGTGCTGATGGATGATGCGTTTTCCTCGATTGTGTCGGCGATTCGGCAGGGACGGATCATCTTCGAAAACATTCGGAAATTCGTGTTCTACCTGCTGTCCTGCAACGTCAGTGAGATCATGGTGGTCGGTCTGGCGTCGGTGATGGGGCTTCCCCTGCCGCTTCTCCCGCTTCAGATTCTGTTTTTGAACCTGGTGACGGACGTGTTTCCCGCACTGGCACTCGGGTTCGGGGAGGGTGACGAGCGAATTATGGAACGCCCTCCCCGTCCGACCGACGAGCCGATTCTCGGCCGGAGGCACTGGATCTCGATTGGGTTGTACGGCGTGGTGTTTACCATCGCCGTTCTCGGGGCACTGATTATCGCCTTAACGTACCTGCAACTTCCGGAAAAACAGGCGGTGACGATCTCGTTTTTGACCATTGCCTTTTCACAGCTGTGGCACGTGTTCAACATGCGGGAGTACGGCTCGTCCGTGTTTGTAAATGACATTACCCGGAATCCATACGTCTGGGGGGCCCTGGTTCTATGTGTGATGCTTCTGCTCGGGGCGGTTTATCTTCCGGTGCTTTCCACCGTGATGAAAGTGCATCCCCCGGGACCGTCCGGCTGGGTGCTGACGATGTCGGCCAGTCTG
>CAZQNZ010000153.1:0-5472 GCA_964594615.1 uncultured Planctomycetia bacterium
AAAGAGGACAAGAAAATTATCATATCACATGCCGAAACTGAATTAAACGGATTTCGTGATGTTTTGCTGAGGATCATTCGAGAGGGGGCGTTTACAGGAGGGGAAGCCATCGGGGGTCCCACGTACTCTAACACGCAATACCACCCCGTTATGGTTGCGAACAAGAACGGTTCATCGTACGTAAAGAACTCCTTTTCCAGTGATCAAAACGCGTTTTATTCAGGCACCGATTTCTCGATTCTGATTGAATGAGCGGAAGCGATTTTACAGCTCGTCTGGGTTCGGTATCGTTTTTTGATCTCCGGACGACGGGTCAGAGTAGGTTCATTGATTTGAACGCTCCAGTGTGACGACGGAGCGGGAAGAATCGGCGTTCATTCGCAGTACATCCTGTTGGTTTCCTGCAGATGAAACCACGGACACACGGTGGAAAGCAGTTTTTACGGAATGCCCACCGCCATGCGCAACTAATTGCTTGTGGTAATGGGAAGGGCTACTCGTCCGCCGGGGAGGACGCCTCGATGGTACCCGGAGTCTGCCACTTGTACCGTTCTCCGCGGACGTTGTTCCAGTTGTTCCAGATCGTGATGATCTCGAAGCGTGCCGTGTTTCCGTCCCGGTTGACCACGGCATGGGGCTGACCTCGCAGGAGGAGACGCTTTTTTCGGGGGGTCCAGTTGAGAAGGTCCCCTCGTGCGGCACCACGGGTGTCTCCTACAAATACATCACCGTTCGCGCGGACGGTTTTGATCTGGTTGGTCTCCGGTTGAAACGTGACGTTCAGACGTCGGCTGTGCATCCGCCCCCCCGGCTTCAGCACGTGGGCCCGACCAAGTACCCGGATTCGGCCCCGGCGCCGATGGACGATCAGGGGGGCTCCGGTCGTAATTTGAAGGCGTTGTGAACGAGGAAGACGGGAGGGCTTGTCCTGTCCGTTCTGATGACTGCTCAGGTCAATTTGCATGCGTTTCGATCCTTTCAAAACAACCGTTCGGTGGTCCAGGTTGAAACGGAATGAATCGGCAAAGGCCCGGTTGTGATTCTGGGACAGGGCGGCTTTCTTTTTTTTTCCCTGAAGAATCGCTCGCGATTGATCTCGATTCAAGACAAACCGCTGTCCACGGGCTTGACCCCGATCGGATGAGATACGCACGTTACCCGTAGCGTCTAGCAGACGCATCTGATCGGTGTCCGCTTGCATTTGAAAGCGGAGATGGTCCGCGTTCAGGTGCCAGGTGGTTCGTTCGGAGGCTGCAGTGGAGGAATCGCCTTCCTCCGGTGTAGTATTCTGGGGGCTGGTGGAATCGGTGGATCCAAGAAGCTGAAATCCTCTCGTTTGAGTAGTCCGAATCGTCGTCCGAACCGATCGGTCCGCACGGAAGGACCGCCGGTTTCGATCAATATGAAGTGTTTCTGCGATGATTCGGTTGTGCAGGTCCGAAACGATGCTCCGAGAGTCGGATTGAAGCTTTATGGTGTCTGTCGGAGGGGACCACGTCAGGCGGTTCCCGGTCGATGCAAAATCGTTCGTCAGGAACAGGACCTGCTCTTCCGCCTCAAGCATGCGGATACGAAGCGGGTGATCGTCCTGTGGGGTACCGGGTTCTTCCTTTGAGATCTGGGTTTGGCCTTCCATGAATGCGACGGAGAGAGATTGGGATTGAAGTCGTGTCCCCCGTCGCCGGACGTATACCTGACCGTTAAACGATGCATGACCATTTGATTCAGAAGAGGGCGTCTTGTTCGAAGTGGATAAGTTGCGGCTCCGTTCGATGCGTCCACGGCCGGAAACGTAAATTTTTGTGTGCTTTTTTCCGTTTTGTGAAGAGACGTTCTCTTCGTTGAGTCGAATTGATTGACCATCACCCTGCAGGAGAAACACGTCCCGACGTTCGTTTCGTCGCATGGTCACGTGATCGGACTGGATACGGATATTTGGGTCATCAATTCGTACGCTCCCCCGAGATTCAATGGCTTCCAGACGGAGACGGGTAGAACGGTTGCCGGACTCCTTCGTGGAATCCATTTCCGAAGAGGGTTGTTTTGGTTCAAGCAGGGTGACGTGCAGGAGATCGGAGGTCTGACGAAGTGCCCCCCGTTCGTGGATGCGATACAGGAACACGTCATCGTAGATCGACATCTTCCAGCGGCGGTGATCTTCTGTCTCCTTGATCAGTCGAACGTTCATCGGCCCAGAACCCGTGATGACGTATCGATGATCCGGAGTAGAAGAGCGGGTTCGGTCGTTGGTATTGGCGAGAGGACGAAGTTGACTTGTGGAGAGATGAATGTAGATCTTCTTTCGCAGTGTGAATCGTGAAAGCCGTCCGTTCCCGGTGAATCCAACTCCTTCAATTGAAAGCCCGTTTCGATCCACGTTCACCTTGTGATCGGACCGGGTATAAAGGCGGTCCGACTCAAAGTTGGCATACAGTTGGCGAGTGGTTAGTCGCCCCCCTTGTCCGGTGCGGACCCGCACGTTCTTTTTAATAAACGCAATGTTATTCGGTTGTTTCTGACCCTCCTCACCGGAGATACGGACCTCCTGAATGTTATTTTTCGAGGTGTTTCGGTCCGATTCCGGAAAGTGTCTGATCCGTGGATCCTTTACACGGATCTGATCCTTCTTGCCGCGGCTTACCGTGCCGCTACTCCCCCGGAAAATCCAGGCCGGTTCCGTATCCGAGGGATTGCGGTAATAGGGAAAGACAAATTCTCCGGCTTTGAATCCGGTTTCCGCCTCCTGATTCGTCTGCTCCTTTCGATCCTGGTTTGAGGATGTTCCGTTCTTTTTTTTCTCGGTATGGAAAGGGGACACGGAGGGGACCGGGTAGAGCCAGGACAGTCCGAACAGAAGTGCCAGACCGGCAATCAGGAGAAGCAGCGAAACTTTTTTCATCGATAACTGTTCAGTACATCATCCCACTGATCGTTTGCTTTCAGAAGAAGGTCAGCGACTTCTCGAAATGCACCGTTCCCCCCGTTTGTATCCGTGATGTAATCGGCACGTTTTCGAATTTCGCCGCTGGCGTCCGGGACCGTAGCGGAAAAACCGGCCTCCTCGAAGGGTTGCAGGTCCGTGAGGTCGTCTCCGAGGTAGCAGATCTGTTCCGAGGAGAGGTCATGTTTGCGCCGAATGGTTTGGTAGGGCTCGATTTTGTTGTCGGAGCCCGGGAAAAATTCATCAAAGTTCAGTTCGTTCGCACGCTCGGACAGGGGGGGAGAGTCCCGACCCGAGATCAGCGAGACAAGAAAACCGAACTGTTGCAGAAGTTTGATCCCCGATCCATCGTGGGCGTGAAACGCCTTGATCCGTTCACCCTCTCCGGTGAAGTAAATTTTACCGTCCGTCAGTATGCCGTCACAATCGGTGATGACACATTCGATGGCGTTCAGTTTTGAATCAATGAGGTTGCTCATCTCGATTCCCAGAAGCGAAGAAAGGTTTCACAAGAATTACGGCACACAGTATATATATCCTCGTTCCGTCCCTGAAACGAAGTGCGGGCAAACGTAGGGCCGTTCGACCGTCAGTGGCCTCCGTTTATGTTTACTGATATTTCTGCTGAATCCAGGGGTAATGTCTATGAAACACTCCGTAGGTTCATCATTGTGATCCTACGGACGGAGCGAGGGTTTTTCAACGTTCTACCGAAATGGAAGGATCACTGTGGAGAGGGGATTGCCAGAAGTAATACTCGACGATAGTCACTTGAACGTTCTGATTTGAGAGGGTCTGGTCTCCCATCCGTCATTCATACGAGCTTGTTCCTGGTCGCCTTCTGGGCGGGCTTGTTGAGGGATCGGATCACGCTGCGTTCCGCCCGGCGTCTCTTTAAACGACTTGCAGTACGAGGTTTCACTGAGCTACCGGATGCCATGGTTTGTCATCGAGGGAGAGGCCGGCGGTCATTTCAGGGTGTACAAAGTGGGTTCATCCAATTGGTACGGAGGTCAATCAATCAAACGGGCCTCCAGCAGGTCCTGGATGTCCAGCATACCGATCGGTTCCTGATCGTGATTGATGACGGGGAGTTCATCCACCTTTTTCTCCTTCATGATCCGGCCAGCCTCCGTGGCCAACTGTTCGGGATGAATGGTGATCGGGTCCGCCGTCATGACCTCCCGTATTTTTTGTTGACCGATCTGGTCATTGCTGTGTTCGGACAATCGCCGCAGGTCACCATCGGTAAAGATGCCTGTGAGCCGGTTCTGGTCGCCGATGACGTTGATGGCCCCCGCGCGGGCCTTCGTGATACTGGCCAGGGCATCACGAACCGTGGAGTCCTCGTGGACGATCGGGTTGTGTTCACCCGTTCGCATGATTTCTTCCACGTTCATCAGTTTTCGCCCGAGCGATCCGCCCGGGTGGAAACGTGCGTATTCCTCACGGGAGAAGTCTCGCCGTTCGAGGGTGGTCAAACAAAGGGCATCGCCCAGGGCGAGCATGGCCGTAGTGCTGGTTGAAGGGGCAAGGCCCATCGGACAGGCTTCTTCCATGTTCCCGATCTCAATTACATGGTCGACGAGTTCACCGAGCGTGCTGGTCTCCTCCGACGTGATGGCGAAAATGGAACACCCCACGCCCCTCAGAGGTTCGACGAGCCGAACGAGTTCTTCAGTTTCTCCACTGTTCGACATCATCAGGACCAGATCTGAGGAGGTCACTCGTCCCAGGTCGCCGTGGTACGCATCGGCCGGATGCAGATAGATGGATGGTGTGCCGGTACTGGCGAAGGTCGCGGACACTTTCTGAGCAATCAGACCGGCTTTTCCCATTCCCGTCACCACGACGCGACCGGGGCAGGAGAGGATCCGCTCCACCACATGGGTGAACGACTTATCCAGCCGCTCCGACAGAGATTGAATCGCGTCTGCCTCGGTGGTCAACACCTCGGCGGCGAAATCCAGTTCCTGGGCAGACATGAGACAGTCGTTGTTGAGAGAAGCGTGAAACGAAAATCGAAAGGTAACTGCTCGAACAGGGAAAATCAAGGTTCTGGAAAGCCGCCAGGGTCGAACAGAACGATCCTTGAAACGTATCAGACCAGATCGTATGATAATTCCACTAATTATCGTAACATGTTGCGAATTAAGCAGGAACTGCTTTAAGGAGGAGTGAATCGGATGAAAACGGCGTTCAAAAAGGCATTCGGTCGGATCTTGATGATTGGCGCGCTGATTGGCAGTTTTGCGATCTTCGGGGCCATCAACGGCTGTACCTTTAACGCGGAACATAACCGTGCTCACTGGGAATCATTCAAGAACGACACCCGGGATGCTCACCAGTTCGTTGATCGCACCTTCTTTAATTACGACTGGGACGATCCGTCCAACTGGTACATCGAGCGATAAACACGTCCCTGCCTGGTTCGGGTCGCTAACATTGTCCCACGCTGGGTTTCCTGTTCTAAACGGTTCTAGGAGGCTGTTGAAAAACCCTTGTATCGTCAGCGGTTCAATTTCCAAGCA